>NZ_NCTE01000037.1 GCF_002114215.1 Streptomyces sp. 13-12-16 | reverse complement strand
TCCTACACCGAGCTGCCGTCCTCCAACCCCGCCGTCCTCGCCTTCCTGCGCGAGTACGAGGACGACCTGGTGCTCTGCGTCAACAACTTCTCACGCTTCGCCCAGCCCACCGAGCTCGATCTCAGCGCCTTCGGGGGACGGCACCCGGTCGAACTGTTCGGCGGGGTGCGCTTCCCGGCCGTCGGCGAACTGCCGTACCTGCTGACCCTCGGGGGCCACGGCTTCTACTGGTTCCGGCTGCGACACGAGAGCACGGTGAGTAGTGATACGGTCACTCCTCCCTGATGAACAGGGTTCGAGCCCGCCATGGGGGCACCTCCCAGGCCCTTCAGGCACTGGGGGAGGGTGGCTCGGTCATCAACCGCACGCGCTTGTCGCGTGAAACCTTCCCGAGTGATCGGTAAGGACACGCTCCCGCTTGGGGCGGCGTGAACGCCAATGGTTCCGGCTCCGCATCCGCCGGTGAGGCCTCTGGCCACCATGAGGGCGGGACGGTTTCCTCCGTCCCGCCCTGGGCACCCTTCACGCAACCCGACGCTCCTCCGCAACCGACGCGGAAAGGAACGCGACGCCATGTCGGAAGCCGTCACACGCACCGTCACGACCCCGCCCGGCCTCCTTGCGTCACTGGATCCACTGCTGAGGGAATGGCTGCCGCGGCAGCGCTGGTTCGCGGGCAAGGGCCGCCCCGTCACCGGGTTCTCCCTGGTCGCGGCCACCGAACTGCTGCCGCCCACGGCCAAGCTGGGCCTGTACCACCTGCTGGTGCGCGCGCACCAGCCGCTCCAGCCGGGCCACGGCACTCCCGAGCAGCCCGGCGACTGCTACCAACTGCTCATAGGCGTGCGCGAGGCGTTGCCGCCCCGGCTGGCGCCCGCGCTGATCGGTCATGTGACGCGGGGCCCGCTGGCCGGACGGACGGTCTACGAGGCCCTGCACGACACCCGGCCCGCCGAACTGCTCCTGGAGGCGCTGCGCACCCAGGCCCGGATCGGCGGGCTTCGCTTCGAGCGGGACCCGCGCCAGGAGATCCGGTCCGGTCTGGTGCCGCGCCTGATGACCGCCGAGCAGTCGAACTCGTCGGTCGTCTACGGAGATACGTTCATCCTGAAGCTGTTGCGCCGGATCGTGCCCGGGATCAACCCCGACCTGGAGCTGCCGCTGGCGCTGGCCCGCGTGGGCTGCCCCCGGGTGCCCCCGCCGACGGCCTGGCTGGTCGCGGAGCCCGAGGAGCCCCCCGGCCCGCCGCCCCCGGCCGAGCCGTACGTCCTGGGGGTGCTCCAGCCGTTCGTGCAGGGCGCGACGGACGGCTGGGAGCTGGCGTTGCGGGAACTGGCCAAAGGGGAGGACTTCGTCGCCGAGTCGCGGGCCCTCGGACGGGCCACCGCCGAGGTGCACACCGCGCTGGCCCGCACACTGCCCACGGTCACGCTGGGGCACGCCCAGCTCCGTTCCCTGGTCGCCGGCATGACCGAGCGGCTGGAGGCGGCCGTGCACGCGGTGCCCGCGCTGCGGCCGTACGCGGACGGGCTGCGTTCGGCGTTCACGGCGCTGGACGACCTGGCCACCGAGGGGCGCGTCTGGACCGCCCAGCGGGTGCACGGCGATCTGCACCTCGGGCAGTGTCTGCGTGCGCCGACCGGAGAGTGGTCGCTGATCGACTTCGAGGGGGAACCGGCCCGTCCGCTGGCCGAGCGCCGGATGCCGCAGCCGGCGGTGCGGGACGTGGCCGGCATGCTGCGGTCCTTCGACTACGCGGCACGTTCGGTGAACCCGCCTCAGCCGGACTGGGCCGTGCGGTGCCGGGCGGCGTACTGCTCCGGCTACGCGGAGGCGGCCGGCCGGGATCCGCGCACCGACCCGGTGCTGCTGCGCGCGTACGAGACCGACAAGGCGGTCTACGAAGTGGTCTACGAGGCCCGGCACCGTCCCGAGTGGCTGCCCGTACCGATGGCCGCCGCGCACCGGCTCGCCACGACCGACCTGATCTGACCCATCCGACCCGCGTCCAGGAGGCTTCGCCCGTGACCCCCCGCCCCGAGTCCAGCGGTCCGCATCCGGAGCAGCCGGCCGAGCGGCAGCCCGCGGCAGCCGAGCCGACGAAGAAGGCCGCCGGGAAGAAGGCCGCCTCGGCGGCCAAGGCCACGGCCAAGAAGGCGGCGACCGGGAAAGCGACGGTGAAGAAGGCCGCGACGAAGAAGGCCGCCGCCAAGAGCCCGGCGGAGAAGGCCGCGAAGAAGGCCGTGGCCGAGAAGACCCCCGTCAAGAAGACCACGGCGAAGAAGACGGCGGCGAAGGCCGCCCCCGCCCACCAGCCCGCCCCGCCCGAGATGGAGATCGTCGTCTCCCCCGCCGTGGACGCCGCCGACCGGGAGCGGCTGCTGAGCGGGACGCATCACGCACCGCACTCCGTGCTCGGCGCGCATCCGGTGCCCGGCGGGGTCGTCTTCCGGGCGCTGCGGCCGTACGCCCTCGCGGTGACCGTCGTCTCCGGGGGCCTCACCGTCGAGCTGCACGACGACGGCGACGGCTTCTTCTCGGGACTGCTGCCGCTGGGCGAGGTCCCGGCGTACCGGCTGCTCGTGACGTACGAGGGGACGGTGCAGGAGACGGAGGACGCGTACCGCTTCCTGCCCACGCTCGGCGAGCTCGACCTGCACCTGATCGGCGAGGGGCGGCACGAGGAGCTGTGGACGGTCCTCGGCGCGCACCCCATGACCCACCAGGGCGTCACCGGCACCCGCTTCACGGTGTGGGCGCCGAACGCGCGCGGGGTGCGGGTGTGCGGCACCTTCAACTTCTGGGACGGCACCGGCTTCCCCATGCGGTCGCTGGGCTCGACGGGGGTGTGGGAGCTGTTCGTGCCGGGGATCGGCGAGGGCGAGCTGTACAAGTTCGAGATCACCCGCCCCGACGGCTCGAAGACCCTGCGCGCCGACCCGATGGCCCGCCGTACGGAGGTCCCGCCGGCCACGTCGTCGATCGTCACGTCGTCGGCGTACGAGTGGGGCGACGCGGAATGGCTGGAGCGCCGGGCGGCCGTGCCCGCGCACCGGGCGCCGTTCTCCGTCTACGAGGTGCACCTGCCGTCCTGGCGGCCGGGACTGACGTACCGGCAGCTCGCCGAGCAGCTCCCCGCGTACGTCGGGGACCTCGGCTTCACCCACGTGGAGCTGATGCCGGTCGCCGAGCACCCCTTCGGCGGCTCGTGGGGTTACCAGGTCACCGGGTTCTACGCGCCCACGGCCCGCCTCGGCACCCCGGACGACTTCCGGTACCTGGTCGACGCCCTGCACCGGGCCGGGATCGGGGTGCTGATGGACTGGGTGCCCGCGCACTTCCCGCGCGACGAGTGGGCGCTGGCGGAGTTCGACGGGCGGCCGCTGTACGAGCACGAGGACCCGCTGCGGGCCGCGCACCCGGACTGGGGCACCCTGGAGTTCGACTTCGGGCGGCGCGAGGTGCGCAACTTCCTGGTGGCGAACGCCCTGTACTGGTGCGAGGAGTTCCACATCGACGGGCTGCGCGTGGACGCGGTCGCCTCGATGCTCTACCTCGACTACTCGCGCGAGCCGGGCCAGTGGACGCCGAACGAGCACGGCGGCCGGGAGAACCTGGACGCGGTGGCGTTCCTCCAGGAGATGAACGCCACCGTGTACCGCAGGGTGCCGGGGGTCGTGACGATCGCGGAGGAGTCCACGGCCTGGGACGGCGTCACCCGGGCCACCCACCACAAGGGTCCCAGCGGCTTCGGCGGGCTGGGCTTCGGCCTGAAGTGGAACATGGGCTGGATGCACGACTCGCTCCAGTACATGAGCCACGAGCCGGTCCACCGCCGCTACCACCACGGCGAGATGACGTTCTCGATGGTGTACGCCTACAGCGAGAACTACGTGCTGCCGATCTCCCACGACGAGGTGGTGCACGGCAAGCGGTCCCTGGTGTCGAAGATGCCCGGCGACTGGTGGCAGCAGCGCGCCAACCTGCGGGCCTACCTGGGCTTCATGTGGGCCCATCCGGGCAAGCAGCTCCTCTTCATGGGGCAGGAGTTCGCGCAGGGAGCGGAGTGGTCGGAGGCGCACGGCCCGGACTGGTGGCTCCTCGACCCCGACTACGGCGCCGCGGCCGACCACCGCGGGGTGCGCGACCTGGTGCGCGACCTCAACACCGTGTACGGGCACACCCCGGCGCTGTGGCGGGGCGACACCGATCCGTCCGGTTTCCGGTGGGTGACCGGGGACGCGGCCGAGGACAACGTGTTCGCGTTCCTGCGGTACGACTCCGACGGCTCCCCGCTGCTCGCGGTCTCCCACTTCGCCCCGGTGGTCCGGCAGGACTACCGGATCGGCGTCCCCGACGACGTGCCCGCCTGGCACGAGGTGGTGAACACCGACGCCGGCCGCTACGGCGGCGGTGACGTCACCGGTCCGGACCCGGTCAAGCCGGAGCCGCAGGGACGGCACGGGTTCCCGGCGAGCATCCGGCTGACCCTGCCGCCCCTGGCGACGGTGTGGCTGCGCCCGGCCTGAGCACCGGGCTTCCGCTCAGTCCAGGGCGTCGGCCAGCGGCTTCGGCAGCGGCTCGGTGTGCAGGACGCCGAGCCGCTGGGTGGCGCGGGTGAGCGCCACGTACAGGTCGCTGGTGCCGTAGCGGCCCGGCTCGACGACCAGGACCGAGTCGAACTCCAGCCCCTTGGCCTGGCGCGGGTCGAGCAGCACGACGGCGTGCGCCAGGTCGGGTTCGGCGCCCGCCGTCACCCCGTCGAGGCGGGCGGCCAGGGCGCGGTGCAGTTCACGCGGGGCGATGACCGCGAGGCGGCCCTCGTCGGGGGTGAGTTCCGCGACGACCCCGGCGACGGCGCCGGGCAGGTCGTCGGTGGCGCGGGCCCAGGGCCGTACGCCCGTGGAGCGGACGGAACCGGGCGGCTCGAAGCCGGGGTGCTCGGCACGCACCACCGCCGCGGCGACGTCCATGACCTCGGCGGGGGTGCGGTAGTTGACGCCGAGCCGGGTGTGCTCCCAGCGGTCCCCGACGAACGGGGTGAGGATGTCCGCCCAGGAGCCGACGCCGCCCGCCTCGGAGGTCTGCGCCGGGTCGCCCACCAGGGTCATCGAGCGGGTGGGGCTGCGCCGCATCAGCAGCCGCCACGCCATCGGGGAGAGTTCTTGTGCCTCGTCGACGATGATGTGCCCGAACGCCCAGGTGCGGTCGGCGGCGGCACGTTCGGCGGCACTGCGGTGGTCGTCCTCCTCGTGCCGTTCGGCGAAGCGTTCGGCGTCGATGATGTCGTGCGCGGACAGCACCTCGGAGGAGTCCGGGTCGTCGTCCTCCTTGTCCTCGAACTCGTAGGTCCGGGAGGCGTACGAGACGTCCAGCACGCCCTGTGCGAAGGCGATCTGCTTCTGCCGTTCGTGTTCGGCGCGCTCGCGTTCGAGGCGGTCGTCCTCGCCGAGGAGTTCGGCGGCCTCGTCGAGCAGGGGCACGTCGGAGACGGTCCAGTGCCGGGTGACCGGGCGGCGGACCGCGGCGGCGTCCTCGTCGGAGAGGTGGCCCTCGGGGGCGGCGAGGAAGTCGGCGACCAGGCGCTGCGGGGTGACCCTCGGCCACAGTCGGTCGATGGCGGACCAGACCTCGGGGTTCTCGGCGAGCTCGTCGCGGATCTGGGTGATGTCGCTGGGGTCGAGCAGGTTGGAGCCGTCGTAGGGGTCGGTGCCGATGCGTTCGGCGACCATGTCGGTGAGCGCGTTGAGGATGTGGCCCTCGAAGTGCTCGCGGGCCGCGTTGTGCGGCAGCTTGGCGGCGCGGGTGCGTTCGCGGGCGACGTTCACCAGGCCGTCGTCGAGCATGAGGACCTCGCGGTCGTGCTCGATCGCGATCACCGGGTCGGGCAGCGCCTGCCGGTCGCGTACGACGTCGGCGAGGACGTCGGCCATCTCCGCGCGGCCCTTCACGGCGGCGGCCTCGGGGGTGTCGGTCCGGGTGGTCCTCACGCCGGGGTACAGCTCGCCGACGGTCGCGAGCAGCACACCGGTCTCGCCGAGGCTGGGCAGCACCTCGCCGATGTAGCCGAGGAACGCCGGGTTGGGGCCGACGATCAGGACGGCGCGGCGGGCCAGCAGCTCGCGGTGCTCGTAGAGCAGGTAGGCGGCGCGGTGCAGGGCGACGGCGGTCTTGCCGGTGCCGGGGCCGCCCTCGACGACCATGACCCCGCGGTGCGGGGCGCGGATGATGCGGTCCTGGTCGGCCTGGATGGTGCGCACGATGTCGCCCATGCGGCCGGTGCGCGCGGAGTTGAGCGCGGCGAGCAGCACGGCGTCGCCGGTCGGGTCCTCGTGGCCGGTGCGGGTGTCGTCGCCGAGGTCGAGGACCTCGTCGTGCAGGGCGGTGACCCGGCGGCCCTCGGTGGAGATGTGCCGACGGCGCCTGAGCCCCATCGTGGTGTGGCCGGTGGCCAGGTAGAACGGGCGTGCCACGTCGGCGCGCCAGTCGATGAGGACGGGCGTGCGTTCGGCGTCGTCGGCGCGCAGGCCGATGCGGCCGATGTGGTGGGTGTCGCCGGAGGCGAGGTCGATGCGGCCGAAGCAGAGGGAGCCGTCCACCGCGTTCAGCGCGGCGAGCAGCCCGGAGCGCTCGGCGACCAGGATGTCCCGCTCCAGCCTGGCCTGCCTGGGGGTGTGGCCCTGGGCGAGCGCCTCCGTGACGGACACCTCGGCGTCGCCGCGCAGGACGTCCACGCGTGCGTACAGTCCGTCGACGAATTGCTGTTCCTGCCGCAATTCCTCGTCCGGAAATTCGGTGTTTGACAATTCCGCTCCCGCCCGGATATACTGTGGTCACTGAACTTCACTGCGACTTCCGTATGACTTCTTCGGAAATGAAGTCGCGAATCAACGAATATACGCAAAGAAAACCCCCGGGCGCAATTGCCCGGGGGTTCTCTTGTGCCGCGTACCAGGTCGCCCCAGCTCTCACCGGGTCGTCGTACCGGGTCGGAGCACGTCCGCCAGCTCCTCCAGGAGCCGCCGCTTGGGCCTGGCCCCCACCATCGACCGCAGCGGCTCCCCATCGCGGAACACCATGAAGGTCGGCATCGACAGCACCTTGTAGGCGTTGGTCGTGTCGGGATTGGCGTCCACATTCAGCTGGACGACCTTCAGCCGGCCCTCCTCCTCGGCGGCCAGCGCGCTCAGCACCGGCGCCATCTGCCGGCACGGCGGGCACCAGTCGGCGGTGAACTCCACCAGCACCGGCAGCTCCGCCCCGATCACCTCCTCCCCGAAGTCCGCGTCGGTCACCTCGGGCACACCGCTCGCCCTGCTCATCGCAGTTCCCCTCCCAGTTCGCACACCGGCTCCGGACCGCCCGGAACCGCCGCGTCGGCGGCCAGTCCGTCCCGCGCCCGCTCGGCGCGCGTCAACTGCTCGCCGACCTTCGCCCGTACCGCGCGCAGCTCGCCGATCAGGGCGTCGAGCTCGTCCAGCTTGCGCCGGTAGACCTGGAGCGAGGCGGGGCACGAGTCGCCCTCGGGGTGCCCGGCCCGCAGACACTCCACGAAGGGCCGCGTCTCCTCCAGGCCGAACCCGAAGTCCTGGAGCGTGCGGATCTGCCGCAGCAGCCTCAGATCGCTCTCGTCGTAGGTCCGGTACCCGTTGCCGGTGCGCCGCGCGGACAGCAGCCCGCGTGACTCGTAGTACCGCAGAGTCCGCGTGGTGGTCCCGGCCCGTGCGGCCAGCTCGCCGATTCGCATACCGACGAACGTAAGCCTTGACGTCGGCGTCAAGGCAAGGACGGGACGGAAACGGCCGAGCGGCCGGACCCACGGGGGTGGGGTCCGGCCGCTCGGCGGCTGCGGAGGCCCGGATACGGGCGACGGGCCTCCGGCGACCGGGCGGCTGAGCTACGGGGGGAGTACCCAGCCGCCCGGGTCTGTGGGGCGTGGCGTCGGTGGCCGTCAGGCCTTGGCCAGCTCCTTCTCGCCGCCCGGCTCGGACAGCTCGGCGCGGGGCTCGTCCGGGTCGCCGCCGGCGGCGTGGTCGTCCAGCAGCGTCTTCTCGTCGAAGGGGGCGCGGCCGGCGAGGACCTCGTCCACCCGGGCCCGGTCGATCTCCTTGGTCCAGGTGCCGATCAGGACGGTGGCGACGGCGTTGCCCGCGAAGTTGGTGAGGGCGCGGGCCTCGCTCATGAAGCGGTCGATGCCCACGATGAGGCCGATGCCGTCCACCAGGGCCGGCTTGTGCGACTGGAGACCACCGGCCAGCGTGGCGAGACCCGCACCGGAGACACCGGCCGCGCCCTTCGAGGCCACCAGCAGGAAGAGCAGCAGCGGGATCTGCTCACCGATCGACATCGGCGTGCCCATGGCGTCGGCGATGAACAGCGAGGCCATGGTCATGTAGATCATGGTGCCGTCGAGGTTGAAGGAGTAGCCGGTCGGGACGGTGATGCCGACCACCGGCTTGCTGACGCCCAGGTGCTCCATCTTCGCGATGAGGCGCGGCAGCGCCGACTCCGACGAGGAGGTGGAGAGGATCAGCAGGAACTCGCGGCCCAGGTACTTGAAGAGCGAGAAGACGTTCACGCCCGCGATGAGGCGCAGCATCGTGCCCAGCACCAGGAAGATGAACAGGACGCAGGTGACGTAGAAGCCGAGCATCAGCACGGCGAGGCTCTTGAGCGCGTCGACGCCGGCCGAGCCGGTGACCGCCGCGATGGCGCCGAAGGCACCGATCGGGGCCGCCCACATGATCATCGCCAGGACGCGGAAGACCAGCCGCTGGATGTGCTCGATGCCGCGCAGGACGGGCTGCCCGGCGGAGCCCATGGCCTGGAGGGCGAAGCCGCAGAGCAGGGCGACCAGCAGGGTCTGCAGGACCTCGCCGGCGGTGAACGCGGAGACGATCGTGGTCGGGATGATGCCCATCAGGAAGTCGACGGTGCTCTTGGCCTCCGCGTCGACCTGCGCCTGACCGGTCTCCTTGACGGCGTCGGTGACCGCGAGGCCCGTGCCCGGGTCCAGGATGTTGCCGACGATCAGGCCGATGGCGAGCGCGACGACCGACATCACCATGAAGTAGCCGAGCGCGATACCGCCGACCGCGCCGACCTTGGCGGCCTTCCGCACGGAGCCGATGCCCAGCACGATGGTGCAGAAGATGATCGGCGAGATCATCATCTTGATCAGGTTCACGAAGCCGGTGCCGAGCGGCTTCAGCTCGGTCGCGAAGTCGGGCGCGATCAGACCGACGGCGATACCGAGGGCGACCGCGATGATCACCGCGATGTAGAGATAGTGCGTGCGGTCCCGCTTTGCCTTGGGTTCGGCAGGTGCCGTAGCGGCTGTGCTGGTCACGGCGGCCCTCCTTGACGACGTCGTCGGCATCACCGGCGTGCGGCTCACGTCCGGGGGATGGGTTTTCGGGGAACGCCGTGACTATGTCGTGCCTTGTGAGCGCGGTCACCCTTCCGTTCATTTAGTTCACCGTGGACCCCGGAGGCAGACTGGCGGCATGCGCATCCCCCTCCCCCGGCCCCGCAGCCTCGCGGGCCAGCTCTTCGCCATGCAGGCCGTGCTCATCGCGGTCGTCGTGGCCGGGTCCGCGCTGTTCACGTACGTCAGCGACCGCAGCCAGGCCGAGCAGGCGGCCGGCCGTCAGGCCACCTCCGTGGCCCGTTCGATCGCCGACTCGCCCTCCGTGCGGGAGGCGATCCGCACCCCCGACCCGTCGGCGGAGCTCCAGCCGTACGCGCTGGCGGTGGTACGGGACACCGACATCGACTTCGTCACGATCATGGACCCGCGGGGCATCCGCTGGACCCACCCCGACCCCGACCAGATCGGCCTGCTCTTCCAGGGCCACACCGGCCCGGCACTCCGGGGCCGCACCTTCACCGAGACCTACACCGGTACCCTCGGCCCGTCGGTCCGGGCGGTCACCCCGATCCGGGACGGCGACCGGATCACCGGCCTGGTCAGCGCGGGCATAAGGGTCGAGGAGATCAGCCAGCGCGCCCGGGGACAGCTCACGGCGCTGCTCGCGGTCGCGGCCGGCGCCCTCGGGCTCGGCGCGATCGGCACGTACGTCATCAACGCGCGGCTGCGCCGGCACACCCACGGCATGAACGCGACCGAGCTCAGCCACATGCACGACTACCATCAGGCCGCGCTCCACGCCGTGCGCGAGGGGCTGCTGATGCTGGACGGCCGGTACAGGGTCGCGCTGATCAACGACGGCGGCCGGGAGCTGCTGGGCGTGACACCGGAGGAGGACGTGGTGGGCAGGTCGGTGGCGGAGCTGGGGCTGCCCACACCGCTGACGGGTGCGCTGCTGGCCTCCGAGCCGCGGGTGGACGAGGTGCACCTGACGGCGGACCGGGTGCTGGTGGTGAACACCTCACCGGTCACCGGCGGCCAGCAGCGCGGCTCGGTGGTGACGCTGCGGGACGTGACCGAGCTCCAGTCGCTGATGGGCGAGCTGGACTCCGAGCGCGGCTTCACCCAGGCGCTCAGGTCGCAGGCGCACGAGGCGGCGAACCGGCTGCACACCGTCGTCTCGCTGATCGAGCTGGGCCGCGCGGAGGAGGCGGTCGACTTCGCCACGGCCGAGCTGGAGCTGGCGCAGGCCCTCACCGACCAGGTGGTGGCGGCGGTGAGCGAGCCGGTCCTCGCGGCACTGCTCCTCGGCAAGACCGCCCAGGCCAACGAGCGGGGCGTGGAACTGGTGGTGTCGGACGACAGCCGCCTGGACGACGGCCTCCTCCCGGACACCCTGCCCGCCCGGGACCTGGTCACCATCCTCGGCAACCTGATCGACAACGCCGTGGACGCGGCACAGGGCGGGCTGCACCCGCGGGTGACGGTGACGGCACGGACCGAGGAGCACGGCTCGGAGCTGATCCTGCGGGTCTCCGACACCGGCCCCGGCGTGGACCCGGACCACACGGAGGCGGTCTTCCAGCGGGGCTTCACGACCAAGCCGGCCGGGCCGGGCGGGCGGGGGCTGGGCCTGGCGCTCGTACGGCAGGCGGCGGGCCGGCACGGCGGGGTGCTGTCGGTGACGTCCGGGGACGGGGGCGGCGCGGTGTTCGAGGCGCGGCTGCCGCTGAGGGGCTCCACCGTCGTGGAGAGCGCGGGAGGCGCCGTATGAGCGGAGTGGCCGGGGAGCCCATCAGAGTGCTGGTGGTCGAGGACGACCCGGTGGCCGCCGACGCCCATGTGATGTACGTCGGGCGGGTGCCCGGGTTCGTCGCCGTGGGGAAGGCGCACAGCGGGGCGGAGGCCCGCCGGGCACTGGACCGCACCCCCGTCGACCTGCTCCTCCTCGACCTGCACCTGCCCGACGTGCACGGACTCCAGCTCGCGCGCTCGCTGCGGGCGGCCGGGCACCACGCCGACGTGATCGCGGTGACGTCGGCACGGGACCTGGCGGTCGTGCGGGAGGGGGTGTCGCTCGGGGTCGTGCAGTACGTGCTGAAGCCGTTCACGTTCGCGACCCTGCGGGACCGGCTGGTGCGGTACGCCGAGTTCCACGCGGCGGTGGGCGAGGCCAGCGGACAGGACGAGGTGGACAGGGCCCTGGCGGCACTGCGCGCGCCGGGCCCGGCCGCGCTGCCGAAGGGGCTGAGCGGACCGACGCTGGAGCGGGTGACGGGGGCACTGCGGGAGGTGGAGGACGGGCTGACCGCGGCGGGGGTCGCCGAGGCGGTGGGGATCTCCCGGATCACGGCCCGGCGGTACCTGGAGCACCTGGTGGAGGCGGGGAGGGCCGGGCGGGCTCCGGTTTACGGGCAGGTGGGGCGGCCGGAGCTGGTTTATCGGTGGGTTCGGGGGGTGGGGAAGGGGGG
>NZ_NCTE01000381.1 GCF_002114215.1 Streptomyces sp. 13-12-16 | reverse complement strand
GCCGGGACCGGCACCGCGCCCGAGGCCGCCGGTGTGAAAGCCGGCGCCGATCTCCGTGCCGCGCGGGCCGTCGCCACGCCCAGTGCCGGGTGGGCGCCCGCCGATCTGGGGCCGCCCGCGACCTTCGTGCTGCTGCGGCACGGTGAGACCCCGCTGACCCCGCAGAAGCGCTTCTCGGGCAGCGGCGGCAGCGACCCCTCCCTCTCCGGCGTCGGCCGGGAACAGGCCGAGAGGGCCGCCGAGTTCCTCGCCCGGCGCGGCACCGTCCAGGCGGTCGTCGCCTCGCCCCTCGCCCGTACGCGCGAGACCGCCGGCATCGTCGCCGCCCGTCTCGGGCTCGACGTGGCCGTGGAGGACGGGCTGCGCGAGACGGACTTCGGCGCGTGGGAGGGCCTCACCTTCGGCGAGGTCCGCGAACGTCACCCCGACGACCTGAACGCCTGGCTGTCCTCCCCGGACGCCGAACCCACCGGCGGCGGCGAGAGCTTCGCGGCCACCGCCGCCCGGGTCGCCGCCACCCGCGACCGGCTGACCGCCGAGTACCGCGGCCGTACGGTCCTGCTCGTCACCCACGTGACACCGATCAAGACCTTCGTACGCCTCGCCCTGGGCGCCCCGCCCGAGGCCCTGTTCCGTATGGAACTCTCGGCGGCCTCGCTCTCCGCCGTGGCGTACTACGCCGACGGCAACGCCAGCGTCCGCCTGTTCAACGACACCTCGCACCTGCGCTGAGCCCCGCCGCCGCCCGCGCCAGCGCCTCGATGCGGCCCCAGTCCCGGGCGGCCACCGCGTCCGCCGGGAGCATCCAGCTCCCGCCCACGCACCCCACGTTGGGCAGCGCGAGGTAGTCCGGCGCGGAACCGGGGCCGATGCCCCCGGTCGGGCAGAAGCGGGCCTGCGGAAGCGGACCGGCGAGCGACTTCAGGTACGCCGTACCGCCCGCCGCCTGCGCCGGGAAGAACTTCATCTCCCGCACCCCCCGCTCGAGGAGCGCCACCACCTCCGAGGTGGTCGACACCCCCGGCAGGAACGGCACCCCGGACGCCCGCATCGCCTCCAGCAGCACGTCCGTCCACCCCGGGCTGACCAGGAACCGCGCCCCGGCCGCCACCGCCTCGCCCACCTGTTCCGGCGTGATCACCGTCCCGGCGCCGACCACGGCGTCCGGCACCGCACCGGCGATCGCCCGGATCGCGTCGAGCGCGGCGGGCGTCCGCAGGGTCACCTCGATCGCGGGCAGGCCCCCGGCGACCAGAGCCCGCGCCAGCGGTACGGCGTCGGCGGCGTCCTCGACGACGACGACGGGCACGACGGGGGCGAGGTCCAGCACGGAGGAGGAATCCGGGGAGGGCAGGGGAGAGCGCATGACGTCATCCTGCCCACACCGATGCGCACTGCGCAAAGCTCATTGCAGAGGGTGCAATCAGTGCACCTCGTCCACCAGCACGTCCAGCGCCCACGCCGCCCCAGCCCTGGCCGGCGCCGTCGCCTCCACCTCGTACCGGAGGTCCCGCAGCGCCTCCACCAGCCCGGCGGGATCCTCCGGCGCGGCCCCGGCGGTCAGCAGGCTCCGTACGATCCGCCCCTTGGTCGCCTTGTTGAAGTGGCTGACCACCTTCCGCGTGGGCGCGTGCAGCACCCGCACGGTCGCCGTCCGCGCCGCCACCTCGCCCTTCGGCTTCCAGGCCGCCGCGTACGCCGCCGACCGCAGGTCCAGCACCAGCCCGTCCCCGGCCGCCTCGGGCAGCACCTGGGCCATCGGCGCACGCCAGTGCCCGCCCAGCGCGCCGAGGCCAGGCAGCTTCACACCCATCGAGAGCCGGTAGGAGGGAATCCGGTCGGTGACCCGCACCGCGCCCCACAGCCCCGAGAACACCAGCAGGGACGCCGCCGCCCGCCGCTTCGCCGCCGCGTCCAGGGACGCCAGGTCCAGGGCGTCGTACAGCACCCCGGTGTAGATCTCCCCGGCGGGCCGCGCACCGGCGGTCCGCAGCTCCGCGTTCTTCGCGACCTCGCCCCGCAGCCCCTCGCTCAGCCCGAGCACCTCGCGCGCCTTGTCCTCGTCGCCGGTGCACAGGTCCACCAGCTCGGCCAGGGCGGCCTCCCGCGCGGCGGCCAGCCCCGGCAGCGACAGCGACTCGGGCTTCAGCGGGGCACCGCGGCCGGAAGCGGCCTTTCCCTCGGACGGCGGCAGCAGGACAAGCACACGTACTCCTTCGATCGAGCTCGAAGTCAGCGTACGGCGTGTGCCAGCCGGTCCAGTTCGGCGCCGTAGAGGACGGCCGGGTCGAAGCCCATGCCCGTGAAGTGCCCCGCCAGCTCCAGGGAGAGCACCCCGTGCAGCCGGGTCCAGAAGGACAGCGCGCGGCGCAGGGCGGCGGGGTCCGCGGGGTGGTCGCCCGCCCACTCCCGGTGCTCGGCGAGATGGTCGTCGAGGCCGGTGGTGTCCGCCGGGCCCGCGACGGGGCGGGCGGCGTCGAGGACGACCGTCATGATCTCGCGGGCGGTCGTGGTGACGTCGTCGGGGGCGTGGTAGCCGGGGACCGGTGTGCCGTAGACGAGGAAGTAGCGCTGCGGGTCGTCGAGCGCCCACGCGCGCAGCGCGCGCCCCAGCCCGTCGAGGTCCGCGCCGGACGCGGCGGCGGCGCGGAAGACGTCGGCGAGGGAGCGGTAGGCGTCCCGGACCAGCTCGGTGATCAGTTCGTCACGGCCGGCGAAGTACCGGTACAGCGCGGGCCCGCTCATCCCCATCTGCCTGGCGATGGCGTTCAGCGACAGCCCCGGCGCCCCCGAGGCGGCGATCTGCTCCCAGGCGCGCTCCTTGATCTCCGCGCGCACCTGGGCGCGGTACCGCTCGCGAGGCGTCTCCTCAGCCTTGCCCACCACGTGCCGTGTCCCTCCGACAGCCGTCCGGTCGGACGCTATCACCGAGGGGAGCGGGGGAGGCGAGCGCGCGGACGAGCCCGTCGGAGTCGTCCGCGTGGAAGCGGACCACACGGATCTCGCGGGGACGCCCGAAGAAGGTGACGTGGGTGACCGGCTCGGCGAGCTCGACCGTGACGGTCGTCTGCGAACCGACGGCGAGATCGAGTTCCCCCTCCGCCACCTCGTGCGTCATCCGCAGCTCACGCCGGACCGAGGCGATCCGCCCGACCGGTATCCGCAGATCGACGTGGACGGCCCGGCGCACCCGCAGCACCCCGTCACCCAGCACATGGGGCCGTACGACGGACGCGGCGTGCAGCGCGACGACGAAGACGACGGTGTACACGTCCAGGAAGAGCACCACCGCGTGCACCGTCGGCCAGTCGCCCAGCAGCACGGACATCGCCACCGTCTCGACCACGCACACGAACGCGAACCCGTACATCACGGCCGCCTGCCCGCGCGCGTACCCGAACGCCGTCCCGCCGCCGACACCGTGCCTGCGCCGGGCCACCCACAGCCACAGGCTCATCATCAGCCGCAGCTCGTGCCGGACCAGCGCCCGGCCCACCCGTACGCCTCTCACGGCCGGCCCTCCGACACGATCCGCAGCATCCGCCGGATCGCTTCCGCCTGGGCGGGGGCGAAGTCGGCGTAGAAGGCCCGCAGGAAACTGCCGCTCTCGTCGAAGTCCGTTCCCTCCGGCACCAGCTCGGCCGGCACGCACGCGGCGAGGGCCCGGGCGGCCTCCTCCACCCGCGGGTCGTCCGGCCCGGCCTCGGCGAGCGAGTCGAGCAGGCGGTACGCGGCCGTCACCCGCTCCGCCCCGCCCGGTGCCCCGACCACCCCGCCCATCAGCCCCATCAGCCGTTCCCGTTCCTCCGGCGGCGCCGCGGTCTCGAGGAGCGCGAGCATCTCGCGGTCCTTGACGGCCATGGGGGAGTCGGCCAGGTGGGCCGTGTCCCGGAACAGCGCGGCCAGCTCCGGCGAGACCGGCCCCTCGGCGCTCAGCCCGTCCCCGCTCTCCAGCAGGGTCCGCAGCCGCGCCCGCCGCTCCCGGATCGCGGCCTCCTGCCGCGCCAGGTCCTCGTCCAGTTCCGTCAGCACCTCGACGAGCTCCTTCCCCGCGTCGTCCGCGAGCACGTCCCGCACCTCGGTGAGCCCCAGACCCAGCTCGGTCAGCCGCCTGATCCGCGCCAGCACGACGGCGTGCCGCAGCCCGTAGTCCCGGTAGCCGTTGCCCAGCCGCTCCGGCTCCGGCAACAGCCCCAGCTGGTGGTAGTGCCGCACCGCCCGCGTGGTGACACCGACGGCCGCGGCGAGTTCTCCGATCCGCATGACCCCAGTAGAAACGTTGACGCCGCGGCAGGGTCAAGCGAACCCCATCGGGTGAACGACCTCCGTCCGTCCCCGAGGTGAGCCCTCCCCACGCCAGTCTGAGCGGCGACCGAAAGCGAGGCACAGCAGCGTGATCACATACGACCCGACCTCCGAGAACCTCCTCCTGGACTGGTTCGTCGGTCTGAACACCCCGGAGGGGTTCCGGGCAGAACTCGTCGAAGGGGAGTTCCTCCTCAGGCCACTGCCGGACGGGTCGCACGAGCACTGCCTCGGTCAGATCGCGAGCCAGATCCACACCGGCTCCCGCACCACCATGGCCTTCTCCGGGAACAAGGGCTTGAAGCTGAAGAGCGCGCACGCCTGCCCACAGGACCACGTGATCCCGGACGGCACCCTCGCCCCCAGGGACCTGCGGCTCTACAGGGGAGCCGGCCCTTGGATGCCCTGTGCGGGCGTCGCCATGGTGGTGGAAGTGACCGATGCCAGACCCGAGACCGACCGCGAGACCAAGCCACGCTGCTACGCCCGCGGAGGCATTCCCCTCTACCTCCTCGTCGACCGCGAAACCTCCTCGGTCACGCTGTTCAGCGACCCGGAGGAGGATGAGTACCGCGAGCGGTGCACCCGCCCCTTCGGCAAACCGGTCACCCTCCCCGCCCCCTTCGGATTCGACCTGGACACCGCCGACTTCCTCTGATCCCCTGTGGGCGGGGGTGGAAGGTGACGGACGTACGGGAACAGGCCCGCTGGACCAGGGCGCGGCTCGGGCGGTGCGGTCCTCCCCTCGACCTGCTCACCGCCCGCTTCAGCCGGCACGAGTACGCCCCCCACGCCCACGAGGAGTTCACGGTCGGCGTCACCGTCGGCGGCCTGGAGACCATCGCCTACCGGGGCGGGCGCATCGTCTCCGGACCGGGCTCGATCGTCGTCCTCGAACCCGGCGAGATGCACACCGGCGGCCCCGCCGCTCCCGACGGCTACTCCTACCGCGCCCTCTACGCCGTCCCCGCCCTCCTCACCGACGGCACCCTCGGCGGCAGCGGCCTCCCGCACTTCCGGGAACCCGTCCTCGACGACCCCGAGCTGGCCGCCGCCCTGCGCCGTGCCCACACGGACGTGAGCTCCTGCCCGGACCCCCTGGAGGCGGAGTCCCGCATCCCCTGGCTGCTCACCGCCCTCGCCCGCCGCCACTCCACCGCCCGCGGGGACGACACGGCGGTCCCCGGCGCGGGCACCGTCGCCGTCCGCGACCGCCTGGCCGACGAACTGCTCGCCCCGCCCTCCCTCGCCGACCTCGCCGCCGACCTCGGCCTCTCCCGCTACCAGCTCCTGCGCGCCTTCCGTACGACGATGGGGGTGCCCCCGTACGCCTGGCTCGCCCAGTACCGGGTGACCCGGGCCCGCGCCCTCCTGGACGCCGGAGCGCGCCCCGCCGAGGTGGCCGGCCTCGTCGGCTTCGCCGACCAGGCCCACCTGACCCGCTGGTTCCGCCGCGTCCTCGGGGTGACCCCGGCGGCGTACCGCAACAGCGTTCAAGACAGCGCCCGCCGACCCGGCCGACACTCACCTTCATGACTGCACGCGGCTGGGCCCTGTTCTCCCTGATGGGAGTGGTCTGGGGCATCCCCTATCTGATGATCAAAGTGGCGGTGGACGAGGTGTCCCCGTCGACGGTGGTGTTCGTGCGCTGCGCGCTCGGCGCCGTGCTCCTGCTCCCCTTCGCCCTGCGCCGGCCGGGGCTGGCCCGGAACGTGCGGACGTACTGGAAACCGATGCTGGCGTTCGCGGTCATCGAGATCATCGGCCCCTGGTACACCCTGACCGACGCCGAACGCCACCTGTCCAGCTCCACGGCGGGTCTGCTGATCGCGGGCGTACCGATCGTCAGCGTCCTGCTGTCCCTCCCCCACTCTCGGCTTCGCTCGAGCGGGGGGACCCCCACCTTCGGCGCCGCGGAGTCGCTGGGCGTCCGCCGGACCACGGGCCTCGCGCTCGGTCTCGGCGGTGTCGGTGTCCTCACCGTCCCCCACCTGACCGGCGGCGACGCCCTCTCCCTGGCGGAGGTCCTGGTGACGGTCGTCGGCTACGCCACGGCGCCCCTGATCGCCGATCGCCACCTCAAGGACGTCCCCACGCTGCACCTCATCACGCCCTGCCTGGCCCTGGCCGCCCTGGTCTACGCCCCCGCGGCGGCCGCGACCCGCCCGGCGGCCCTGCCCTCGGCCGGCACCCTCGCCGCCCTGGCCGCCCTCGGTGTCGTCTGCACGGCGGTGGCCTTCGCGGCCTTCCTGGAACTGATCAAGGAGGCGGGCCCGATCCGCGCGTCGGTGATCACGTACGTCAACCCGGCGATCGCGGTGGCGGCCGGCGCGCTGTTCCTGGACGAGCCCCTGACGGGAGGAGTCCTCGCCGCCTTCGCCCTGATCCTCGCCGGCTCGGTCCTGGCGACGGCCGCCGCACCGGGGCCCCGCCCGCGCCCGGTACCATGGTCGGCACGGCAGACGAGCCGGGCGGGCGGCCGCGTGGAGTCCCTCACGGGACTTCCCGAGGAACGTCCGGGCTCCACAGGGCAGGGTGGTGGCTAACGGCCACCCGGGGTGACCCGCGGGACAGTGCCACAGAAAACAGACCGCCCGGCGCTCAGGCGCTGGGTAAGGGTGAAACGGTGGTGTAAGAGACCACCAGCGCCTGAGGTGACTCAGGCGGCTAGGTAAACCCCACCCGGAGCAAGGTCAAGAGGAGTCGCCTCCTCGGAAGGGAAGGCGACTCTGCGCGGACGTTCGAGGGCTGCCCGCCCGAGTCCGCGGGTAGACCGCACGAGGCCGGTGGCAACACCGGCCCTAGATGGATGGCCGTCGCCGGCGGGCCCGCGAGGACCCGCCGGAACAGAACCCGGCGTACAGCCCGACTCGTCTGCCGGCCACATCCAGGTCCGCCCGGCGCTGTCGCGCCGGGCACCGGCGGTGCCCCATCGGGCAGTTCAGCCTGTCCTCGCGACCGGTGACATCGTGATCACGGGCTCGTTAGCGTCTGAGCGTGAGCCGATACATCCCGCCGACATCACGCCCCGCCGTGGCGCCCTCCTGGAGCCGGCCCGGCACGTGACCAAGGACAGGGAAGACACGGCGTACCCCCTCATGGCGGGGACGACCGGGAACGAAGCCACGCGGAACGAGCCCGCGGACGACGACACGGCGCAGCCCGAACCGCAGGCACCCACCGCGGGGCCGGCCACCACGGAGCCGCGCCGTCGCGGCCCCGGCCCCTTCACCCTGATCGTGCTGCCCGGTGTGGTGACGCTCACCGGGGTCCTCGCCTTCCTCTCCCTGACCGGCGTCCTCGACACGGCCCTGCCGCAGGACCAGGCGCCGGGCGGGCCGGAGTCGGCCGTCAGCAACGTGGACGGTTCCTACGTCCCCTGGCTGCGCAAGGCGACCGAGGACTGCACGGGTGTCACGCCCGCGCTCCTCGCCGCGCACATCGACCGGCTCTCCGGGTGGCAGGACGACACCGCGAGCCTCTCCGAGCAGGGCATCGCCCGTTTCACGGACGCCGGCTGGAAGACCTGGGGCCGGGACGACGACGGCAACGGCACGTCCTCGCCGCGCGACGTGGTGGACGCGATCATGGCGCTGGGGCGGCAGGACTGCTCCCTGGCGGAGAAGATGACCGCGCTGCGCACCGAGGGCACCGTCAACGGTGACGTCGCCGACCTCACGCTCGCCGCGTACGCGGCCGGGGCGGACCGGGTCGAGAAGGCCGGCAAGGTCCCCGGCGCGGCCCGCGCGTTCGTCGCCGAGGTCAAGGAGCGGCTGCCGCGGTACGACGCCCTGGTCCGGAAGAACCCCGAGCAGGAGGGCGGCCGGGCCGCCGGCGCGCTGCTGACGCCGCCCGTCACCACGCTCACCGTCACCTCGCCGTTCGGTTCGCGGGCGCACCCGCTGACCGGGGTCACCAAACTCCACACGGGCGTCGACTTCGGCGCGCCGCAGGGGGCCCAGGTGTCCGCGTCGTGGGAGGGGCGGGTCGAGTTCGCCGGCCTGACGTCGGCCTACGGCTACCGCGTGGTGATCGACCACGGCACGGTCGACGGGAAACGGCTGGAGACCACCTACAGCCACCTGTCCGCCCTCCAGGTGACCACCGGCCAGGGCGTGACCACCGGCCAGGCCGTCGGACTCGTCGGCTCGACGGGCCTGTCCACCGGCCCGCACCTCCACTTCGAGGTCCTCCTCGACGGCCAGTACACGGACCCGACCGCCTGGCTCACCGGCGGCGGGCGGTGAGCCGGGCGCCGTTCGTTCAGTAGGAGCCGATGGACATGGGGGAACCGTAGCGGGAGGCCCGTGCGCGCTCCTGCTCCTCCCGCAGCTCCGCGTGGACCCCGCGCAGCTTGTTGCGCACCTGGTTGTGGAGGCTGGTGAACTCCGCCTCGGTGATGGTGCCGCGCTGCGCGTCCATGATCTGCCGGTGCACCGTCCCGGTCACGGAGGCCGCCCCGTCCACATCGGAGCCGCGGCCGGGGTCCTCGATGATGTCGATCGCGAAGCTGATCCAGTCCGCCTTGTGGTACGGGCCGCCCGGTACGGCCGGCGCATCGGCCTCGGGCCGTTGGAGGAGCGCCTCGACGGTCAGCCGGATCGCGTAGCCGAGCCCGAGGAAACGGGTCCGGTAGTCCCGCAGCGCGGTCTCCATGGCCAGTTGCTCCGTGTTGACCGCGTTGGTGCCGACCACCAGGTTGCGGAACTCGGTGGGTCCGTTGTCGCCGTCGCCGATGAGGTGGCACCACTCGTGCGAGGCGCGCCGTCCCACCCCGCCGCCGCGGCCGGTCACCGGCATCAGGCCGTGCGCGGGCATGTTGCCCATCGCCGCCGCGGGGTTGCGCCCGGCGGTCGCCCGGTCCACCGTCGGCGGCCTGGACACCCGGACCTGCCTGCGGAGCTTGCCGTTGTTCCGCTCCTCGGCCCGGTTCGCCTTGGCGTCGAAGCCCCGGGTGCTCAGGAAACGGCGGCTGTCGTTGGACGTTCCGTCCGCGTGGGCGAAACTCGGGTCGGTCACGGGACGCCTGTAGAAGACGAACGGCTGGCTCGGGTCCGTGGGCAGCGGCACGAGATCGGTGACGTCGTCGGTGACACGGTTGGCGGCGTCCAGGTTCCGCAGTCCGGCCAGGGCTTCGGGGTCCCCTTCGCCCTCGTAGTCCGGGTTGACGTCCCAGTAGTCGCCGAACCGGTAGGTCCGTCCCATCGACCGGCCACCGGACCCCTTGGGGATCATCCTGACGACCCTGAAGGACCGGTCGGGATCGATCAGCGTGGGACTGTGCTGGAGATCGCTGTTGATGAGTTCCACGCGGTAGACGAAGAACGAGGTCTGGTACTCGACCTGCCAGCTCTCCTGCAGGGTGCCGCCCCGGCGGCCGGCCGAGGCCCTGGGCAGGG
Organism: Streptomyces sp. 13-12-16; assembly: GCF_002114215.1. Taxonomy (GTDB): domain Bacteria; phylum Actinomycetota; class Actinomycetes; order Streptomycetales; family Streptomycetaceae; genus Streptomyces. The sequence goes on along the minus strand of NZ_NCTE01000381.1, from coordinate 2,979 downwards.
AGGCGGTGCGCTCGACGCGCAGCGCGTCCGTCCCGTAGCCCGGACGCCGGCCGGCGTAGACGCGGTCCGGTACCCGCACGAGGTTCCCGTCGGCGTCGAACTCCTCGTCCGGCACCCACATCGCGACGAGGTAGCTGAGCTCCTCGCGCTGCTCCTCCTGCTCGGCCGCGCTGGCGCGCAGCGGCATCCGCTGCACCGCCGTCCCCGGCCCGCCCGCGTGTCCGTGCCCGTGTCCCGTGTGTCCGTGCCCGTGCCCCGTGTGTCCCTCCGGCGCGTGGTCCGTCGTGGCGGGTGCGGGCGGGGCGCCGCCCAGGACGCGGGTGGCCTCGGCCTCGGCCTCGCGTTCGAAGCGGTCGCCCGGGTCGGACACCCGTACCCCGTCTCCCCGGTCGGTGCCGGCGACCGGGCCGCTGCGCTGCTGGATCACATGGGTCAGCTCGTGGGCCAGCGTGTGCCGGTCGGCACCGCCCTCACCGACGACCACATGGCTGCCGGAGGTGTAGGCGCGGGCGCCGAGGGCGGCCGCGGACTCCCGTGCCGCGTGGTCCGTGTGCAGCCGTACGTCGGAGAAGTCGGTCTCGAAGCGGGCCTCCATGTCGGTGCGGATCGCGGGGTCGAGCGGCCGGCCGGGCCCGCGCAACGCGTCCCGCACCGACCGCTGGACGGACGTCTGCTCCGATGCCCGGTCCGCCGCGCGCTCCCGCTGGATGGCCTGCCCCAGGGCGGTGTTCCCGGCGAGGCGCTGGAGGGCGAGCAGGCCCGCGGGGCCCGAGGAGGACAACCGCTCGGGGGCCGGCAGCCGCCCGGCGGGAGACGGGAGCGCGGGCCGGGCCGGCCGGCCCCCGTCGTGGCCCTGTTCCTGTTCACGAGGGGGGCGCTGCGCTGTCATCGGCTCTCCCGGCTTGCACGGACATGACGTCCCGGCATCGTCGGCCCGGGAGTGCACCGTGTGAAGGTCCCTTCGGCCAGGAATTCGCGCAGACCCGAGACGCCCGCGCGGCGCTCCCGGTTTCCGCCGCCCCGGCGAGGCGGATTCCCCCGGCGCGCGGTTCGGCTTCTCTCCCACTCACCACGGGGCGTCGTCACGAAAACTCCACGATCAACGGAATTCCCACACCCCGACGGCCGGGCCGTTACGAAGATCCGCGTACGTGAGGAAGTCGGCGTACGCATGGTCGTCCGAAATTCGACACTGCGCGCGGGCGGGAGAGTCGGCGGATCCGGGCGTGGAGAAGCGATGTGACGCCGTGTCAGGAAGATTTCCGTGCGTATTTCCGCCCTCGGGCCGGACTGGTCCGGCCTCGTCCCGGATACCACAGCGGGACGCACGGGCGACGAGTTCACGACGAACTCGAATTGCTGACGGGTTGTGCAACAAGCGCGGCTTTCTCGCCCATCAGGGTGATTAGCATGAGCCGTACGTGGCCGGAAGATCGTCTTCCTGTTGGCTGACCCCTCCTGCCCGCGGCTGTCGTCGTGCCGTCGCCCGATTCCCCTGCTCTCACCGACCGAGGGACCGCTCCATGCCAGTGCCTGCTCCGTCCAGCCAGCATCCATCGGCGGGGGCACCGCGCACCTCGTTCGCCGCACGGGCGGCCGTGCTGGTGACGAGCGCCGCCGCCGGCGGCGCGGCGGTCGCCCTGGCGCCGTCCGGCTCCTCCACGTGGACCCTGGCCGTGGTGGTGGCCGGCTGGGTGTGCGTGGCCGTCACCGTCCTCGTCGACCACCGGCTCCTCCACCGGGCCCGCCGCGCGGCCGCCGGACGGGAGTCGGAGAACAGCCGGCTGAAGGCGGAGGCGGCCCGGCTCTCGGCCGAGATCTCGCACCTGGCCGGTGTGACGCTGCCCGCCGTGGCCCAGCGGCTGCGGGAGGGCGCGAGCGCGGCCGACGTGCTGGGCAGCGTGCCTCCGCCGTCCGACCCGCAACTGCGGCGGCTCGCGCACACCGTCGCCGCCACCGTCGAGGAGGACGTGCGGCGGGCACTCGCCCTGGACGGCGAATACCGCACGATGCGCGGTGAACTGGAACAGGCGGCGGCCGAGCACGAACGCTTCGTGACGAAGACGCTGCCCGCCGCCGTCGCCCGGCTGCGCGACGGCCGGTCCGCCGACACCGTGCTCGCCGAGGTCGACCTGCCCCGGCTGCCGGGGCTGCGCGTCCCGGCCGAATCGTTCATCCGCGAGCTCGCCCACAGCGAGCGGCGCGCCGCCGCGGCACAGGCCGCCTCCGCCAAGGCGCTCAGCCGCGTCCAGGCCAAGGCCGTGCGGATGCTCGCCGACCTGCGGGAGATGCAGGAGCGGCACGGCGAGGAGGTCTTCGGCGACCTGCTGAAGCTGGACCACAGCACCTCCCAGCTCGGCCTGATGACCGACCGGCTGGCGCTGCTGATGGGCGGCAGGTCCAGCCGCGCCTGGAACAAGCCGATCGTGATGGAGAGCATCCTGCGCGGCGCCGTCGGCCGCATCGCCGCCTACCAGCGGGTGCGCCTGCACTGCTCCACCCGCGCCGCGGTCTCCGGCTTCGCCGCCGAGGGCGTGATGCACCTGCTCGCCGAACTGATGGACAACGCCGCGAACTTCTCCCCGCCCATCGACGAGGTGCACGTCTACGTCGAGGACCGCAGCGCCGGCATCGTCGTCACCATCGAGGACAGCGGCCTGAAGATGGCCGACGCGGCGATGCGCCGCGCCGAGGAGGCCGTGACCGGCCGCGCCACCGACCTCGCCTCGCTGCAGGGCACCCGGCTCGGCCTGGCCGTGGTGGGACGGCTCGCGGCGAAGTACGGCATCAGCGTCAACTACCGCCCCTCCTCCCGCGGCGGCACCGGCGTCGTCGTCCTGCTGCCCCTGGACCTGCTCGCCCAGCAGCGCGACCTGGTCCCGCACGAGACGCCCCCCCGGCCCGACGCGACGCCCGCCCCGGCACCGCTGCCCGGTGCCACCGCCCGTCCCGCGGCAGCGGCACTGCCCCCGGCCGACG
>NZ_NCTE01000380.1 GCF_002114215.1 Streptomyces sp. 13-12-16 | reverse complement strand
CGGGCCGGTGCACCGGGACGCCTCAGGTGCCGGGCCGCGCACCGCCCGCCGGGGTGCCGCCCCCGGGCGGCCCCCAGGTGCCGGTGGTGTCGAGGCCCGGTGTCGGCGCGGACCTCGCCCGGTCGGCCTGCACCGGCGGCAGTCCGTGCGGGAAGGCGTAGCCGACGGGCACCACGACCTGGTCCACCGCCGTGGCCAGTCCCTCCCGGCACGCCGCGTGCACCGCCTCCCGCATGGCCCGTACGCCCTCGGTCCGCAGCATGATCCGCTCGGGGCTCAGGCGGCCCATGACGGACGCGATCAGGTCCGTCACGAACCCGCCGATCAGGGCGTACCCGCGGCGCGAGCGCCACATCTGCCACCCCAGGTAGAGGCTCGTGCCGTACGAGAAGACCGAGACGTAGACCTGGCACTTGCCCTCCGAGAGCACCAGGCGGTTGCGGACCTGATCGCGGCCCAGTCCGGTCGCGATGACCCGCTCGGCGCGGTCGACGGGGATGAAGCGGCGCGCGAGCGTGCCCGCGATGGAGACGTACGCCGAGTCCAGGGATCCGCTCCGGTCCGCCAGCAGGACCCGCCATTCGGCGATCGGCTCGACCAGGCGCACCCCGAGCAGGGTCACCCAGAAGGCGGCGCCCGAGGCGATGTACGCCAGCGCGGCCATGACGGCGAATCCCTCGCCGCTGCCCACGACCAGGAGGAACAGCGCGAAGAAGAAGAGGGGCAGGAACGCCAGGAGCGAGGCGAGGAAGGCGTAGACGAAGAGCTGGAGCAGTTGTCGCCAGTGGACCGAGTCGTCGAGGGAGGTCTCCACCGGTATGTGCAGCAGATTCTTGTCGAGATACGCGGCGTTGGCGTCCCCGCCTCTCCATCCCGGCAAACTCGTGTATCCGTCGTCGTTCATCTGTCCCCCTGAGTGGTCACGGATCCGAGGTAGCGAGGATTACCCATGGCTGACGGTCCGTCACACACCTCCGGAGGTCTCGAAACCGCCACGATCCACGCCTCCGGGCGGTGACGCACCGCGGCCGGCGCGCGCCCGGTATGTGACCTTCGCGTCCGTGGCGGGAGGAATAAGCGCCGGGCACGGTGCGTATTCCCAGGTCGCCGTCCGGAGCGGAATTTGCGATCACGCGGGGTCGATCGCACCGTGCTAGTGTCGGTATCAGTTGCAGGTGTGGTTGCCAGCGGGTTCATTTCCTACGGGTTGATCATCACGGCGACACGGAATTCACACAGGGTGAATTCCGGATACCGCCTCCGAAGGAGAAATGACATGGCTACCGGTACCGTCAAGTGGTTCAACCCGGAAAAGGGCTTCGGCTTCATCGAGCAGGACGGCGGCGGCCCCGACGTCTTCGCCCACTACTCGAACATCGCCGCCCAGGGTTTCCGTGAACTGCACGAAGGCCAGAAGGTGTCGTTCGACATCGCGCAGGGCCAGAAGGGCCCGACGGCCGAGAACATCGTTCCCGCCTGATACCGGCGCCGACGCGTACTTCGCAGCTGGGGCCCGCACCTCTGGGGTGCGGGCCCCGGCTCGCTGCGTTTCCGGGCGTGTGACGGGGTGGCCCCACCCCTCCACCGGCCGGTGACGTACTCTCCGTCGGCCCGGCTCGGCCCCCATCGACTTCGGCTCGTCTCGAGATTCTCTGCGCCGCCCATGTGCTGCGGGAATTCCTTGGTACGCGCCCCATCAAGGAAGGTTCCGCATGAAGCGTGCCCGCACGTCCCGTACCCATGACCGTTCCGGGGGAGGCTCCGGTGCGCCCCGCTCGGGCGCGCCCCGCTCCGGCGCCCCCCGCTCCGGTGGTCCGCGCCGTTCCAAGGGGCACGGGAACCGGCAGGCCGGACCGGCCGTACAGGGCGAGTTCGCGCCGCCGGAGACGATCACTCCCGCGCTGCCCCCCGTCGAGTCGTTCGCCGATCTCGACATGCCCGCGCGGCTGCTGGACACGCTCGGCCGCGAAGGCGTGACCGCGCCGTTCCCGATCCAGGCGGCGACGCTGCCGAACTCCCTGGCCGGCCGTGACGTACTCGGCCGCGGCCGCACGGGATCGGGCAAGACCCTCGCCTTCGGCCTCGCCGTACTGGCCCGTACGGCGGGACGGCGGGCCGAGCCGCGACGGCCGCTCGCCCTCGTCCTCGTCCCCACCCGCGAGCTCGCCCAGCAGGTCACCGACGCGCTCACCCCGTACGCACGCTCGGTGGGCCTGCGACCGGTCAGCGTCGTCGGCGGGATGTCCATCGGCCGGCAGGCCGGTGCGCTGCGCGCCGGGGCCGAGGTGGTCGTCGCGACGCCCGGACGGCTCAAGGACCTGATCGACCGGGGCGACTGCGTGCTGGACGACGTCGGCGTCACGGTTCTCGACGAGGCCGACCAGATGACCGACATGGGCTTCATGCCCCAGGTCACCGCCCTGCTCGACCAGGTGCGCCCCGACGGGCAGCGGATGCTCTTCTCGGCCACCCTGGACCGCAACGTCGACCGCCTGGTCCGCCGCTACCTGACGGACCCGGTGGTCCACTCCGTCGACCCGTCGGCGGGCGCCGTCACCACGATGGAGCACCACATACTCCACGTGCACGACGAGGACAAGCACCGGACGACCACCGAGATCGCGGCGCGGGACGGCCGGGTGATCATGTTCCTCGACACCAAGCACGCGGTGAACCGGCTGACCAAGCACCTCCTGAGCAGCGGCGTCCGCGCCGCGGCCCTGCACGGCGGCAAGTCCCAGCCGCAGCGCACGCGGACGCTGGCCCAGTTCAAGAGCGGGGACGTGACGGTGCTGGTGGCGACCAACGTCGCCGCGCGCGGCATCCACGTCGACAACCTCGACCTGGTCGTCAACGTGGACCCGCCCACCGACCACAAGGACTACCTGCACCGCGGCGGCCGTACGGCCCGCGCGGGGGAGTCCGGCAGCGTCGTCACCCTGGTGACGCCCGGCCAGCGCCGCGACATGAGCCGGCTGATGGCCTCGGCGGGCATCACCCCCCGGATCACCCAGGTGCGTTCGGGCGAGGCGGAGCTGAGCCGCATCACGGGCGCCCAGGCACCTTCCGGCGTCCCGGTCGTCATCGCCGCGCCGCCCGTGGAACGCCCCCGCGCCACGTCCTCCCCCTCCCGCAGCCGCCGGGGCCGCCGGGGCCGCGCCGGTCAGGGCCGTCCCGCC
>NZ_NCTE01000379.1 GCF_002114215.1 Streptomyces sp. 13-12-16 | reverse complement strand
GTCGGGCACGCCGAGCGCGGTGGCGATCCGCGCCATGTCGGCGACGTACGCGTCACAGCCCTCCTCGTCCAGGGGACGGGCGCCGTAGCGCTGGTGGGCGCGCAGGAACATGTCGACCTCGGCGATGTGCACCCAGCACAGCAGGCGGGGGTCGGACGCCCGGTACTCCTCGCCGTCCGCGGTGGTGCCGCGCACCGTCTCGTGGACCGCCCGCACCCGGTCGACGGCCCGCTGGGCGCTGTCGGCGGTGCCGTACGTGGTGACGGCGAGGAAGGTGCTGGTCCGCTGGAGGCGTCCCCAGGGGTCGCCGCGGAACCCGGAGTGCCCGGCGACGGCGGCCATGGCCAGCGGGTGGAGCGACTGCAGCAGCAGGGCCGACAGCCCGCCGATGAACATCGACGCGTCCCCGTGCACCCTCCTGACCGGCCGGTCGGGGCCGAACCAGCGCGGGCCGGGCGTGCCGTGGATGCGCGCGCGGTTGTCCGGGCCGTCCGGTCCGGCGACCCGGGAGAAGATCGCGTGACCGATCCGGTCGCGCAGCACCGAGCCGCCTTCCGTCAGCAGTCCCATGGCCCGCTCCGTCTTCTCGCGTCCCTGACGCCCCGGGTACCCGGCCGGGCGGTCAGGGAACGTCGCCCCTCCAGTCGTACACCCGGGCGCCGGGGTCGCGGGGCGCGTACACCGCGCGGCCGCCCGCGCCGTAGCGGCCCATCTCGGTGGGCAGGCCGACGCCGTGTCTCAGTTCCGTCTCGCTGCGGCCGGTGACGTCCAGCAGCAGACCGTCCAGCGGGCCCCCGGCCAGCTCCACGTACGACCTCCCCTCGCGCGGGCCCGGATCGTCGTGGTCCGCACCGTAGACCCTGCCGCGCATGAACTCCAGTTCGTCCATACCGGCAGGATGGCATCCGGCACTGACAACCGGGCCTACGCCTCGTGCGCGCCCGCCGCCCAGGGTTTCGGCGTCCGTCCCCCGCTCCAGGCGAGCAGGGCGTCGCGGTTCACGCACACGATGCCGCACTGCTCGGCGTACTCGACGGCCGGCGCGGTGAAGTCGCTGGTGGTGACGACGAGGGCGACGTCCGCCCCGTGGACGGTGAAGCAGGTGCCGCCGAAGCGCTGGAGGTCCTGCGAGCCCACCTTGTTGTCGTCGCCGTAGCGCTTGCACTGGACGACGAGGCGGCGGCCGTCGGGGGTCAGGGCCGTCACGTCGGCGCCCAGGTCCCCCGCTCCCCCGACGACCTCCACCCGCGTGCAGCCGTCCCGCACGCACAGGCCGGCTATCGCCGCCTCGAACTCATCGGGGTCCAGGAGGTCGTAGTCGTACGTCTCCCCCGGGCCCGGGACGCCGTCGTCGTGCGTGCGGGCCGGCGCCGGTGCCGGTGCCGGTGTGTCCAGGGCGTCGAGCGCCGTCGTCGTGGCCTGTTCCAGGGCCTCGCCCGCCCGGCGGGCGATCCTCGCCGCGGACAGCCGCCGTCGTCTGCGTCCGTGGGCCAGCAGGGTCGCGACGGCCACGCACAGCAGGACGACGACCCACACCGGGCGCCGCTGCACGGCCGGGGCCAGCGCGCGCACCGCGAAGCCGACGGCGATCAGGGCCGTGGCGAGCAGGCCGAAGAACACGGCCGTCGCCCGCAGGTCGAAGCGCCGCCCGCGGTGTGTCGGACGCGTACGGCGCTGGGTCATGGTCACCGTGGTGGTTCCTCTCTCTGGCGGCCGGCACGGAGTGCGCCCGGGGTCACGCGGACCCGCGAAGATCACGTACGCCGTCTGCCCGGGATCGGGCCGTTCACCGGCGTGCCGCACATCGGCCCGGGGTAGAGGCGGTGTGTGCTGACTGCGGCAACCAGGGAGGCTGACGGTGGACTGGCGGAATTTCGCGCGACAGATGGCTTCCATGGCGCGTGATCTCCTGGCCGAGCACACCCTCGACTCGACCCTGGAGCAGATCTCACACAAAGCGGTGGAGCTCGTCGACGGCTGCGACGCCTCCGGGATCCTCGTCCTGCGGGGGGACCGGGTGAGCTCGCTGGCGCCGACCGAGCAGCTCGTGATCGACAGCGACCGCCTCCAGGAGCGCCTGCGCGAAGGGCCCTGCTTCGACGCCGCCCGGCCCGACCGGGCCGAACGCGTCTTCCGCATCCCCGACTTCACCGCGGACCCCGAACGCTGGACGTCCTTCGTGCCGCACTGCCGGGAGCTCGGGGTGGGCAGCATGATGGGTTTCCTGCTGTACACGCGTGAGGAGGAGCTGGGGGCCCTCAACATGTACTCCCGCAAGCCGGGCATGTTCACCGAGGACAGCGAGACGGCCGGCTGGCTGCTGGCCTCCCACGCGGCGGTCGCCTTCTCCACCGCCCGGACCGACGCCCAGCTGCAGGACGCCATCGCCACGCGGCATCTGATCGGCGAGGCGATGGGCATCCTGATGGGCCGCCACCACGTGACGGAGGACCAGGCCTTCCACATCCTGCGCACCCGGTCCCAGCGCACCAACACCAAACTGCGCGAGGTGGCGCGCCGGGTCTGCGAGACGGGCACCCCGGAGCAGTGACCGCCCGGCGGCAGGCGCTCAGCGGCTGCCGGTCCAGTCGTGGGCGACGTCGATCACGAGCCGGCCGTCGAGCCGCAGCACCCGGAACGGCAGCCGCGCCCGCACACCGAGCCCGATCCGGGTCTCGCCCTCGAAGCTGCCGGCGTACCGCGCGTCCCTGAACGTGCGGTACCCGGCGAGGTCCACGCCCGGCAGGGGGCGTCCGACGCGCGCGGGATAGGTGGGCTCACCGGTCTCCGGGGTGTACGCGGGTGCGGCCACCCGCACCTCGAGGACGGCGCCGCCGGAGACGGGGACGGGCCGGCCCGATCCGTCCTGGTGGAGGCGGTCGACGTACCGGACCGAGTAACCGATGCCGTCGCGGGCGGCGCCGGGCAGGTCGACGACCATCCGGTCGTAGCAGGCGTGCCGTCCGGTCCTGACGTCCCGTACCGGCGTGGCCGTGCTGCCGGAGCCGGTCTCGGGCAGGCTGCCCCAGCCGGTCGGGCACGCCGTGGCCCGGGCCGCCGTCGGCTGGACGGCGACGGCCGGGACGGCCGCCGCGGTCAGCGTGGCGCCCACGAGCACGAGAGTCGCACAGATTGTTCTCTTTCGAAGCATTTTCGGCCCCCTGGGCTCGCATCCTTCTGGTATCGGGTGAGACGACCGAGATGACCCGAAGGTTGCGGCTCCG
>NZ_NCTE01000378.1 GCF_002114215.1 Streptomyces sp. 13-12-16 | reverse complement strand
AGGGCCTCGGGGGCCGGGGGCGCGGTGACCCGCCGCTGCCCGTTCCCGTCGGCCCGGGAGGCCGTCTGCGTCACCTTCGCCAGGCGTCCGACGGCCAGCCCGGCCAGCAGCGCGCCGCCGAGGAAGGCGCCGGGGCGGCGCCGGGCGAATCCCTGGAGGTCGGCGGCGATGCCCTCGACCCCCTGCCGCTCCAGATAGTCGGCCATCCGCATTCCCTTGTCGCCCGCGCGGGCCGCCAGGCCCCGGGCGGGCGAGTCGTGCTCGGCGTGCGCGGCCAGGTTCGAGAAGTCGTTCGCCCACTGCCGCAGCGTGCCGGCCGCCCGCCTGGTCTGCCCGTCCGCCTCGTCGATCGCGCGGCCGCGCAGGTCCTCGATGACCGTACCGGCCTGCTGCCGCGCCTCACCCACGACGTTCCTGGCCTGTTCCGCCGCGGTCCCCGCCACCTGGCCGGCGGCCTGTTTGGCCTGGCCGGCCGTCGCGGCGGTCTCTGCCTTGACCTTGTCTCCGGTGCTCCCGGATCCGGTTCGTACGGACTCACTCATCGGCGACTTCCCCTCATCGGATGTACGCGTACGGCCCGTGCCCGGTGACCCGATGTGGGCCGGAGCTCGCGCGCTCCTGACCGCACACATGTCCGTCCGTCTCAGCCCGAGTGGCCATTTGTCATGGTTTGACACGCAATGAGAAGAACGCGCGTCACGCGGTCGGGCGGCGCCCGTACCTCCGCGGCGCAGGCCGGCCCGAGGCGTGCAGCACATGCGTGGTACATGACCTGTACCATGGTGGCATGGCTCTGAAGCGCACCAATGTCTACGCGGACGACAGCGATCTGTTCCTGATCAAGGAGGCGGCTGCTCGACTGGGGGTGTCGGAGGCGGAGATAATTCGCGAGGGCATCCACCGAATCGCTCTGGCGCACCGTGTGTGGGACGAACCGTTCGTCTCCGACGAGGAGACGTTCGACCTCGGCGGTCCCGTGGACAAGGACGAGATCCGGTCGGCGGTCACCCGGGGCCACGCGGAGCGCGAGCGCCGGAACCGGGGCGACGCGGCGTGATCGCCATCGCCGACACTTCCGGCATCCTCACTCTGTTCAACCGGTCCGACCCGGATCATTACGCCGCCAGGAAGGCCGCGGAGCAGTGCGGCTTCCTCGTCGCCAGCCCGCTCGCGCTCACCGAGGTGCACCAGGTGGCCACCAGCCGTGCCGGGCGCGGGGCGGCCGACGGAATCCTTCGCTCTCTCACCGAGCGCGTCCGGCAGATGCGGCTGGTCCTCGCCCCGCCGACACCGGAGATCATGGATGCCGCGCTGGCCGTCCGGGCCCGGTACGCGTCCCTGGACCTGGACCTGGTGGACGCGGTCAACGTCGCTCTCGCCGCCGAATACGGCACGGACGCCATCCTCACCAGAGACCTCCGGGACTTCCGGGCGCTACGTCCGGCGGGTGGTGACTTCTCCTGCTTCCGCATCCTTCCCGACGATCTCTGATCGGCGACGGCGGACCTACCCCTCCGCCAGATCCCCCAGCACCTTGTGCAGCGGCTCCTCCGCCCGCCGCCGGTACTCCTGTACCGCCCAGCCGTTGCCGTCCGGGTCCGTGAAGTACATGAAGGTGGCGCCGTCGGCCGGGGCGTACTCGACCGGGTCGGAGACCTCCAGGCCCCGGGCGGTCAGTTCCGCGTGGGCCGCCTTGATGTCGGCGACGCAGAGCTGGAGCCCCTGGTAGGAGCCGGGGGCCGGGGTGGGTCCCGGGCTCATCTCCCAGATGCTGTTGCCCAGGGCGATCGAGCAGCCGGAGCCGGGCGGGGTGAGCTGGACGATGCGCACGCCCGGCATGACCTCCTGGTCGATGTCGACGTGGAAGCCGACCTTGTCCCGGTAGAAGTCCCTGGCGCGGTCGATGTCGCTCACCGGGAGCGGGATCACTTCGAGGGTCATGTCCATGGAACAGCGGCTCCTTCGTCGGCGTATCGGCTGCGCGTCGCCCGGACCGTCACCCGGTCCGGCCGGACGGCTGTCCCCACCGAATCCGAAAACCGTCCGCCGCGCCACCGAAATGCCGACAGAGGCGTGTCCCACCCGAAGTACCGGCGGAGGCGTGTCCCACCGCGTCCCGGGCCAGGGCCCCGTACTCCGGATAGGCTCATGGCCGTACGACCCTGATCCGGGGCATGTGCGGCAGGCACGGGCACGAGGCACGAGGGAGGCCGGGGATGACGTCGGCGCCGGGGCGCAGGAGCAGTACCTTCACGCGACTGCTGCGGCACGGCTTCACCGATCCGTCCGCCGCGGAGCGGCTGCTCGACAGCGCCGGACTCGCGCTGGTGCGCAACGACCCCGTGCTGCTGGACGCCCTCGGCGCCACCGCCGACCCCGACCTCGCGCTACGGGGCCTGGTGCGGCTGCTGGAGGCGCAGGACGGGCCCACCGCCCGGCAGGAGCTGCTGGACACGCTGATAGCCGCCAAGCCGCTGCGGGACCGGCTGCTCGGGGTGCTCGGCGCCTCCGAGGCGCTCGCCGACCATCTGGCCCGGCACCCGAGCGACTGGCAGGCCCTCGTCACCTACGAGCCGCGCGACCTGCACCCGGGCATCGAGGAGTTCGAGCGGGGCCTCGCCGAGGCCGACGACCCGGTCTCGCTGCGCGTCGCCTACCGGCGCTGTCTGCTGTCCATCGCCGCCCGTGACGTCTGCGGCACCATCGAGGTCGCCCAGACCGCCGCCGAGCTCGCCGACCTCGCCACCGCCACCCTGCGCGCCGCCCTCGCCCTCGCCGGGGCCGCCGCGCCCGAGGACGCCGGGCTCTGCCGACTCGCGGTGATCGCGCTGGGCAAGTGCGGCGGACACGAGCTGAACTACGTCTCCGACGTCGACGTCGTCTTCGTCGGCGAGGCGGTGGACGGGGCCGACGAGGACAAGGCGCTGCGCGCCGCGACCCGGCTCGCCGCGCACATGATGCGGATCTGCTCCGAGACCACCGTCGAGGGTTCCATCTGGCCCGTCGACGCCAACCTCCGCCCCGAGGGCCGCAACGGGCCGCTGGTGCGCACCCTCGCCTCCCACCTGGCCTACTACCAGCGCTGGGCCAAGACCTGGGAGTTCCAGGCACTGCTCAAGGCCCGCCCGGTCGCCGGTGACCTCGCGCTCGGCGAGGAGTACGTCGCCGCGCTCCAGCCGCTGGTGTGGGGGGCCGCCGAGCGGGAGAACTTCGTCGCCGACGTGCAGAAGATGCGCCGCCGGGTGGTGGAGAACATCCCCGCCGCCGAGATCGACCGGCAGCTCAAGCTGGGCCCGGGGGGCCTCAGGGACGTCGAGTTCGCCGTGCAGCTGCTGCAACTGGTGCACGGCCGCTCCGACGCCTCGCTGCGCAGCGGCACCACCCTCGACGCGCTGAAGGCCCTCGCCGCCGGCGGCTACGTCGGCCGCGCGGACGCCGCCCAGCTCGACGACGCCTACCGCTTCCTGCGCTCCATGGAGCACCGCATCCAGCTCCACCGGCTGCGCCGCACCCACCTCGTCCCCGACGACGAGGCCGACCTGCGCCGCCTGGGCCGCTCCCTCGACCTGCGCACCGACCCGGTCGCCACCCTGACCCGGGAGTGGAAGCGGCACGCCTCCGTCGTACGGCGGCTGCACGAGAAGCTGTTCTACCGGCCGCTGCTCGACGCCGTCGCCGCGCTCGCCCCCGGCGAGGCCCGGCTCAGCGCCGAGGCCGCGCGGGAGCGGCTGATCGCGCTCGGGTACGCCGATCCGGCCGCCGCGCTGCGCCACCTGGAGGCACTGGCGTCCGGTGTCACCCGCAAGGCCGCCATCCAGCGCACCCTGCTGCCGGTGCTGCTCGGTTGGTTCGCGGACTCCGCCGACCCGGACGCCGGTCTGCTCACCTTCCGCAAGGTCTCCGACGCGCTCGGCAAGACGCCCTGGTACCTGCGGCTGCTGCGCGACGAGGGCGCCGCCGCCGAGAACCTGGCCCGCGTGCTGTCCGCCGGACGGCTTGCCCCCGACCTGCTGATGCGCGCCCCCGAGGCGGTGGCGCTGCTCGGCGACGGGGGCGGCGGGCTCCAACCGCGGCCCCGCGCCCATCTGGAGCAGGAGATGCTCGCCGCCGTCCGCCGCGCCGACAACGCCGTCCAGGGCGTCACGGCCGCCCGCGGGGTGCGCCGCCGCGAGCTGTTCCGTACCTCCGCCGCCGACATCGTCGGCTCCTACGGCACCGAGTCACAGCCCGCCGAGGCCGATCAGGGCGCCCTGGTGGACCTGGTGGGCGGCGCGGTGTCCGACCTGACGGCCGCCACCCTCGCCGGCACGCTCCGCGCGGTGGTCCGCGAGGGCTGGGGGGACACGCTCCCCACCCGGTTCGCCATCATCGGCATGGGCCGCTTCGGCGGGCACGAGCTGGGCTACGGCTCCGACGCGGACGTCCTGTTCGTGCACGAACCGCGCGACGGCGTGGACGAGCGGGAGGCCGCCGAGGCCGCGGGCAAGGTGGTCGCCGAGATGCGCCGGCTGCTGCAGATACCGAGCGCCGACCCGCCCCTGCTCATCGACGCCGACCTGCGCCCGGAGGGCAAGTCCGGCCCGCTGGTGCGCACGCTCAAGTCGTACGAGGCGTACTACCGCCGCTGGTCGCTGGTGTGGGAGCGGCACGCGCTGCTGCGCGCCGAGCACGTCGCCGGGGACGAGGACCTGGGCCGCCGCTTCACCGAGATGGTCGACCCGCTGCGCTATCCGGCCGCCGGGCTCGACGAGGAGGCCGTCCGGGAGATCCGGCGGCTGAAGGCCCGCATGGAGTCCGAGCGGCTGCCGCGCGGCGCCGACCCCAAGCTGCACGCCAAGCTCGGGCCGGGCGGGCTGTCCGACGTGGAGTGGACCGTGCAGCTCCTCCAGTTGCGGCACGGCGCCCGGGAGCCGGGCCTGCGCACGACCCGCACCCGGCAGGCGCTGGCCGCCGCCCGCGCGGCCGGGCTGATCTCCGAGGACGACGCCTCCACCCTCGACGAGGCCTGGGTGCTCGCCACCCGCGTGCGCAACGCGGTGATGCTGGTCCGGGGCCGGGCCGGGGACACCTTCCCCACCGTGCCCCGCGAACTGGGCGCCGTCGGCCGCTACCTGGGCTACGGCCCCGGCCACGCCGGCGACATGCTCGACGCGTACCGGCGTACGGCACGGCGGGCACGGAGCGTGGTGGAGGAGCTGTTCTACGGGGGGCTGTGACC
>NZ_NCTE01000377.1 GCF_002114215.1 Streptomyces sp. 13-12-16 | reverse complement strand
GTCGTCCACCCGCACCGCCGGCACCTCGCCGCCGCCCGCCCGCCGCGCCCCCAGCTCGGCGGCGGCCAGCGCGCACGCGCCCACACAGGAGCGCGCCAGTTCCCGTACCGGCAGCCGGGCATCCAGCACACCGGGCCGTTCGACGGCCGACACGCGGGGGAGGAGGGCGGGGTCGCCGCCCAGGGCGGACCACACGGACGCGAGATCGGTCATGACCGCACTATGCCGCGAAGGGGGCCGGGCGCGATCGCCCGGCCCCCTCTCGTGCGGCTCCCGCAGGACCGGCGGCTACCGCGTCACCGCGTCCAGCGCGTCGGCCGTGCCCCAGCCGTAGAAGCCGTTGCGGTTCTTCGGGCCCTCGCACACGGCGTCGACCTTGCCGTCGCCGTCGATGTCGTACGGGTCCGTGCACGCGGTGGCGTCGGCCTCCGCGTACAGCAGGGCCTTGACCAGCGCCGGCGAGGCGTGCGGGTGCGTCGACCTGATCAGCGCGGCGACGCCCGCGACGTGCGGGGACGCCATCGACGTACCCGCCATGTAGCCCCACGACCCGCCGGGCAGCGTGCCCAGGATCAGACCGCTGGTGGCGGGCGGCTCCGGCTTCTGGTACGCCGTCGAGTCGCCGCCCGGCGCGGCGATGTCGACGACGCCCCGGCCGTAGTTGGAGAACGACGACTTCAGCCCCTTCGCGCCGGTCGCCGCGACCGTCACCACGCCCGGGAGCTGGGTCGGGATGTCGTAGCACTCGGACGGGTCGATCACCCGCTCCGACGGGGTGGAGTCGTTGGGGGAGACCGGGTCGGTGATCTCGTCGGCCGCGAGGTCGTAGTTCTCGTTGCCGGCCGCGGCCACGTTCACCGCGCCCTTGCGCTCCGCGTACCGCGACGCGCGGGTGACGGCCTCGACGAGGGCCTTCTGGTCCGGGTCGTCCGTGCAGTTGAAGTACCAGGGGTCGGTGTAATAGCTGTTGTTGGTGACGTCGACCCCGTGCTCGGCCGCCCACACGAAGCCGCACACCACGGCCTCGGTGTAGAAGAAGCCGTCCGGGTTGGACACCTTGATGCCCGACACCTTCACGCCCGGCGCGACTCCGGTCATGCCGACGCCGTTCTTCGCGGCGGCGATCTCACCGGCGACATGCGTGCCGTGCGGGCTCTCCTCCGCGCTCGGCCGCCAGGCGCCGTCGCTGGTGTCCGGCTTGCCCGACACGCAGTTGACCGACGCGGCCCGGTCGAAGTTGGGCGCGATGTCCGGGTGGGTGTCGTCCACACCGGTGTCGATGACGGCGACGGTCACCTCGGAACTGCCCAGGGACTTCTCGTGCGCCTTGTCCGCCTTGATGGCGGGCAGGTCCCACTGCAGGCCCTGGAGCGGGTCCTGGCCCTCGGCCGCCGCCGACTCGGCGCGGGCGATCTCGGAGGCGCTGAGCGCCTTCGGGGTGACCGTGTCCGCGGTGGCCGCCGACGGCAGCGGCGCGGTGCGGGTGGCGCCGGCCGACTGCACCCCGCGCACCTTGCGGATGGTCTTCGCGAAGTCGGCGTCCGAGGAGTGGACGACGATGACGCCGATCTTGTCGTACGACGTCACGACGGTCCCGCCGGCCCTGCCGATCGCCTTCTTCACGTGCGCCGACGTGCCGTGCCCGCCCCGGACGTTGACCACGTAGCTGAGCGGGGTCGCGTCGGCGGGGGCCGCGGCCGGCGCCGTGTCGGCCGGGGCGGCCGTGGCCGCGGTGTTCGGGAGGAAGGCGAGTGCCGTCGCCATGGCCATCCCGGCCGGGATGGCGAGCGCGCGGCGGTGACGCGGGTGGGACGCGGTCATGAAGTCTCCAGTTCGTTCGCGGGTGCGGTCGGACGGGCGGGAGGGGAGTGCGGTGCGGCGCGGGTCACTTGACGGCGCGCAGCGCGTCGACGATGCCGAAGCCGTAGAAGCCGTTGACCCGGCGGCCGCCCTCGCAGGTCGCGTCCTGCGCGCCGTCGCCGTCCTGGTCGTAGGACTCGGGGCAGCCCGGGTTGTTCGCCTGGGTCTTCAGCAGCGCCTGCAACTGGGCGGGGGAGGCCCACGGGTGCTTGGACTTCAGCAGCGCGGCGACACCGGCGGCGTGCGGGGAGGCCATCGAGGTGCCCTGCAGCCAGGCGTACTCGCCGTTCGGCATGGTGGACAGGATGCGGCCGTCCTTCGACGGCGTGTCCGGGAGCTGGTAGCGGCGGTCGCCGCCCGGCGCGGCCACGTCGACGACGCCCTTGCCGTACGTGGAGTAGTACGACTTGAGGTTCTGCACGCCCGTCGCGCTGACGGTGACGATGCCCGGGAGCTGGGTCGGCACGTCGAAGCACTCGCTCGGGTCGATGGTGCGCGTCACCGGCGTGGTGTCGTTGGGGCTGGAGTCGTCGACGATCGCGTCGGAGGCCAGGTCGTGGTTGGAGTTGCCGGCCGAGGCGAGGTGCAGCGTGCCCTTGCGTTGCGCGTACAGCTGGGCCCGGTTGACCGCGTCGACGATCGCCTTCTGGTCCGGGTCGTCCATGCAGTTGTAGAGCCACGGGTCGACGTAGTAGCTGTTGTTCGTGATCTCCACGCCGTGGTCGGCGGCGAACACGAACGCGCAGACGACGTTCTCCGGGTAGAAGAGGCCGTTGTCCGGGTCGCTGACCTTGATGCCGGCCACCTTCACGCCGGGCGCCACACCGGCGACGCCGACGCCGTTGCGGGCCGCGGCGATCTCACCGGCCACATGGGTGCCGTGGTAGTCGTCGGCCGTGTACGGCCGCCAGGCGCCCTCGGCGGTGTCCGCCTTGCCGCCGACGCAGTTGGCCGACTGGGAGGCGGAGAAGTTCGGGGCGAGGTCCGGATGGGTGTCGTCGACGCCGGTGTCGATCACGGCGACGGTCACCCTGCGGCTGCCGTCGTCGATCTTCGCGGCCTTGTCGGCGCCGATCGCCCGCAGGTCCCACTGGTCGGCCTCGAGCGGCTCGCTGCCCGGGGTCCGCGCGGAGGCGGCCTCCGTCCGCGCGGCCTCGGCGGCCGTCACGAAGTCGGCGGCGCCCTCGTCCGTCGTCCCGGCGCGGGTCAGCGGCGCGGTGCGAGTGGCGCCGGCCGACTGCACG
>NZ_NCTE01000376.1 GCF_002114215.1 Streptomyces sp. 13-12-16 | reverse complement strand
CGTCCTGCCGTAGGCCCAGGCGCCGCAGCACCCCGCCGCCAGGGCCGTCGCCGCGCCGACGGCGAGGCGTCGGCGCGTCCGCCCGGCCCGTCGGGGCGAGGCGGTCCCTGTCGTTCTCCCCACCCCGCTCCCCCCGGACGCGTGTGTCTCCGCTGCCGCCCCCGATCGATGTCCGACGATACGAACCTGAGCGTGAGCACGCCAACCCGACCGACGGCATCCGGACAGGGCCGCGCCCCCGGTCACTATGCTCGTCGGATGCTGAGAGAGGTCACCGCCACCCGCTACATCACGCCCCTGCACTCCGGCGGGTCCGTCCCCGGTGTCTTCGAGGCCGACGACCTCGGGACGTACGTCGTGAAGTTCACCGCCTCCGCGCAGGGGCGCAAGGCGCTGGTCGCCGAGGTGATCGTGGGGGAGCTGGCGCGGGCCCTCGGGCTGCGCTTCCCCGAGCTGGTGCTGGTGCACTTCGACCCGGCGGTGGCGGACGGCGAGCCGCACCAGGAGGTGCGGGAGCTGCACGCCGCCAGCGCCGGGGTCAACCTCGGCATGGACTACCTGCCGGGCGCGCGGGACTTCACCCCCGAGGTCGCCGAGGTCTTCCCCGTCGATCCGCTGGAGGCCGGGCGGATCGTCTGGCTCGACGCCCTCACCGTGAACGTGGACCGTACCGTCCACAGTTCCAACCTGGTGGTCTGGCCGACGCTCGGGGTCGCGCCCCCGCGGCTGTGGCTCATCGACCACGGGGCCGCGCTCGTCTTCCACCACCGCTGGGAGGGCTCCGACCCGGCCAGGGCGTACGACTTCCGCCACCACGCCCTCGGCCACTACGGACCCGACGTGCGTGCGGCGGACGCCGAGCTCGCGCCGAAGGTGACCGAGGAACTGCTGCGGTCCGTCACCGCCGAGGTCCCCGACGACTGGCTGGCCGGTGATCCCCGCTTCGCCACGCCCGACGAGGTCCGCGAGGCGTACGTGACGTACCTCCACGCGCGCGTGCGGACGTCCGGGGCGTGGCTGCCCACCGACTTCCCCGGCCCGGACGAGCTCGCCGAGGAGAACGCCCGGCGGGCGGCGAGGACCCGGCGGGGCCGGCCGGACTGGCTGAAGCGGGTCCCCGACCTGCACGGCAAACCGGCGGCGGCCCAGGACTGGTCGGTGCACCTGGGCCGCCCGGACACGTAGGGCTCAGCCCTTGAGCTGCTCGTACGCCGGCAGGGTGAGGAAGTCGGCGTAGTCCTCGTCGAGGGAGACCTTCAGCAGCAGGTCGTGCGCCTGCTGCCAGTTGCCGGCCGCGAAGGCCTCCTCGCCGATCTCCGCGCGGATGCCCGCCAGTTCCTCGGCGGCGACCTTGCGGGCCAGCTCGGCGGTGACCTGTTCGCCGTTGTCGAGGACGACCTCCGCGTTGATCCACTGCCAGATCTGGGAGCGGGAGATCTCGGCGGTGGCGGCGTCCTCCATCAGGTTGAAGATGGCGACCGCGCCGACCCCGTTCAGCCACGCCTCGATGTAACGGATGCCCACCTGAACGGCGTTGACCAGACCCGCGTACGTCGGCCTGGCGTCCAGGGAGTCGACGGCGATGAGGTCGGCCGCCGTCACGTTCACGTCCTCACGCAGGCGGTCCTTCTGGTTCGGCCGGTCGCCGAGCACCCGGTCGAAGGACTCCATGGCGATCGGGACCAGGTCGGGGTGGGCGACCCAGGAGCCGTCGAAACCGTCGTTCGCCTCACGGTCCTTGTCGGCGCGCACCTTCTCGAAGGCCACCTTGTTGACCTCCGCGTCCCGGCGGGACGGGATGAACGCCGCCATGCCGCCGATCGCGTGCGCGCCGCGCCTGTGGCAGGTGCGGACGAGGAGTTCGGTGTACGCGCGCATGAACGGGGCGGTCATCGTCACCGCGTTGCGGTCCGGGAGCACGAACCTCGCCCCGCCGTCACGGAAGTTCTTGACGATGGAGAAGAGGTAGTCCCAGCGGCCGGCGTTCAGACCGGAGGCGTGGTCGCGCAGTTCGTAGAGGATCTCCTCCATCTCGTACGCGGCCGTGATCGTCTCGATCAGGACGGTGGCGCGCACGGTGCCCTGCGGGATGCCGCAGTACTCCTGCGCGAAGACGAACACCTCGTTCCACAGCCGGGCCTCCAGGTGGGACTCCGTCTTGGGGAGGTAGAAGTACGGGCCCTTGCCGAGCTCGATCAGCCGCTTGGCGTTGTGGAAGAAGTACAGGCCGAAGTCGACCAGCGCGCCGGGCACCGGGGTGCCGTCCGGGCCGGTGAGGTGACGCTCGTCCAGGTGCCACCCGCGCGGGCGCATGACGACCGTCGCCAGCTCCGCGTCCGGGCGCAGGGCGTACGACTTGCCGGAGACCGGGTCGGTGAAGTCGATGTTCCGGGTGTAGGCGTCGATCAGGCTGAGCTGGCCGAGGACCACGTTCTCCCAGGTGGGCGCGGAGGCGTCCTCGAAGTCCGCGAGCCAGACCTTCGCGCCCGAGTTGAGGGCGTTGATGGTCATCTTGCGGTCGGTGGGCCCGGTGATCTCGACCCGGCGGTCGTTCAGGGCCTCGGGGGCCGGGGCCACCCGCCAGGAGTCGTCCGCGCGGATCGCGGCCGTCTCCGGCAGGAAGTCGAGCGTGGACGTACGGGCGATCGCGTCGCGGCGCTCCGCGCGGCGGGCGAGCAGCTCGTCACGCCGGGGCGTGAACCGCCGGTGCAGCTCGGCCACGAAGGCGAGCGCCGCCTCGGTGAGGACCTCCTCCTGCCGGGGCAGGGGCTCGGCGTCGACGATGGCCAGCGGGGACGGCGCTGGTGCGGACATCGGCTGTCACTTCCTTCGGCGTGCGTGGCACCGGGTGCCGGTCGACCCGGGTACGGCGGGGACGCCCGTACGGAGGCCGGGCGCTTCTGAGCAGTGGATAGTAGTTTCCTCATGGTGGAAGTTCAATGTTTTGTTGATGTCGAGATTCTCCGGGGCGAGGGAAGGCGGCGCCCGGTGCCACCCTGTCCGCCCGCGGCCGTCCCGGCTCATTCGAGGTGCGCCAGATCCGCCTCGGTGTCGATGTCGTACGCCTCGGCCACGTCGCCGCACTCGACGAGCACGAGTCGCTCCGTGTGCTCCTTCAGATAGGCGCGCGCCCCCCGGTCGCCGGTCGCGGTCGCGCCGATCCCGGCCCAGTGCGCGGCGCCGAACAGCACCGGATGGCCGCGCACGCCGTCGTAGGAGGCCGAGACGAGCGAATCGGGGGAGGCGTAGGCGCCGAGCACCCGGGCGACCGCCTCCGGGCCGATGCCGGGCTGGTCGACCAGCGAGACCAGTGCGGCCCGCGCGCCCGCCCCGGCCAGGGAGTCGAGGCCGGCCCGCAGGGAGGTGCCCATGCCCCGCTCCCACGCGGGGTTGTCGACGAGGACGCAGTCCGGCAGACGGGCGCGGGCGCGCAC
>NZ_NCTE01000375.1 GCF_002114215.1 Streptomyces sp. 13-12-16 | reverse complement strand
GGCCACGCGGGCGCCAAGCCCCGGCGGCTGTCCGGCGGCCAGGCCCAGCGCGTGGCCCTCGCCCGCGCCCTGGTCACCCGTCCCCGGCTGCTGCTCCTGGACGAACCGCTCGCCGCCCTGGACGCCCGCACCCGGCTGGAGGTGCGCGCGCAGCTCCGTCGCCATCTGGCCGCGTTCGAGGCCGTCGCCGTCCTGGTCACGCACGACCCGCTGGACGCCATGGTGCTCGCCGACCGCCTGGTCGTCGTGGAGCGGGGGCGGATCGTGCAGGAGGGCACGCCCTCCGACATCGCCCGCCACCCGCGCACCGAGTACATCGCCCAGCTCGTCGGCCTCAACCTGTACCGCGGGCGGGCCGACGGCCACACGGTGCGGCTCGACGCGGGCCCCGCCGTGAGCACCACGGAGGACCTCTCCGGGCCCGCCTTCGTGGCGTTCCCGCCCGGCGCCGTCACCCTGTACCGGGACCGGCCGACCGGCTCCAGCGCCCGCAACCTCTGGCGCTGCGAGGTCGCCGGTCTGGAGACCCACGGGGATCAGATCCGCGCGGAGCTCACCGGCGAACTCGCCCTGGCCGCCGACCTCACCACGGTCGCCGCGGCCGAACTCGACCTGCATCCGGGCGCGACGGTCTGGGCGGCGGTCAAGGCGGCGCAGACGCACGCGTACCCGGCGTAGCCGCACACGACGAAGGGGGCCCCCTTGTGGAGGGGCCCCCTTCGTCGTGTGTCAGTCCTCGTACGCGTCCAGCGGCGGGCAGGAGCAGACCAGGTTCCGGTCGCCGAAGGCCTGGTCGATGCGGCGCACCGGCGGCCAGTACTTGTCGGCGGCGCTCACCCCGGCCGGGAAGACGGCCTCCTCGCGGGCGTACGCGTGGTCCCACTCCCCTCCGAGCGCGGCGGCGGTGTGCGGGGCGTTGCGGAGCGGGTTGTCGTCCGCGGGCCACTCGCCGGAGCCGACCTTCTCGATCTCCGCGCGGATCGCGATCATCGCCTCGCAGAACCGGTCGAGTTCGGTGAGGTCCTCGGACTCGGTGGGCTCGATCATCAGCGTGCCGGCCACCGGGAACGACATCGTCGGCGCGTGGAAGCCGTAGTCGATCAGGCGCTTCGCCACGTCGTCCACGCTGACGCCGGTCGCCTTGGTCAGCGGGCGCAGGTCGATGATGCACTCGTGCGCGACCAGCCCGCCGGGGCCGGTGTAGAGCACCGGGTAGTGCGGCTCCAGGCGCTTGGCGATGTAGTTGGCGCTGAGCACGGCCACCTGGGTGGCCCGCTTGAGGCCCTCACCGCCCATGAGACGGACGTACGCCCACGAGATCGGCAGGATGCCCGCCGAACCCCACGGCGCCGCGGAAACGGGCCCGACGCCCGTCTCCGGGCCGGCCTCCGGCTGCAGCGGGTGGTTCGGCAGGTACGGGGCGAGGTGCGCCCGCACGCCGACCGGGCCGACGCCGGGGCCGCCGCCGCCGTGCGGGATGCAGAAGGTCTTGTGCAGGTTCAGGTGCGAGACGTCACCGCCGAAGTGGCCCGGCTTGGCCAGACCCACCAGCGCGTTGAGGTTGGCGCCGTCCACGTACACCTGGCCGCCGGCCTCGTGCACCTCGGCGCAGATGTCGGCGACGTGCTCCTCGAACACGCCGTGCGTCGAGGGATAGGTGATCATCAGCACGGACAGCTCGTCGCGGTACTGCCCGATCTTGGCGCGCAGGTCGGCCACGTCGATCTCGCCGTCGTCGGACGTCTTGACGACGACGACCTTCATGCCGGCCATCACGGCGCTGGCGGCGTTGGTGCCGTGCGCGGAGGACGGGATCAGGCAGACGGTGCGCTGCTCGTCGCCGTTGGCCCGGTGGTAGCCGCGCACGGCGAGCAGACCGGCCAGCTCGCCCTGGGAGCCGGCGTTGGGCTGGAGGGAGACCTTGTCGTAGCCGGTGACCTCGGCGAGACGTTCCTCCAGCTCGTGGATGAGCGTGAGGTAGCCCTGGGCCTGCTCGGCGGGCGCGAAGGGGTGCAGCTGACCGAACTCGGGCCAGGTGACCGGCTCCATCTCGGTGGTCGCGTTGAGCTTCATGGTGCAGGAGCCCAGCGGGATCATGCCGCGGTCCAGCGCGTAGTCGCGGTCGGAGAGCCGGCGCAGGTAGCGCAGCATCGCGGTCTCGGAGCGGTGCTGCTGGAAGACGGGGTGGGTCAGGTACTCGTCGTCACGCAGCAGGGCGTCCGGCAGCGTGTCCCGCGCGGCCGCGTCCAGGGCCTCGGTGTCGCCCTCGACGCCGAAGGCGCTCCACACGGCGGTCAGCCGCTCCCGGGTGGTGGTCTCGTCGCAGGCGATCGAGACGTGGTCGGCGTCGACGAGACGCAGGTTGACGCCGTTGTCGCGGGCGGCGGCGACGACCTCGGCGGCCCGCCCGGCGACGCGCACGGTCAGCGTGTCGAAGTAGGAGCCGTGCACGATCTCGGCCCCGCCGGCCCGCAGGCCCTCGGCGAGGACGGTGGCGTACCGGTGGGTGCGCCGGGCGATCAGCCGCAGTCCCTCCGGGCCGTGGTAGACCGCGTACATCCCGGCCATGACGGCGAGCAGCACCTGGGCGGTGCAGATGTTGCTGGTGGCCTTCTCGCGGCGGATGTGCTGCTCACGGGTCTGGAGGGCGAGGCGGTACGCCTTGTGCCCGTCCGCGTCGACGGAGACGCCGACGAGCCGTCCGGGCAGGCTGCGCGCCATCTTCTCCTGCACGGCCATGTAGCCGGCGTGCGGCCCGCCGAAGCCCATCGGCACACCGAAGCGCTGCGTGGTGCCGACCGCGATGTCCGCGCCCAGCTCACCGGGCGACTTCAGCAGCGCGAGGGCGAGCAGATCGGCGGCGACGGTGACGAGCGCGCCCAGCTCGTGCGCCTGGTCGATCACCGGCTTGATGTCGCGTACGGCACCGGAGGCGCCCGGGTACTGGATCAGTACGCCGTTGATCTCGCGCTCGGCGACCTCGGCGGGGATGCCCTCGCTCAGGTCGGCGACGACGACCTCGACGCCGGTCGGCTCGGCACGGGTCTCGATCACGGCGATGGTCTGCGGCAGCGCGTCCGCGTCGACCAGGAACAGGCCCTTCTTGTTCTTGCCCATGCGCCGCGACAGAGCCATCGCCTCGGCGGCGGCGGTGCCCTCGTCGAGCAGTGAGGCGCCCGAGGTCGGCAGGCCGGTCAGCTCGGCGACCACGGTCTGGAAGTTCAGCAGCGCCTCGAGCCGCCCCTGGGAGATCTCCGGCTGGTACGGCGTGTACGCCGTGTACCAGGCGGGGTTCTCCATCACGTTGCGCAGGATGACGGGCGGGGTGAAGGTGCCGTAGTACCCGAGCCCGATCATGGAGCCGAGCACCTCGTTGCGGTCGGCCAGCGAACGCAGCTCGGCCAGCACCTCGGCCTCGCTCCGTGCGCCCGGCAGGTCCAGCGCGTCGGCGTTCTTGATGACATCCGGCACGGCGGCGGCCGTCAGCTCGTCCAGCGAGCCGTAGCCGACCTGCGCGAGCATCTTGGCCCGGGCCTCGTGGTCGGGGCCGATGTGGCGCTGCTCGAAGGGGATTCCCTGTTCGAGCTCGGAGAGCGGAGTGCGAGGGGCGGTCATTGAGGAGGCCTCCTGGTCCGACGACCTTCGAGGGGCACCACGGCGCGGGTGCCCGAACGGCCTCCCCCTCTGTCATCTCGACCTGAGAGCTTCACCGGACGGCCCGAAGGCGTCCGGCTTTCACCGTCGGTGAGAGCGGAAGCCGTCGACACCCGCCCTGCTTTCCAGAGTGACCTCG
Organism: Streptomyces sp. 13-12-16; assembly: GCF_002114215.1. GTDB lineage: Bacteria > Actinomycetota > Actinomycetes > Streptomycetales > Streptomycetaceae > Streptomyces. Next base: position 6,094 of record NZ_NCTE01000375.1, on the reverse strand, counting down.
TCCGTGCGGTACGTGTGCCTGAGAGATTCCGGGGAGGATTTGCTCCTTCGGCGCCTCCGATGATGTTCGGAGGGCTCTCCCGCACGGGGTCAGCAGCCGTTTGCCAGCGTACCAGCGAGCACCACACCAGAACCTTCGAGTGGCCGTCCAGCCGATTGTGCCGTTTTGTAGTGCTTACGGATGAGTTTGCGAACAGTGGAGGGCCTGTGCAGACCGACATCGATCCGCGCCACCTGATCGGCCGCAAGGCGTTCGACCGCAACGGAACCCGGATCGGCACCATCGACGAGATCTACCTCGACGACGCCACCGGCGTGCCGGAGTGGGCGGCGATACGCACCGGCCTGTTCAGCAGGGACGCCTTCGTCCCCCTGGAACCCAGCGACCTCGTCGACGGCGCCCTCCACGTCCCCTTCGACCGCGCCCTCATCAAGGACGCCCCCGACTTCGGCGTGGGCCGCCACCTCTCCCCCGAGCAGGAACTCCAGCTCTACCACCACTACGGCCTGGACCTCGCCGCTCCCCCGCCCCTCCCGGACCGCGACTTCGGCAAACTCGCCGGGAACGACAAACCGGCCTGATCCACCCCGCTCACCGGCTCTCCGTCCGCGTCCCTCCGCCGGCCCCCGCGCCCTCGTCCTCCCCGGGTCTCCGGGACACCAGCGGCAGCGGTTCCGCCGGCTGCAGAGCCGGGTCGTCGACGCGGAAGGTCTTCACCCGGCCCGGCTCCGAGCCGGGTGTCTCGAAGCGCGCCGTGACCCGGCCCAGCCCGCTCCCCTGCACCCATCCGTGCCCGTACACGGCGTGCCGTACGTCGTGCCCCGCCGGCCAGCGCCGCTCGGCGGGCGTCTCCGGCTCCGGCGCGGGCGCGGCCTCGGCCTCCTCGTGCGGGGATTCGTCGGCGGGTACGCCCGCCGCCTGCGCGAACAGGTCCTCCTGCGTGTAGTCGGCCAGCCCGCTGACCCCGACGCCCAACAGCCGCACGCCGCCCGTCGTGTCGACCGAGTCCAGCAGCCGCGCGGCCGCCTCCCGCACCACCGCCGGATCGTCCGTGGGGCCCCGCAGCGTCTCGGACCGGGTGAGGGTCGAGAAGTCGTACCGGCGCACCTTCAGCACGATGGTCCGCCCCGACAGGCCCGCCTCCCGCAGCCTGCGCACGCACCGGTCCGCGAGCCGCCGCACCTCCGTCCCCACCCGCACCCGGTCGTGGATGTCCACGTCGTAGGTGTCCTCGACCGAGACCGACTTGGTCTCCCGCTCCGCCACCACGGGCCGCTCGTCCCGGGCCAGCGCCATCGCGAACAGAGCCTGGCCGTGGGCCTTGCCCAGCAGCCGTACGAGCTCGTCCTCCCCGGCCTCGGCGAGCTCGTCGACCGTGTGGATCCCCGCCCGCCGCAGGTGATCACCGGTCGCCGGTCCGACGCCCGGCAGGGTGCGGACCGGCAGCGGCCCCAGCAGGGCCCGCTCCGTGCCCGGCTCGATCAGCACCAGCCCGTCCGGCTTCGCCTGCTCCGAGGCGATCTTCGCCAGCATCTTGGAGGCCGCGAGCCCCACCGACCCGGTGAGCCCCGTGGCCGCCCGTATGTCCGCGCGCAGCTTCGCCCCGGCCAGCCGCGCCGACCGCTCGTCCCAGGCCGCGCCGCCGGCCTCCAGGTCCACGAACGCCTCGTCCAGGCTGAGCGGCTCCACCAGCGGTGACAGGGCCCGCAGCAACCCCATCACCTGCTCGCTGATCGACCGGTAGAGAGCGAACCTCGGCACCAGGTACGCGGCGTTCGGCGCGCGTCGCCGGGCCTGCGCCATGGGCATCGCCGAGTGGACACCGAAGACCCGTGCCTCGTACGAGGCGGTGGCCACCACCCCCCGCGGCCCGAGCCCGCCCACGACGACCGCCTTCCCGCGCAGGCTCGGCTTGGACGCCTGCTCCACCGAGGCGAAGAAGGCGTCCATGTCGAGGTGCAGGATCGTGGGCGCGGATCTCACATCTCCGATGCTGCCCTACGCCACTGACAACGGCCGTTCCCGGGCGGCCCCGGACGGCCTCAGACCGCCTTGTTCCGCCGCCGCGCCAGCTCGTCCATCGGGTTGTGCCCGACCAGGGTCTCCCCGGTGTCGACGCGCTCCCCGTGCAGCTGGGACAGCGCGCTCTCCACGTCCCGCCACACCACGCCCACGGCGATGCCGAAGACGCCCTGGCCACCCTGGAGCAGGGCGTGCACCTCGTCGGGCGAGGTGCACTCGTAGACCGTGGCCCCGTCGCTCATCAGCGTCATGCGCTCCAGGTCGCTGAAGCCGCGCTCACGCAGATGCCGCACCGCGGTGCGGATGTTCTGCAGGGAGACGCCCGTGTCCAGGAACCGCTTGACGATCTTCAGTACGACGACGTCGCGGAAGCTGTAAAGCCGCTGCGTGCCCGATCCGTGGGCCGGCCGCACGCTCGGTTCGACCAGGCCCGTACGGGCCCAGTAGTCGAGCTGCCGGTAGGTGATACCGGCGGCGGCGCAGGCCGTGGGCCCCCGGTAGCCGATCTGCTCGGACGCCATGGATGTCGCCCCTCCGCTGCTCGGCACAGCCGTCGGTCGCTGCGGAGCCTGGTCGATCGCACCGCCGTGCACGGGATGCCCCCCGCTCGGACGGAGCCGGGAGCTCTGGGGAGGGTACGGCCCGCTCGCCCCGAAACCGCGTCCGGGGGCACCCCCAGCCGTACCGTCGCCGCTGCTTCTCACGCCGACCTCCGTCCTTGACCTGCCTCCTCGAAGGTAGGCAGTCACCAAGGGTGCGTCAACGATCGCCACACTCGGCACGCCGAGTGATAATCACCCTAAGAGTGGTTTCCCGTACCTCACCGCGGGGAAAGGCTAGCCGAATGCCCTCGGCGTGGGCCCCGGCGGCCGACGGCCGCCCTCACTGGTTGCTGCTTCCGAAGTCCTCCGGCGAGATCTGGTCGAGGAACTCGCGGAACTTCTCCACCTCGTCCTCCTGCTCGTCCGGGATGGCGATCCCGGCGTCGTCGAGCACCGTGTCACTGCCGTAGATCGGCGTACCCGTGCGCAGGGCCAGCGCTATGGCGTCGGAGGGGCGGGCACTCACCTCGACCCCGCTGGCGAACACCAGCTCCGCGTAGAAGACGCCTTCACGCAGATCGGTGATGCGTACTTCCGTGAGCTCCTGTCCGACGGCTTCCAGCACGTCCTTGAACAGGTCGTGGGTCAGCGGCCGTGCGGGTGCCATGCCCTGCTGGGCGAAGGCGATGGCCGTCGCCTCCCCCGGTCCGATCCAGATGGGGAGGTAGCGGTCGCCGCCCACTTCACGCAACAGCACGATCGGTTGGTTGGAGGGCATCTCGACCCGGACACCTACGACATCGAGCTCGTTCACACAGCAACCCTAGGCCGTGCCCGGGACGTTTGGGTAGTCGGGCAGGGAACGGGTGGCCGATCCGGGCCGGCGCGCCGCTCTCTCTCAGGGCAGCCGTATCCCGAGCGCCGCCCGCACCAGCGCCGCGTGCAGCTTCACCGTGAGCCCCGCCAGCTCCTTCGTGCGCGCCTGCGCGTGGGCCCTGGTCTGCGGGTTCCGGTGGCGCTTCAGCGGGGCGACCACCTGGTCCACCAGACCGGCCTCACGGTCGGCGGCGGCCTTCATCGCCCTCAGATGACGCGGCTCGATCCCGAACCGCCCCAGCTCGGTGATGAGCCCGGCGACGGTGACCGACTCGGCGTCGTACATGCCGTCCTCGACCGGGGCGAGCAGCCCGTACGACTCCCACTCGGCGAGCGTCCGCTCGTCGATGCCGGCGGCCGCCAGCAGCCGGCCGCGTCCGATACGCGCCGCCGTGGGCCCCTCGGCGGCGGGCTCCTGAGCGGTGTCCCCGTCCCCCGGACGGCCCAGCACCGGCAGTTGGACGGCCTCGCCGCGCTCCATGGCGTCGAGGTGCTCACGGATCACCTTGAGCGGCAGGTAGTGATCGCGCTGCATGCGCAGCACGTGGCCGAGGCGCTCGACGTCCCCGGCGCTGAACTTGCGGTACCCCGAGGGAGTCCGCTGCGGCTCGATCAGTCCCTCCGACTCCAGGAAGCGGATCTTGGAGATGGTGACCTCGGGGAACTCCTCGCGCAGCACGCTCAGCACCGTGCCGATGCTCATCAGTCCGGTGCCCGCGGCGGCGGCGCCGTCGCCGGCACCGCCGCTCGGTGTCTGAACCATGAACCTTCCCTCGGGTCCCCGGACGGATCCGGGGGGGGTCAGTAGCCCCGCTGGCTCGCGTAGAAGACCAGCCGGTACTTGCCGATCTGCACCTCGTCGCCGTTGGACAGGGCGACCTGGTCGATCCGCTCCCGGTTGACGTACGTGCCGTTCAGGCTGCCCACGTCGGCCACCGTGAAGGAGCCGTCCGGGCCGCGCCGGAACTCCACGTGCCGGCGGGAGACCGTCACGTCGTCCAGGAAGATGTCGCTCTGCGGGTGACGCCCGGCCGTGGTCAGGTCGCCGTCCAGCAGGAAGCGGCTGCCCGAGTTCGGCCCGCGGCGCACGACCAGGAGCGCGGAACCCACCGGCAGCGCGTCGACGGCCGCCTGCGCCTCGGGAGAGAGCATCGGCGTCGGCGTCTGGCCGGTGGCCTCCGCGTCGTAGGCCTCGAGACCGGAGATCGAGATCGTGGACGTCGTCTCCGAGGGGCGCTCCGGGGTGACCCCGGGCCTCAGCGGCGCGCCGCAGTTGGAGCAGAAGCGGCTGTTCTCCGCGTTGCGGTTGCCGCACCTCGTACACACCAGGGCCGACATGGACGGATCCTCCTGCCGCGGCTGCCCCCCGGGGGCGTGGGACGCGTACGGGTCGGAGAACCCTCCACCCGTACCTGAGGTCGACGGTTGCCCGAAACCTATGCCGCCCGACTGTGCGGGGTCAACGGACGGCGCGCCCTGACCCACCTGGTCCCGGTACAGCGGACGCTGACCTTCCGCCTCAGGCTGTGCGCGATGACGAGCGGTCGCGTTGTCGCTGCCCTCTCGCCGCGCGCTCTTGCCGAACAACTTCGCAAACAACTTCACGGGCGATTCCCCTTGACCGAAACAGACCCGCCCGTGGGGCAGGACGAACCCTGACTGAACACATTGGCCGACCCGGACATCTTCACAACGTCCGCCTCCGCCAGACAGTTTCCACCACGCACCACCCATTCGGTGCGCCGACCCCCCGCAACCTCATGCCCTCGCCGGACGTCCCGCATGCACCGCCGGTTCACTGGGAGGACGACCGAGCGTAGTCAGGCCGCTTCACCACCCGCAAGGCGTCCACGACGATCTTGGTCGACCGCTCCACGGTAACGGTGGCCTGTTCCTTTTCGAGAGTCTGCACCACGCCTCCGGGGATGTTGAGCGCCGGCTCGAGGTCCTGCGGCTTGCCGATGACCTTGAAACGATAGGGCGTGGTGATCTTGTTCCCGTCCACGCCGACACCGTTCCCGGAGTCCGTCAGGTAGGTGCCCGCCACCACCCGCACATCGTTCACCTGGATCGCCTCGGCGCCGGCCGCACGCAGCTCCTGGATGGCGTCGAGCAGCATGTCCGCCTCGACCGTCCCCTTCGTGTCCTCGATGGTCATCGTGATCCCGGTCCCCTGCGCGGCCACGGTGCCCGCCAGCACGCCGAGTTGCCGTTCCTTCTCGATCGTCTGCTTGCGGGCCTCCTCGGCCTGGTCGGAGCTGTTCTCCAGCTCGTCGCGCTGCTTCTCGAGTCCCTGCTTCTCGTCCTCAAGACGCTCTGTGCGGTCGTCGAGTTCATCGAGGATGCGCACAAGATCTTCCTGACGTGCGCCGCGCAGCGCGCTGTCACTGTCGCTGTTGGACGCCACCTGGACGGCCAGGCCGAAACCGAGTCCGAACAGCAGCAGGGCGACGATGAGTTGGGCCCGGGTCACCCGCGGCGGCCACAGCCCCTTCACCAGCCGCTGCCGACCGGTCAGGCCGGACGGGGGCTTCGGAACGCCCTCCTCCGCGGGTGCGGGCGCCCGCGTGGGCGCCCCGGCGGGCACCTCCGCCGGCAGTTCCCTGCGCAGGCCGGCCGCGGGCGAGGCGTCCGGAGCGGGCCTCGGCGGGGAC
>NZ_NCTE01000374.1 GCF_002114215.1 Streptomyces sp. 13-12-16 | reverse complement strand
CCCGCCTTGCCGAGAAACTGCGCATCCCGCACATTTCGACAGGCGACCTGTTCCGCGGCAACATCAGCCGGCAGACCGAGCTGGGGAAGCTCGCGAAGTCCTACATGGACGCGGGCAGTCTCGTCCCCGACGAGGTCACCATCGCCATGGCCAAGGACCGCATGGAGCAGCCCGACGCCGAGGGCGGCTTCCTGCTGGACGGCTTCCCGCGCAACGTGTCGCAGGCCGAGGCGCTGGACGAGCTGCTGCAGACCGAGGGCGTCAAGCTGGACGCGGTCCTCGATCTGGAGGCTCCCGAGGACGAGGTCGTCAAGCGGATCGCCGGGCGGCGGACCTGCCGCAACGAGTCCGCGCACGTGTTCCACGTGACGTACAGCCCGCCGAAGCAGGAGGGTGTGTGCGACGTCTGTGGTGGTGAGCTGTACCAGCGGGACGACGACTCCGAGGAGACCGTGCGGACCCGGCTGGAGGTCTACCACACGCAGACCGAGCCGATCATCGACTACTACCGGGCGCAGGGGCTGGTCGTGACCATCTCCGCGATGGGTCCCGTCGACGAGGTCACGGGGCGGGCGCTGGAGGCGCTGAAGAGCGGCAAGTAGTCCTCGTACGTCGGTCGCAGCCGCGGTTCCTTCGAGTAAGGGGCCGCGGCTGTGGCTTGGCGGGGGGCGGTCGCGCGGCCCGGCGCCGTCGCGCCCGCCCTCCTCCGCTCCCGGCTTCTCCCCTCTTTCGGCTTCGCTCGAGCGGGGGACCCCCATGAGCGGGGGACCCCCATGAGCGGGGGATCCCCACCGCCCCGGGGGCGCCTTCCGGGCCCTTGAGGCGCCGGGGGAGGCGCGACTGCCCGCGGTTGGCGTGATTGCCCGCGGGAGCGGGGCCGGGGCCCCTTATCGTTGGAAGTGTTCGTTCCCTCTCCTGGTCCCAGAAAGGCCGTCGTCCCCCATGGTGCAGATCAAGAGCCCTGAGCAGATCGCCAAGATGCGTGAGGCGGGGTTGGTGGTCGCCGCCATCCACGCGGCCACCCGTGAGGCCGCAGTGCCCGGGGCCACGACGAAGGATCTGGACCTGGTCGCCCGCAAGGTGCTCGCGGAGCACGACGCCAAGCCGAACTTCCTCGGCTACGGCGGTTTCCCCGCGACGATCTGCACCTCGGTGAACGACGTCGTCGTCCACGGCATCCCCTCCGACGACGTCGTCCTCAAGGACGGCGACATCATCTCCATCGACTGCGGCGCGATCATCGACGGCTGGCACGGCGACGCCGCGTACACCGCGTTCGTCGGGTCCGGCCACTCCCCGGAGCTGGTCGAGCTGTCCCGGGTGACCGAGGAGTCGATGTGGGCCGGCATCGCGGCCATGAAGCAGGGCAACCGGCTCGTCGACATCTCCCGCGCGGTCGAGACGTACATCCGCCGCCAGCCCAAGCCGGGCGGCGGCAAGTACGGGATCATCGAGGACTACGGCGGCCACGGCATCGGCACCGAGATGCACATGGACCCGCACCTGCTGAACTACGTCGACCGCAAGCGGGGCAAGGGCCCCAAGCTGGTCCCGGGCTTCTGCCTCGCCATCGAGCCGATGGTCTCCCTGGGCACCCCGAAGACGAAGGTCCTCTCCGACGACTGGACGGTCATCACCACCGACGGCACCTGGTCCTCCCACTGGGAGCACTCGGTCGCCCTCACCGAGCAGGGCCCCCTGGTCCTGACCGCCCCCGACGGCGGCAAGGCCAAGCTCGCGGAGATGGGCATCACGGCGGCTCCGGACCCGCTCGGCTGACGGCCGGGCCCCGTGCGGTCCGCCGGTCCCTCCGCCGGAGGCCGGCGCGGCCGCTCGCGGCGCCTGTGAGGTACCCCGGGCGCCGAGCCCGCGAGGGCGGCGCCAGGGGAATGGTTCCGCTCGGTTAAGGATCTCCCGCGTGGGGCAGGATCTCTCGATTCGTGTTTCCGGGTGCGCTGACGTAGACTGACTCGTCGGCTCTTGTGCACCCGCATGCCTGCATGTGCTACACACGGTGCACGCCAGAGTCGATCAAGGTAGTCGATTCGAAGGGCGAAGCGTGGCCAAGAAGCAAGGTGCCATCGAGATCGAGGGCACTGTCGTCGAGTCTCTTCCGAACGCCATGTTCAAGGTCGAGCTCCAGAACGGCCACCAGGTCCTGGCACACATCAGCGGCAAGATGCGCATGCACTACATCCGCATCCTCCCTGACGACCGGGTCGTGGTGGAGCTGTCTCCGTACGACCTGACGCGTGGCCGGATCGTCTACCGGTACAAGTAGATCTTGCCCGCTCCCCGGCACGCCGGGGTGATGGCACTGACCCGGAGAACCTCACACCCATGAAGGTCAAGCCGAGCGTCAAGAAGATCTGCGACAAGTGCAGGGTGATCCGCCGTCACGGCCGGGTCATGGTCATCTGCGAGAACCCGCGCCACAAGCAGCGCCAGGGCTGACCGCAGCACGATCGACCCTCTGCGACTTCCGCAGAAATTCGCGCGACGCGAGCAACACACGTTCATACGCAGGTCCCGAGCCGCACGGCTCGACACCCCCGGCTCGGAGGCCGGGGACCTGGTCCGTACCTGGTACGGCGGGCCGGGATCCGGTCCTGTGGAAGACCTCCGACAATCAACTGGAGCCATTGAATGGCACGCGTTTCCGGTGTTGACATCCCGCGCGAAAAGCGCGTGGAGATCGCCCTCACCTACGTGTTCGGCATCGGCCGGACCCTTTCGCAGCAGACGCTGGCCGCCACCGGCGTCGACCCGAACACCCGCGTTCGCGACCTCTCCGAGGAGCAGCTCGTCGCGATCCGCGAGTACGTCGACAACAACATCAAGACCGAGGGTGACCTCCGTCGCGAGATCCAGGCCGACATCCGCCGCAAGGTCGAGATCGGTACCTACCAGGGTCTGCGTCACCGTCGCGGTCTGCCCGTCCGCGGTCAGCGCACCAGCACCAACGCGCGTACCCGCAAGGGCCCGCGTCGCGCCATCGCCGGCAAGAAGAAGCCGGGCAAGAAGTAGTCCTCAGCGGACTTCGCCGTCCAGCGGTCTTCGCTGTAGGACCGACCACCTCCCGTAGGAGTACAGATGCCCCCCAAGGGTCGTCAGGGCGCTGCCAAGAAGGTGCGCCGCAAGGAAAAGAAGAACGTCGCTCACGGCCACGCGCACATCAAGAGCACGTTCAACAACACGATCGTGTCGATCACGGACCCGTCCGGCAACGTGATCTCCTGGGCCTCCGCCGGCCACGTCGGCTTCAAGGGCTCCCGGAAGTCCACGCCGTTCGCCGCGCAGATGGCCGCCGAGTCGGCCGCCCGCCGCGCCCAGGAGCACGGCATGCGCAAGGTCGACGTGTTCGTCAAGGGCCCGGGTTCCGGTCGTGAGACCGCGATCCGCTCCCTGCAGGCGACCGGCCTCGAGGTCGGTTCCATCCAGGACGTCACGCCCACCCCGCACAACGGCTGCCGTCCGCCGAAGCGTCGTCGCGTCTGACGCACGGGTTCGGTCGGTCGGCTCCCTGCTGGGGGTGCGGGGGTCGTCCCCCGCAATGTCGCAGCACGGCTGCCGTCCGCCGAAGCGTCGTCGCGTCTGATCCGTCGCGTCGTTCCCGACGCGTCCGATCTTGCTTCACCAGGGTTTTCACGGGCGGTACGACTCCTTCGGGTCGTATCGCCCGTACCCTTGCAGTACTAGTCGGGCGTCAAATAGCGGGCGCCCCTGACTGAAGGATCACCACATGCTGATCGCTCAGCGTCCCTCGTTGACCGAAGAGGTCGTCGACGAATTCCGCTCCCGGTTCGTGATCGAGCCGCTGGAGCCGGGCTTCGGCTACACCCTCGGCAACTCCCTCCGCCGCACCCTCCTGTCGTCGATCCCCGGTGCCGCTGTCACCAGCATCCGCATCGACGGCGTCCTGCACGAGTTCACCACCGTGCCGGGCGTCAAGGAGGACGTCACCGACCTGATCCTCAACATCAAGCAGCTCGTCGTCTCGTCCGAGCACGACGAGCCGGTCGTGATGTACCTGCGCAAGCAGGGTCCGGGTCTGGTCACCGCCGCCGACATCGCCCCGCCGGCCGGTGTCGAGGTGCACAACCCCGACCTCGTCCTCGCCACGCTCAACGGCAAGGGCAAGCTGGAGATGGAGCTGACCGTCGAGCGCGGTCGCGGCTACGTCTCCGCCGTGCAGAACAAGCAGGTCGGCCAGGAGATCGGCCGTATCCCGGTCGACTCGATCTACTCGCCGGTCCTCAAGGTCACCTACAAGGTCGAGGCGACCCGTGTCGAGCAGCGCACCGACTTCGACAAGCTGATCGTCGACGTCGAGACCAAGCAGGCGATGCGTCCGCGTGACGCCATGGCCTCCGCCGGCAAGACCCTGGTCGAGCTGTTCGGTCTCGCCCGCGAGCTGAACATCGACGCCGAGGGCATCGACATGGGCCCGTCCCCCACGGACGCCGCCCTCGCCGCCGACCTGGCGCTGCCGATCGAGGAGCTGGAGCTCACCGTTCGGTCGTACAACTGCCTCAAGCGTGAGGGCATCCACTCCGTGGGTGAGCTCGTCGCCCGCTCCGAGGCGGACCTGCTCGACATCCGCAACTTCGGTGCGAAGTCCATCGACGAGGTCAAGGCGAAGCTGGCCGGCATGGGCCTCGCGCTCAAGGACTCGCCTCCCGGGTTCGACCCGACCGCGGCCGCGGACGCGTTCGGCGCGGACGACGACGCGGACGCCGGGTTCGTGGAGACCGAGCAGTACTGAGAGCTCGGGCCTTCCGGTCCGTACTCGGGTGCGGGTGCGCTGTGCCTGATCGCGCAGTTCCCCGCGCCCCTTCCGGGCCCCTCCGGGGGCCCGGATCTCCGACAGGCGACCGTCTGCTCGGATACTGACCCCGGTACCTGATACGGCCGGGGCAGACACCTAGGAGAAACACCATGCCGAGGCCCACCAAGGGTGCCCGTATGGGCGGCAGCGCCGCGCACGAGAAGCTCCTCCTCGCGAACCTCGCGAAGGCGCTCTTCGAGCACGGCCGCATCACCACCACCGAGGCGAAGGCGCGCAAGCTGCGTCCGTACGCCGAGCGTCTGGTCACCAAGGCGAAGAAGGGCGACCTTCACAACCGCCGTCAGGTGCTCCAGGTGATCACGGACAAGAGCATCGTCCACACGCTCTTCACCGAGATCGGCCCGCGGTACGAGAACCGTCCCGGTGGCTACACCCGCATCACCAAGATCGGTAACCGCCGTGGCGACAACGCGCCCATGGCCGTCATCGAGCTGGTCGAGGCGCTGACGGTGGCGCAGGAGGCCACCGGCGAGGCCGAGGCCGCGACGAAGCGTGCGGTCAAGGAAGACGCCCTCAAGAAGGACGAGGCCGTCGAGGCCAAGGCTGACGAGGCCACCGAGGCTCCGGCCGAGGAGTCCAAGGACGCGTAAGCGTTCTGCCGGGGGCTGTGCGATGACGGCTGCGGCAGCGTCGTGGCTGGTCGCGCCCGCGCGGCGGAGCCGCATGTCGAGCACAGCCCCGCGCCCCTTCCAGGGCGTTGGCGGGTCCGTTCCCTTCGAGGGGCGGGCCCGCTTTCGTGTTGCTGAGAGGATCTCTGGGTGAGTGACGAAGTGGAGCCGGGGTCCGTGCGGGTCCGGCTCGACCTTTCCTACGACGGGACCGGGTTCTCCGGGTGGGCCAAGCAGGCCGGTGGGCGGCGGACCGTACAGGGGGAGATCGAGGACGCGCTGCGGACCGTGACGCGGTCCGGGGGGACGACGTACGAGCTGACCGTGGCCGGCCGTACCGACGCCGGGGTGCACGCGCGGGGGCAGGTCGCGCACGTCGACCTGCCGAGGGAGGTCTGGGCCGAGCACCACACGAAGCTGCTCAAGCGGCTCGCCGGGCGGCTGCCGAGGGACGTACGGGTGTGGGCCCTCAGGGAGGCACCCGCCGGATTCGACGCCCGGTTCTCCGCGATCTGGCGGCGCTACGCCTACCGCGTCACCGACAACCCGGGCGGAGTGGACCCGCTGCTGCGCGGCCATGTGCTGTGGCACGACTGGCCGCTCGACGTCGACGCCATGAACGAGGCGGCCCGCGGTCTGCTGGGGGAGCACGACTTCGCCGCGTACTGCAAGAAGCGGGAGGGGGCCACGACCATCCGGACCCTCCAGGAGCTGAGCCTGGTGCGCGGCGAGGACGGGATCATCACCGCCACCGTCCGCGCCGACGCCTTCTGCCACAACATGGTCCGCTCGCTGATCGGCGCGCTGCTGTTCGTCGGCGACGGCCACCGCCCGCCGGACTGGCCGGGCAAGGTGCTGGCGGCGGGCGTACGGGACTCGGCCGTCCACGTCGTACGCCCGCACGGCCTGACCCTGGAGGAGGTCGGCTACCCGGCCGACGAACTCCTCGCCGCCCGCAGCAAGGAGGCCCGCAACAAGCGCTCCCTGCCCGGGAGTCCGGGATGCGCGACCTGCTAGTTCCGTCCTGTTCCTGATCCCGCGCCCCTCCTGGCACATTCGGAACGTAGTGCTCCAGTCGCCCCCTTACCGTCCTGTTGTCTCTCGTATACCCTTGTGGCGCTCGGTCACGGGTTCGGGGAGGCCGGGCGAGGGTGGGGGCGACGGGCCGGCCGAGGTCCGGGGAGTTTCATATGGCTTCAGTGGGCCCGGTGCGGGCCGGGGGGCGCCGTGAACCGCGCCGGAGCGGCGGCCGACGCAGGGCGCCACGCGGTGGCGGAGCTCCGCCGGGGCTGCTGCCGGTTCCGCCGACGGACCGGGAGAAGTACGCCTACGCGCGCCGGCACTTATGGGTCCTGACGGTCGGTTCACTGGTCAGCTTCTGCTGCCTGGTGGTCAGTCAGTTCAAGCTGGCACAGGCCGCGCCGCTGTTATGGGCGTACACGCCGCTGCTCGCCTTCACGGTCGTCTACTACCTGGTGTCGCTCCGGGTGAACGGTTTCAGCCGTGACTTCGACATCGCCCGCCACCGGCGACTGGTCCACGACTGGCGGCCGGAGACGTACCCCACCGTCGACGTGTTCCTGCCCGTGTGCGGTGAACCCATCGAGGTCCTGCACAACACCTGGAAGCACGTGCGGGCGATGGCCGACCACTACCCGGGCGTCTGCCTCCCGTTCGTGCTGGACGACGGTGCCAGCCGCGAACTGGAGGCCATGGCACGGGACTTCGGATTCCGCTACGGGACCCGCGAGAACCGCGGCTGGTTCAAGAAGGCGGGCAACCTGCACTTCGGGTTCGGCCGGTCCGGCGGCGAGTACATCCTGATCCTCGACGCCGACTTCACGCCGCGCGCCGACCTGCTCCAGGAACTCCTGCCGTACATGGCGGCGGACCCGCGCATCGGCATCGTCCAGTCGCCGCAGTACTTCCGTGTCCTGGACTCGCAGAACTGGATCGAGCGCGGCGCGGGCGCCGTGCAGGAGCTGTTCTACCGGTCCGTGCAGGTCTCCCGGCAGGGCAGCGACGGCGCCATCTGCGTGGGCAGTTGCGCCGTCTACCGGCGCGCGGCCCTGGACACCAACGGCGGAACCACGCTGATCGAGCACTCCGAGGACGTGCACACCGGTTTCGACCTGCGCGGCCTCGGCTGGGACCTGCGCTACGTGCCGGTCGCGGTGTCGACGGGCGTGTGCCCGGACAGCGCGGGCGCCTTCTTCAACCAGCAGTACCGCTGGTGCTCCGGCTCCATGAGCCTGCTGGGCAGCAGGAAGTTCTGGCAGGCCGGGATCAGGCCGTCGAGCCGCCTGTGCTACCTGTCCGGCTTCTTCTACTACATCCACACGGCGCTGTTCACCTTCGCGGCCCCCGTGATCCCGATCGTGCTGCTGCTGGCGATGCCGGAGAAGCTCCTGGTCGAGCACCTGGTCCTGGTGCTCCCCAGCATCGTCTACACCACGATCGTCTTCCCGATGTGGCACAAGGCGCCCTACCGCCTGGAGGCCTGGGCGGCCCGCATGATGTACGGCTGGGCCCACGTCTTCGCCATCTGGGACATCCTGCGCGGGAACCGCATGGGCTGGCAGCCCACCGGCTCGTCCGGCGCCGGGAGGAACAGGACCCGGCGCTTCTGGACCGGCATGTGGGTGTGGAGCGGTGGCACCGCCCTGGTGTGGGTGGTCGCCGCGGTGTACCGCACGTTCACCATGAACGCCCCGGACTTCGCGCTGATCCTGTCCTCCGGACTCTTCTACGCCCTGGTGGTGGCCCGCGTCCTGGTGCAGCCCCGGGCGGGGGTGACGGCCTGATGCGCCTGCTCTCCCGCACCCGTACGGTGCTGTCCTCCTGCCTGCTCGCGGCCCTGCTGCTCGGCGGCTGCTCGTCGCCCGGCGACGGACCGGCCGGACCGGACGCGACCGGCGGCGGCCCGAGCGCCGGGAGCGCCGGGAGCGCCGGGGCGAGCGTCCCCTACGACGTCGTACCGCTGCTGAAGCCGCCGAGGAAGTACTTCGGCGCCGCCGTCGAGGGCGCGCCGCACTCGATGAAGGGCGTCGACGCCTACACCGGGATGGTCGGCAAGCAGCCGAACCTCATCGAGTACTACGCCGCCTGGGGCGACGGTTTCGACGCCACCGGTGTGCGCAACGCCTGGGCGGAGGGCGCCCTGACGCTGATGTCCTGGGAGCCCTTCGACACCCCGCTGGCCGACATCGCGGTCGGCGGGTCGGACGCCTACGCCAAGGAGTACGCGACGGCGGTGCGCGAGCTGAACCTGCCCGTGGTGATCTCCTTCGCGGACGAGTTCAACGGCCACTGGGAGAAGTGGGGCACCGAGCACACCACCCCCGAGGAGTACGTGGCCGCCTGGCGGCGCGTCCACGACACCTTCGTCGACGCCGGCGCCTCGAACGTCATCTGGGCCTGGTCGCCGAACATCGTCAACCCGGTCGGCGAGGTCGAGCTGGAGCCGTACTACCCGGGCGACGGCTACGTCGACTGGATCGGCCTGATCGGCTACTGGACGCTGGAGGAGGACAGCGCCTTCGACAGCCTCTTCGGGCCGACCCGGGACCGGGTCCGCGCCTTCACCGGGAAGCCGATGCTGCTGCTGGAGACCGCGGCCATGGCCGGCGAACGGCGACGGGACGACATCCGCAACCTCTTCGAGGGCGTCACGGCCGACGACGACATGCTCGGCTTCGTCTGGTTCAACCACAGGAAGCGCGCCGACTGGCGGCTGGAGGCGAGCCCCCTGGCGCTGGAGGAGTTCAGGCGCCTGGCCGCCGACGACCGGTTCGGCTTCGACGTACGGAAGCCGTGATGACCCGACCCGACCACCGCACGCCGGGGCCCCACGACCCGTACGCCGAGGAGGACACGGCCGGGGGCCGGTTCGACTCCGACGGGTCCGTGCCGCGGCGGCCGGGCGATCCGCAGGACGGGTACGGCCACGGCCACGGCACCCGGACCCAGCCGTACCCGCGGCAGCCGTACCGGCCGGGCGTCCCGGAGCAGCCGCAGGGCGGTCACGACGACCGGCCGACCCGTGCGCTGCGGGCCGTGGCGGAACGGGCGCCGGCCGGGCCGGGCTACCACGTGCCCGACACCCCCGAGGTGAGCTGGGACATGGCCACCGGCAGACGGCGGGTCTGGATCAGCCGGGCCGTGCTGCTGTGCGTCCTGACCGTCCAGGCCGTGCTCTCGCTGCGGCTGTCCAACACCGCCTTCCAGGACGAGGCCCTGTACCTGGCGGCCGGGCACGCCCAGCTCGACCGACTGCTGCACGGCACCCCGCTCCCGAAGGACTACGCGGCGTACTTCTCCGGCTCGCCGCAGCTCTACCCGGTGCTCGCCGCGCTCGTGGACGGACGGTTCGGGCTCGCGGGGGCCCGGTCACTGAGCCTGGTGTTCATGCTCGCCACCACCGGGCTGCTGTACTCCCTCACCCGCCGCCTGTTCAACGAGCGGGCGGCACTGGCCGCGGCGGCGCTGTTCGCGGTGCTGCACTCGACCGTCGTCATGGGGTACTACGCCACCTACGACGCCGCCGCGGTGTTCCTGCTGGCGCTCGCCACCTGGATCGTCGTCCGCACCGACCGGGCTCCCGCCGCGGCCGTCCTGCTCGCCGCGCCCGTGGCGGTCCTGGCCGTCGGCGTGAAGTACGCGGCCGCGCTGTACCTGCCGACCGTCGTCGTGCTGGCCCTGCTCACCGCCTGGCCCCGCCGGGGCGTCGGGCCGGCGGTGGGGCGGACGGTGCTGCTCGGCCTGGGCATCGGCGCGCTCCTGGCGGCCGGCGTGTACGCCACCGACCTGATGGCCGGCGTACGGCAGACCACCACCGACCGCGAGCACGGCACCGACGGCGCCGGCTTCCTGCTGCGGCGGTCGGCGGAGTGGGGCGGCCTGATGTTCCTCACCGCCGTCGGCGGCGCCGTCTCCTACGTCCGGCGCAGCCGCATGCACGAGTCACCCCTCGCACGGCGGCTGGACGACCCCGGCCGGCGCCGACGGGCCCTGCTCGGGCTGGTGCTGTGCGGCACGGCGGTGCTCGCACCCGCCTACCAGGTCCACCTGGCCACCCAGGTGTCGCTGTTCAAGCACATCGGCTTCGGGCTGTTCTTCGCCGCGCCCATGGCCGGTGTCGGCGTGACCCGCCTGGTCGGCGCGCACTTCCGGTACCCGCAGCTCGGCATCATGCTGTGGACGGCGATGCTCTGCCTGGGCATCGCGCAGGCGGACTGGCGGTTCGCCCTCTGGCCCGACTCCTCGAAGATGGTCCGGACCGTCGAGCCCTACATGAACCCCCGGGGCCACTACCTCGGTTCCACACCCGAGGTGCCCCTCTACTACTTCCGCGAGGAGACCACGCACCGCCAGTGGCAGAGCGTCTTCGGCATGGAGTACAGGGACGAGAAGGGCACGTACTTCTCCGGGGACGACGCCTACCGGGCGGCGCTGCGCGACGGCGAGTTCGACCTGATCGTCCTCGACGGGCTCACCAACCCGCGGGTGGACGACATCGTCGTGGAAGCGGTCAGGGGCAATCCGCACTACCGGCTCCTGGCGAACCTGCCGTTCCGCAACTCGGCCGGCACCGGTGAGTACCGCGTCTGGATCAAGACCTCCTGAGCGCCGGGCGGCGGCTACCCCTCGGCCGCCGCCGACGCCTGGGCCACGCCCCTGCGGCGGATCTGGCGGAACGTGAACTCCTGGAGGTCGTCGCCCGTGGCGAAGACGGCCGTGTCCTTCGTCGTCACGTCCTTGCCGGCCGTGAAACCGGCGATGGTGAAGTAGGCGTAGCGGCCGTAGGAGTTGGTGGTGGAGCGGCAGACCGCACCGGAGCAGAAGTCCTTGACGCCGCCGCCCGACAGCGACTTGACGATGCTCTTCTTGTCGGCCTGCTGCTTCGCCCTGGTCGCCTGGGCCTCGGTGTCGAAGACGGCCACGCCGACCGTCACCGCCATGTCGTCCTTGGTGTAGGTGACCCGGATCAGGCGGGTGCAGTCGTTGTCGTTCAGGACCTTCGGGAGCGTGGACTTCGCGGCCGAGGCGCAGTTCCCGGTGTCCGCCGTCGGGCCCTTCTTGTACACCGCCTCACCCATGGTGAGCTGGGTGCCGGGGAAGAGGATGTCGGGGCTCAGCGGGGCCTTGTCCTTCTTCGCGCTGGCGATGAAGTCCTTCGGGTCCAGCGGCGGCGGGGCGCTCGTCGGGGCGAACGACGGGGCCGCGCCCGTCGGGCTCGGTATGTCGACGTCGGTGGCCCCGGGCACTTGGGAGGAGGTGCCCGGCGAGGCCTCGTCACTGCCGTTCGCCGAGACGACGGCGACCGCCACGGCCGTGCCTATCGCGACGGTGGCGAGCGCCCCGCCGCCTATGAACAGCAGCCGGCGCCGCTTGGCGCGGGCCTCGGAGGCGTCGGCGAGCGCGGCCCAGTCGGGTGACTCACCGGAGCCGCCGCCGCTCCAGGGCTGCTGGGAATTCGGTTTCCAGGGATCCCACTGTTGTTGAGGTCCCCCCTGCCCAAAACTCATGGGGCGCATCTTAGACGGGGCTCGGGGTGTGCAGGCCCGCCCCAACGGGCTCCAGTGGCCATAGCGTTACCGCCGTGGCGGCGAGCAAAAGCGACATCTCCGGGTGGTTGGTGCGCCCCGCGCGTGGTCCCCTGTGGGCCGGACTCGTGGCGGTGCCGGGGGCGCTGACGGTGCGTACGGCACCGGTGACCTCGGACGGAGGGACGGACGACGCGACCGCCGTGGACGCCGGGCGGACCCGGCCGGCCGGTGGTCCGCCGTACGACGACCGGAACTTCCCCCGTCTTCCGGGCGCGGCCGTGGCCGCTGCCCCGCAGGCGCCGCCGTCGCGG
>NZ_NCTE01000373.1 GCF_002114215.1 Streptomyces sp. 13-12-16 | reverse complement strand
GGCCGCCGCCGCGTGGGCGCGACCGGCCGCGACGGCGCCGCGGACGGCCGACGGCACATCGCCGTACCGCCGGCGGAGCGCTCAGGCGTCCGGGCGGCGGAGCGCTCAGGAGTCCGGGCGGCGTGCGACGAAGACGAACTCCAGGCCCGGACGGTCGGGGGCGTCCCGCACCTCCTCCACCACGTAGCCGTGACCTTCGAGGTCCGCCTCGACCTCCTCCCGCCCGCGGAAACGCAGCGTCGAGTCCGAGGTCAGCACCGCTCCGTCCGCGGCGAACACGTAGGTCGTGCGGAACGTCACCAGCGGGCCGTCCACCTCGGTCACCCGGTGCCAGCTCTCGACCGTGCCGACGCCGGGTACGTCCGTCCTGCGGTACGACTCCTCACGGGTCCACCCCTCCCAGGCCCGCCGGGCCGGATCGCGGGTCTCGAAGACCAGGCGTCCCCCGGGCCGCAGTGCCGCGTGGGCTCCGCGCAGGGTGCCGTGCCAGGCGCCGGGATCGGCGACGGCCTGGGCGGCGTTCGCCGTCATGGTCGCCAGATCGACCCGCAGCGGCGGCAGCGCCGTCGTGTCGCCCTCGACCCAGCGGACCCGCGCGCCGCCCGGTTTGCCCCGGGCCACGTCGAGGGACGCCCCGGCGGGGTCGACGCCGACGACCTCGATCCCCCGGCCGGCCAGGAGCAGCGCGAACACCCCTGTTCCACAGCCGATGTCCAGCACCCGCCGGGCACCGAACTCCTGCGCCATGCCGAGGTAGGCGTCGAGGTCCCCGCGATCGGGATCGAGCGGGTCGTAGAGCGCGGCGAGCCGTGGGTGGCCGTAGCACTCGTCAGCCACGGGCACCGCCCGCGCGCTCCACGGCGTCCGCCATCCGCCGCACCGCCTCCCCCAGCACCTCGGGCGAGGCGGCGAGGTTCAGCCGGGCGTGGCCTGCTCCTCCCGTGCCGAAGGGCAGGCCGGAGTTGAGCGCCACACGGCCGTGCCGGAGGAAGGTGTCGGCGGGGTCGTCGCCGAGGCCGAGGGCGCGGCAGTCCAGCCAGGCGAGGTAGGTGGCGTCACCCGGCCGGTAGCGGACCGCCGGCAGCCGCTCGGCCAGGAGGTCCGCGAGCAGCCGGCGGTTGGTGTCGAGGCCGGCGAGCAGGGCGTCCAGCCACGCGGTGCCGTCGCGCAGGGCGGCGGTGTGGGCGAGG
>NZ_NCTE01000372.1 GCF_002114215.1 Streptomyces sp. 13-12-16 | reverse complement strand
GGAGCCCGTGCCCGCCGCGTCCGCCGCCGTGCCCGCGCGGCTGGCCGGGCAGGACCCGCGTCAGGAACTGCGGCGCGCGCTGCGTGACGCGAAGTCCCTGCTGGAGGCGGGCGAGGTGCTGCGGCCCGACGCGCCGCCCACGACCCGCCCCACACCGGGGGGCAAGCTGGTCGAGGTGTTCACCCGTCGCTCCGGTGGGGAGGGAGTGCTGTGAAGGCACTGTGCTGGGAAGGCGTGAACAAGCTGTCCGTCGAGCAGGTCCCCGATCCGGAGCTGCGCAACGACCAGGACGTCATCGTGCGGCTGATCGCGGGCACCACCTGCGGCTCCGACCTGCACCTCATCGGCGGCTACATCCCGGCCATGCGCGCCGGTGACGTCATCGGCCACGAGTTCGTCGGCGAGGTCGTGGAGACCGGGTCCGCCGTGCGCAGGCACAAGGTCGGCGACCGGGTCGTCGTCTGCTCGTTCATCGGCTGCGGACGCTGCTGGTACTGCGCCAACGACCTGTGGTCCCTGTGCGACAACACCAACACCAATCCCGGCATCGGCCAGGCCCTCTTCGGCTACGAGACCGCCGGCATCTTCGGCTACTCGCACGCCATGGGCGGCCTGCGCGGCAGCCACGCCGAGTACGTCCGCGTCCCCTTCGCCGACTACGGCGCCTTCAAGGTCCCCGAGGGCATCGACGACACCAGCGCCCTGTTCGTCTCCGACTCCGTGCCCACCGGGTGGATGGGCGCCGACCTGGCCGGGGTGAAGCCCGGTGACGTGGTCGCCGTATGGGGCTGCGGCGCCGTGGGGCAGATGGCCGCCCGGGCCGCGGTCCTCAAGGGCGCCGAGCGGGTGATCTCCATCGACCGCATCCCCGAGCGGCTGGCCATGACCGAGCGGTACGTCGGCGCGGAGACCATCGACTACACCAGCACGGACGTCGCCGCCGAACTGCGCGAACGCACCGGCGGGCGCGGCCCCGACGTGTGCATCGAGGCCGTGGGCATGGAGGCGCACAGCGACGGCCCGATGCACCTGTACGACCAGGCCAAGCAGCAGCTCCGCCTCCAGACCGACCGGCCCACCGCCGTACGCCAGGCCATCCACGCCTGCCGCAAGGGGGGCACCGTCTTCATCCTCGGGGTCTTCGCGGGAGCCGTCGACAAGTTCCCCCTCGGCGCGGTGATCAACAAGGGGCTCACCGTGCGCGGCGCGCAGATGCACGGGCAGCGCTACATCCCGATGCTGCTGGACCGGCTGGCCGCGGGTGAGATCGAGACGGCCCACCTGGCGACCCACAGCCTCCCGCTCGACGACGCGCCCACGGCGTACGACATGTTCAAGGAGAAGACCGACGGGTGCGTACGCGCCGTCATCCGCCCCCGGCCCTGAAGGACCGCATGATCATCAGTCGGGTCGCCCACGGACTCGCCCGGCGCCTGGCCCGGTGGCGGTCGGCGCCGGCCCTGCACCCCCACGGGGTGCTGTGCACGGGGACGCTGACCGTCGCCGCCCACGCGGGCACCGGCTGGGGCGTGCCGTGGCTCGACCGGCCCGGCTCCTACCCGGTGACGGTGCGCTGGTCGCGGGCGCTGGGCCTGCCCCGAGGGCTGCCGGACGGCCTGGGGCTGGCCGTCCGCGTCGAGGACGCCGACGGACCGGGCGGCATGCTCGACCTGCTGTTCACCTCCAGCCGTCCCGGCCGGTTCGGCCGCCGTCTGCCCCTCCCCCGGCCCGACGCCCTGAGGGGGCCGTACTCGACCCTGCTGTCCTACCGGGTGGGGGACCGGGAGCGCGTGCTGGCGGCGTTCCCGGTCCCCGGCGGCCACCGGGACGACGTGCGGCCGACGCTGTGGCAGGAGCTCGCCCGCGGGCCCGTCCGGTTCGCGCTGCGGGCGGCCGCCCCCGACGAGCCCTGGCGCACCTTCGCCACCCTGAGCCTGCAAGCCGTGCTCCCCGCTCCGGCCTCCCGCACCGTGTCCTACGACCCGTACGCCCACAGCCTGACCGGTCTGTGCCCCACCCGGCGGCTGCGCCGGCTCCGCGACGCCGCGTACGCCGGTTCCCGCCGCGGACGAACCGGTGACGGCCACGACGAATGAGGCGGGTCCTCCGGCGGCGGACGCCGGCCGTCGGCGGATGACAGGAGGCCCGGCCACCGGACGCGGCGGCATGGACGGCGGAACCTCCTCGGACGTCAGGGGACGACGGAACTCCCTCGGACGTCAGCGGCGCCCCGGACGGCGGGCGGCGCGAACCACGCAGAACACGACGGCCGCGGCTCCTGCGGCGCCCGAGACGATCAAGGAAGCGCGGCGGGTGGCGGGGCCGCCGACCGGTGCGAGGTCACGCAGCCGGTCGAACACGCTGAGCGGGACGCCTCGCAGCGCGTTGCCCGGCGGGCGCCGCGGGACGCCGGGGTGGGGGCGGGTCGGAGCGGTCGCCCGCACCGCCTCCCACACGGCGCCGATCCGCCGCAGCCGGCGATCGCCGAACTCGTCCCGGAGACGGGGCAGCAGCTCGTCCTCCTCGTCCCGGATGTCCTGGCGGACGAGGTCGAACGCCTGCCGGATCCACTCGGTACGCCGGGGGTCGTCGGGCGACTTCTCGACCCGTGCCACCAGATCGTTGATCGCCTGGTGCTCCTCCTCCACGCGACCGGTGAGCTCCTCGCCGTGGGGGGACACACGGCGCAGGAGGGGCCACAGGACGGTCTCCTCCGCGAAGGCGTGGCTGAACACCAGTTGGACGATGTCCTGCCACAGGGCGTCGAGCTCTTCGTCCGTACCACCGGCCAGCCAGCGGTTCATCATCGTGTCGAGCCGGGCGTGGTCCCTGCGCTGGCGCATCAGGATGCTGCCGTCGCCTCCCAGCGCTGCGGAATCCCGGCGGGTGATCGAGATGGTCACGGTCGCTCCTGCCTCGAGGTGACGCCTGACACCCGGACCGTTGCCGTCCTCCGTGCCGGAGACGCGGAGGGGCGGCCGGTCCGCTGAGTCCGGGTTCCCCTCACAGGCCCGTCCCATCGTCCGGCGCCGTTCCTTCTGCGGCCCCGGTCCGCGCTCCTCCTCCGCCCGTGCCACCGGTGTGGTCCGCCGACGGATCCTTCGCTTCCCGCCCCCGCCATGTGCCGGAGGGGCCGTCAGGCGGCCGAAGCGCGTCGAGGGCACACCGGTGCGTCCGAGGCCGGCGTCCCCCGGGCGGCGGGCGGTCGCCGTGCCGTCCGGTCCGGTGAGACGCGGGCATGCTCGCCGATGAGCACGGCGTCCGCCCGCCCGGTTGGCCCACCCGTGAGAACCATGCGGCCCTCGGGTGTGAGCGGTGGCTGGAAAGCGCCCCCCGTGAACAGACTGAGGACCACATCCGTGCTCGTCGCCCGGAACGGGGTACCCCAGCGGCGCGCGAGTCCCCCTCGTCCTCAGGAGGCACCCCCCATGGCGTTCAATCCGCTTGAACAGCGGGGCATCCCGCTGGACCGCCAGCTACGCAACTGGCGTGAGCTGAACGTGGACCCGATCGACCCCGACCGCTGCGACCCGTACACCCGCTGCCGGATCATCACGATGAACGGGATCGAGGTGGAGGCGATCCTGTTCAGCCACCAGCTCGCCCGGCACACGGCCGATCCCGAGATCAAGCGGCAGCTGGCCCGGACCCGCTACATCGAGGCGCAGCAGCAGAAGGTCGTGAACTGGCTGCTCCCGGGTGTCTCCTCGGTGCTGGAGACGACCATCGCCTACGAGCAGGTGGCGGTGGACCTGACGGCGTGGGTGGCCCGGATGGAGCCGGACCCGTACCTGAAGCAGGCGTACCAGTTCGGGGTGCTGGAGGACTTCGACCACCTGTACCGGTACGCGAACCTGTACGAGATGATCGAGCACCGCAAGGCGGAGTCGATCGTCGACAACCTGACCGAGGTCATGCCCGGCCGGCCCACCAGGTACCACCACCGCAATCCGGTCGACAACGTCCGCGACCCCTACGCCAAGGACGAGACGAACCCGCTGTCGAAGCTGCACGCGCTGACGATCATGTCGGCGGAGCAGCAGACCATGAACTTCTACATGAACACCGGCCCCACCTACATGGAGCCGATCGCCCGTCAGCTCTACCAGGAGATCGGGCTGATCGAGGAGGAGCACGTCACCCACTACGAGTCCCTGGTGGACCCCGGTGAGACGTGGTGGGAGCAGCTCGTCAACCACGAGTACAACGAGTGCTACCTCTACTACTCCTTCATGGAGCAGGAGAGCGACCCCAAGGTGAAGGCGATCTGGGAGCTGCACCTGAACATGGAGCTGGAGCACCTGCACACCGCCTGCGACCTGATGCGCCGCCACGACGGCCGCGACCCCGCCTCCGTACTCGCCCCCGAGCTGCCCAACGTGCTCACCTTCGAGCCGAACAAGGGCTACCTGCGCGAACTGCTCGACACCCAGATGGACCTCACCACGCTCGGCGCGGGCTACGTGCGCGAGGCGCACGAGCGGTTCGAGCAGATGCAGGAGCAGATCCACGGCGGGGAGGCACCCCCCAGCGACCGGGTCATGGCCGAGCACGACGAGATGTTCGGCCGCGAGTACCGGGTGCAGACCGAGGGCGAGCACCCCGACCCCGCGCAGCGCGAGAAGTAGGGGAGGCCGAGATGTCCGAGCTGAAGACCCCGCACGCCGGGGACGACCACGCCGAGGACGACGACGTCGTCGCCCTGCTGATGCGTCAGCACGGTGACATCCGCAATCTCTTCGACGAGGTCGAGGCGACCACGGGTGAGGAACGCCGGGACGCCTTCCGCCGCCTGGTGCGCCTGCTGGCCGTGCACGAGACCGCCGAGGAGGAGGTCGTCCACCCCTTCGCCCGGAAGGGGTTCGCCGGTGGCGAGCAGGTCGTGAAGGACCGTCTCGCCGAGGAGAAGGCCGCCAAGGAGACACTGGCCGCCCTGGACGAGCTGGACACCGACGACCCGAAGTTCATGCCCCAGCTGCTGAAGCTGCGCAAGGACGTCCAGGAGCACGCGCGGGCCGAGGAACGCTACGAGTTCACCCACATCCGCCGCAGCACCGACGTCGCCGGCCTCGCCTCGATGGCCAAGGCGATCAAGGCCGCCGAGGCGGTGGCACCCACCCGGCCCCACCCGGGCGTCGAGTCCGGGGCGAAGAACATGGCCCTGGGCCCCGTCGCCGCCCTCATGGACCGCGCCAAGGACGCCGTGCGCCAGGCCATGGGCAAGTAGGCCCGGAACAGCCGCGGCCGGGCCCGGGGCACACGGGCCGGTGCACGACCCGTGTGAGCGGTGGTGACGAGGGAGGCCTCCGATGCTCACGTCCCCCGGATGGTGGGATCCGGCTTCACCGAGGTCTTTCTCCCCACCCGCGGGGCGTGCCGGAGGCGGCCCGGGCCGGGCCTCTGCGGCTAGTACTCCTGCGTCTCGTCGTTCCACCGGTGGCCGGCGCGCTTCGTCACGTCCCGGACGTCCTGGACGAAGAGCTGGAACAGCAACTGGGTGGCCTCGGTGTTCGAGCCGAGGCTGAGGCTGAAGTCCCCGATGTCCTCCAGCTTCATGCCGACGTAGCCGGTGAGGCTTCCCTCGTTGCCGGAACCCGTGGGGAACTGGCGGTTCTGCGCCCCGTGGATCTTCCGGAGGGCCGCGGGCGCCCCCGTGTCACCGGACAACGCCATGTAATCAGGGTCGAACAGTCGTTTGTGCGCGCCCTTCTTGAGCGTGAACTCCAGTACGCGGACCGCCGGGCCGCCGACGACCCTGCTGTTGGGGGCCCTCCGCGCCGTCTCGAAGTGCTGCTTGTGGTTGCGCGCGTAGTAGTCGTACGCCTGGTCCCAGTCGCCGAGGTGCTTCTTGACCGGCATGGCGCCGACGGCGGAGTCCGGTTCCTCCTTGGCCCTGTGGTACTTCTTCGTGATCTGCGGATCGCCCTGGTTCCCGCGCAGCCAGCTCTCGGTGCCCTCCCGTTTGCCGGCCCCCTGCCACTCGAGGATCGCGTCGGCCTCCTCGTCGGTCATCGTCCGGAACATCCGCAGTTGCTTCTGCCCGTCCTCCGCGCTCTGGGCCGCCAGTTCCGTGAGGAGCTGGTTGGCCACGTCCTTGAGGATCACGGTGAGGTTCCGGCCGTTTCCCGGCGGGCCGGCGCTCACCGCGGGGAGGTCCCCGGCTTCCTGCTCCCAGTGACGGTTGGTCCACACGTCCTGGACGTTCTCGGCGGACCTGGCCCGTTGTACGGTCCCCTCGTGGACGCCGCGCTGCACCGGCACCGCCGCCGGGGTGGTCGCGGGCCGGCCGGACAGCGCGCGGTGCGCGTTCGCCTCGGCCTCGCGCTCGAAGCGGTCGGCGGGATCGGAGATCCGCAGCCCGTCCCCGTGGTCGGTGCCGGCCACGGGGCCCTGGCGCTGCTGGATGACGTGAGTGAGTTCGTGGGCGAGGGTGTGCCGGTCGCCCCCGCCGTCGCCGAGGACGACATGGTTGCCCGAGGTGTAGGCGCGGGCCCCGATCTCGGCGGCCGAACGCCGGGCGGCGGCGTCGTCGTGGACCCGGACATCGGAGAAGTCCGCGCCCAGACGGGACTCCATGTCCGTACGGACGGCCTCGTCCAACGGCCGCCCGCTGGAACCCAGCACGCCGGGCACGGTGGAACGCTGCACCGGGGCCTGCGCGCCCGGGTGCCCGGCCCGGCGGAGCATCTGCACCACGGCGGCGTTGCCCGCGCCGCGCCGTACGGCGAGCAGCGCCATGGGCGCGAGCGGACCCGCGACGGGCACGGCCGGCG
>NZ_NCTE01000036.1 GCF_002114215.1 Streptomyces sp. 13-12-16 | reverse complement strand
CGCCGGCCGGTGCCGGGCCGTGGACGGCGGCCTCGGGACCGTCCGGCCGTCCGCGCGGACCGCGGGACCCGGCGTCGACGGGACCGTCGCGGGCCGCGTACGCGGCCACCGGTTCAGCCCGGTTCGGGCAGCCCCGTGAGTTCCCGGCCCGTGACCATCCCGGCCTCGATCCGGACGAACACCCCGTCGTGCATCGGCATCCACGAGCGGGGCCCGGTCCGCAGCAGGCGTTCGTGCTCGGCCGGGTCGGTCACCACGGCCGCCCGGCCCGTGACCACCACGCTCCAGCCGGACCGGCTCCCGGCGTCGAAGTCGTCGGCCTCGAAGGCGACCACGACGCCGTCGACCGCCCGGACCAGATCGGACGCGGCGGAGGTGCACAGCACCACGGAGGCGTCCGTGTCCAGGGCGAAGTTGACGGGGAGGACGGCGGGCAGCGCCTGCCGGGTGTAGACGACGCGCCCGACCGGCACCTTGGCCAGCAGGCGCAGACACTCCTGGCGGTCGAGCGGCCGGAAGCCATCGCTTTGGATCATTCCTCCATCGTCGGCGGCGGAACCCCGCCGGGCTAGGGCCGGACGGCCCTGATGACTCCAGGACCCGGCACACGAGGCCCCCGCGGGCGGACCTCCGGGGGTCGGCCGTCGTACGCCTCCACACCCGGCCGTCACGGTCGCGCGCGAGCAAACATGTCTGACCCTCCCGCGCGGGTGGAACCCGGGGGACATGAGCAAGACCGCGCTGATCGTCATCGACATGATCAACACCTACGACCATGCGGACGCCGACCGCCTGATCCCGTCCGCCGAGTCGGTCGTACCGGTCGTCTCCGCCCTGCTGGAACGGGCGCGGCGCCGGGACGTGCCGGTGATCTACGTCAACGACAACTTCGGCGAATGGCGCTCCCACCACGGCGAACTGCTCGACAAGGCCCTGTCGGGGCCGCACGCGCGCCTCGTGGAACCGCTGCTGCCGGACGACTCCTCGCTCTTCGTCGTCAAGGCACGGCACTCGGTCTTCTTCGAGACCCCGCTGGGCTACCTGCTCAACCAGCAGGGCATCGACCGGCTCGTGCTGTGCGGCCAGGTCACGGAGCAGTGCGTCCTGTACTCGTCGCTCGACGCGCACATCCGCCACTTCGACGTGACCGTCCCCCGTGACGCCGTCGCCCACATCCACGCCGACCTCGCGGACGCCGCCCTGCGGATGATGGAGCGCAACATGGGCGCGCGGGTGTGCGACAGCGACGAACTGTGGAACTGACGCGCCGCGCCGCGGATCCGCGGGCCGACACTGGTCCCATGAACCGCACCCCCGTCCCGCCCCGCGAGGTCCGCCCCTACCTCGACGAGCTGGTCCACCGCACGCGCGCCGTCTGCGGCCCCCGCCTGGTGAGCGTCCTCGCCGTCGGATCCCTCGCGCTCGGCGACTACCGGCACGGACGCAGCGACGTCGACGTGACCGTCGTGGTGGACCGCTCGCTTCCCCGGCGCGCCCTGACCGAACTGGCCGGGGCGCTGGCCCACCCCGCCCTGGCCTGCCCCGCGGCCGGACTGGAACTGGTCGTCTACCCGGCCGATTTCGCCCGCCGCCCGTCCGGCGGGGCGGGGTACCTCATGGACCTCAACACCGGACCGTCACTGCCCGAGCGGGTCAGCCACGACCCCGGGGAGGGGCCCGCGTTCTGGTACGTCCTCGACCGTTCCATCGCCCACCAGGCCGGCCTCCCGCTGTTCGGCGGGCCGGTACAGGACGTGATCGCCGCACCGGAGCGGACCGACGTGCTCGCCGCGCTCCGCGCCTCCGTGCGGGAACACGCAGAGGGGGAGGGGCACACGGCCGACAACCGGGTGCTCAACGGCTGCCGCTCCGTGGTGTACTGCCGCACCGGCCACTGGTTCGCCAAACGCGGGGCGGCCGGGATCGTCGCCGCCGCGGAGGCGGACTTCCGGCCACTGATCACGGCCGCGCTGCGCAGCTTCGAACGCCCCCGTGAGTCCGCGCCCGCGCTGCCCGGGGCGGCGGTCGGGGACTTCCTGGACTGGGTGGCCGGCCGCGTGGACGAGGCCGCCGCGGCCGGGGGCGGCCACGACGCCCCGGCCTGACACGCGCACG
>NZ_NCTE01000371.1 GCF_002114215.1 Streptomyces sp. 13-12-16 | reverse complement strand
CGCCGGGTCGGCCTGGGCGAGCAGGGCCGCCAGCCGGTCGCCGCCCTCGGCGGCGTGCCCGGTGGCCCGGGCGAGCGGTGCGCCCACGCTGGTGCCGTCGCCGCACAGCACGTCGAAGCCGACGGAGCGCAGCGGACCCGCGACGGGCCCGCCCATCCGGCCGTAGCAGACGTGCTGGCCGGTGGTGAAGACGGTGTCGGCGGCCAGCTCCAGCGGGATCAGCAGGGCGGCGATCCGCCCGAAGGAACGCTCCCGCCCCGCCAGGGCGTACGCCAGGAGGAACACGGCGGCGGTGATCGCGGCCACCGTGTTCAGCGGCAGCGGGACCCCGGACAGCAGCACGTGCGACGCGGCGCTGAGCGTCACGACGACTGCCGTGAACAGCGCCGCGCGTACGGCTCTGAGCTGGGTTCCGGATATGTCCATGGCGGGAACGAGTGTGTCACGTGCTCCGGTAAGGGATCCCTAAAGGGTTCCTGTGGATGTGCGGATGGTCACAGGCCCGGAATCCGGCCGTTGCGGAACAGGTCCAGGAAGATCTGGTGGTCGCCGCGCGCACGGGCGCCGTAGTCGTGCGCGAACTCGACCAGGAGGGGGACCAGGGAGTCCTCGTCGGCGGCGATCGCCGCGTCGATGGCGCGCTCGGTGGAGAACGGCACCAGGGACTCGCCGGAGGTGTCGTCCGCCGCCGCGTGCATCGTCGCCGTGGCCCGGCCGAGGTCGGCGACGACCAGGGCGATCTCCTCCGGGTCGTCGATGTCGCCCCAGTCCAGGTCCACGGCGTACGGCGAGACCTCGGCGACGAGCTGCCCCGCGCCGTCCAGCTCGGTCCAGCCCAGCCACGGGTCGGCGTGCGCCTGGAGGGCGCGCTGGGAGATCACCGTGCGGTGCCCCTCGTGCTGGAAGTAGTCCTGGATCGCCTGGTCCGTGACGTGCCGGGAGACGGCCGGGGTCTGGGCCTGCTTGATGTAGATCACCACGTCGTTCTCCAGGGCGTCGCTGTGACCCTCCAGGAGGATGTTGTACGACGGCAGCCCGGCCGAGCCGATGCCGATGCCGCGGCGGCCCACGACGTCCTTCACGCGGTAGGAGTCCGGACGGGCCAGCGAGGCGTCCGGCAGCGTCTCCAGATAGCCGTCGAAGGCGGCGAGCACCTTGTAGCGGGTGGCGGCGTCCAGCTCGACCGCGCCGCCGCCGGAGGCGAAGCGGCGCTCGAAGTCACGGATCTCCGTCATCGATTCCAGCAGCCCGAACCGGGTCAGCGAGCGGGCGTCGCGCAGCGCGTCGAGCAGCGGCCCCTGGGCGGTGTCCAGCGTGAACGGCGGCACCTCGTCGCTCTTCGCGCCGGTGGCCAGCGCGTGGATCCGCTCCCGGTACGCGGCCGCGTAGATCGTGACCAGCTCGGTGATCTGCTCGTCGCTGAGCGCCTTCGCGTAGCCGATCAGCGCCACGGAGGCCGCGAAGCGCTTGAGGTCCCAGGTGAAGGGGCCGACGTAGGCCTCGTCGAAGTCGTTGACGTTGAAGACCAGGCGGCCGTTGGAGTCCATGTACGTGCCGAAGTTCTCCGCGTGGAGATCGCCGTGGATCCACACCCGCGAGGTGCGCTCGTCCAGGTACGGACCGCCCCGCTTCTCGGCGTCGAGATCGTGGTAGAAGAGGCACGCCGTCCCGCGGTAGAAGGCGAACGCCGAGGCCGCCATCTTGCGGAACTTCACCCGGAACGCGGCCGGGTCGGCGGCCAGGAGCTCGCCGAAGGCGGTGTCGAGGACGGCGAGGATCTCCTCACCGCGGTGCTCGTCGTTGAGCTGCGGTACCGACATCGCTTTGTGCCTCCAGGTGCGGGATGTTCCGGGACGGCTGGTCCGTCCCCCGATCCAACGTGCGACGGCGCGCGGGAGTGCCCGCGCCCCCGCTCGAAGGTACGTCGTGGCGGCCTCCGCGTGTCAGCGTCGGGGCATAGACTTCGACGCTGTCCCCCGGACCGTCCGCCCGCCCGTCGCCGAGAGTTCTCCCGTCACCCGACCACCACCCCTCATCGGGGCGCTCCGCGCCACAGCGTTCACCTTTGGAGGCCGCACCGTGTCAAAGCCGCCGTTCACGCACCTGCACGTCCACACCCAGTACTCGCTGCTGGACGGTGCCGCGCGGCTGAAGGACATGTTCAACGCCTGCAATGAAATGGGCATGTCGCACATCGCCATGTCCGACCACGGCAACCTGCACGGGGCGTACGACTTCTTCCACTCCGCGCAGAAGGCCGGAGTCACCCCGATCATCGGGATCGAGGCGTACGTCGCGCCCGAGTCCCGGCGCAACAAGCGCAAGATCCAGTGGGGCCAGCCGCACCAGAAGCGGGACGACGTCTCCGGTTCCGGTGGTTACACCCACAAGACGATGTGGGCCGTGAACAACACCGGCCTGCACAACCTCTTCCGGCTCTCCTCCGACGCGTACGCCGAGGGCTGGCTGCAGAAGTGGCCCCGGATGGACAAGGAGACCATCAGCCAGTGGTCCGAGGGCATCGTGGCCTCCACCGGCTGCCCCTCCGGCGAGGTGCAGACCCGGCTGCGCCTCGGCCACTTCGACGAGGCCCTCAAGGCCGCCGCCGACTACCAGGACATCTTCGGCAAGGACCGCTACTTCCTGGAGCTGATGGACCACGGCATCGAGATCGAGCACCGGGTCCGCGACGGCCTCCTGGAGATCGGCCGGAAGCTCGGCATCCCGCCCCTGGTCACCAACGACTCGCACTACACGTACGCGCACGAGGCGACCGCCCACGACGCGCTGCTGTGCATCCAGACCGGCAAGAACCTCTCCGACCCCGACCGCTTCAAGTTCGACGGCACCGGCTACTACCTCAAGTCCACCGACGAGATGTACGCCATCGACTCCTCGGACGCCTGGCAGCAGGGCTGCGCCAACACCCGGCTGATCGCCGAGATGGTCGACACCACGGGCATGTTCGAAAAGCGCGACCTGATGCCCAAGTTCGACATCCCGGAGGGGTACACCGAGGTCAGCTGGTTCAAGGAGGAGGTCCGCCGCGGCATGGAGCGCCGCTTCCCCGGCGGCATCCCCGAGGACCGCCAGAAGCAGGCCGACTACGAGATGGACGTCATCATCCAGATGGGGTTCCCGGGGTACTTCCTCGTCGTCGCCGACTTCATCATGTGGGCCAAGAACAACGGCATCGCGGTCGGCCCCGGACGAGGCTCCGCGGCCGGCTCGATCGTCGCCTACGCCATGGGCATCACCGACCTCGACCCGATCCCGCACGGACTGATCTTCGAGCGGTTCCTCAACCCCGAGCGCGTCTCCATGCCCGACGTCGACATCGACTTCGACGAGCGTCGGCGCGTCGAGGTGATCCGGTACGTGACGGAGAAGTACGGCGCCGACAAGGTCGCCATGATCGGCACCTACGGCAAGATCAAGGCGAAGAACGCCATCAAGGACTCCGCGCGCGTGCTGGGCTACCCGTACGCGATGGGCGACCGCCTCACCAAGGCGATGCCCGCCGACGTCCTCGGCAAGGGCATCGACCTGAACGGCATCACCGACCCCTCGCACCCCCGCTACAGCGAGGCCGGCGAGATCCGGTCGATGTACGAGAACGAGCCGGACGTGAAGAAGGTCATCGACACCGCCAAGGGCGTCGAGGGCCTGGTCCGGCAGATGGGCGTGCACGCCGCCGGCGTGATCATGTCCAGCGAACCCATCGTCGACCACGCCCCCATCTGGGTACGGCACACCGACGGCGTGACCATCACGCAGTGGGACTACCCCCAGTGCGAGTCGCTGGGCCTGCTGAAGATGGACTTCCTCGGCCTGCGCAACCTGACCATCATGGACGACGCCGTCAAGATGGTGAAGGCCAACAAGGGCGTCGACCTGGACCTGCTGGGCCTGCCGCTCGACGATCCGAAGACCTTCGAACTCCTCCAGCGCGGCGACACCCTCGGCGTCTTCCAGTTCGACGGCGGACCGATGCGCTCGCTGCTGCGGCTGATGAAGCCGGACAACTTCGAGGACATCTCCGCCGTCTCCGCGCTCTACCGTCCCGGCCCGATGGGCATGGACTCGCACACCAACTACGCGCTGCGCAAGAACAAGCTCCAGGAGATCACCCCGATCCACAAGGAGCTGGAGGAGCCGCTCGAAGAGGTCCTCGCGGTCACCTACGGCCTGATCGTCTACCAGGAGCAGGTGCAGAAGGCCGCCCAGATCATCGCCGGCTACTCGCTCGGCGAGGCCGACATCCTCCGCCGCGTGATGGGCAAGAAGAAGCCCGAGGAACTGGCGAAGAACTTCACCATCTTCCAGGCCGGCGCCCGCAAGAACGGCTACAGCGACGAGGCCATCCAGGCCCTGTGGGACGTGCTGGTGCCCTTCGCCGGCTACGCCTTCAACAAGGCGCACTCCGCCGCGTACGGACTGGTGTCCTACTGGACCGCCTACCTCAAGGCGAACTACCCGGCCGAGTACATGGCCGCGCTGCTCACCTCGGTGAAGGACGACAAGGACAAGTCGGCGATCTACCTCAACGAGTGCCGCCGCATGGGCATCAAGGTGCTCCCGCCGAACGTCAACGAGTCGGTGCACAACTTCGCCGCCCAGGGCGACGACGTGATCCTCTTCGGCCTGGAGGCCGTGCGCAACGTCGGCACCAACGTGGTCGAGTCGATCATCAAGTGCCGCAAGGCCAAGGGGAAGTACACCTCCTTCCCGGACTACCTCGACAAGGTCGACGCGGTCGTCTGCAACAAGCGCACCACGGAGTCGCTGATCAAGGCCGGCGCCTTCGACGAGCTGGGGCACACCCGCAAGGGCCTCACCGCCCACTACGAGCCGATGATCGACAACGTGGTCGCGGTCAAGCGCAAGGAGGCCGAGGGCCAGTTCGACCTCTTCGGCGGCATGGGCGAGGAGGAGACCAGCGAGCCCGGCTTCGGCCTCGACGTCACCTTCACCGACGACGAGTGGGACAAGACGTACCTGCTAGCCCAGGAGCGCGAGATGCTCGGGCTCTACGTCTCCGACCACCCGCTGTTCGGCCTGGAGCACGTGCTGTCCGACAAGGCCGACGCGGGCATCTCCCAGCTCACCGGCGGCGACTTCGGCGACGGCGCGGTGGTCACCATCGGCGGCATCATCTCGGGCCTCCAGCGCAAGATGACCAAGCAGGGCAACGCCTGGGCGATCGCCACCGTGGAGGACCTCGCGGGCTCCATCGAGTGCATGTTCTTCCCGGCGACGTACCAGCTCGTCTCGACGCAACTCGTCGAGGACGCCGTGGTGTTCGTCAAGGGCCGGCTCGACAAGCGGGAGGACGTGCCGCGGCTGGTCGCGATGGAGCTGATGGTCCCCGACCTGTCCAACGCCGGCACCAACGCGCCCGTGGTGCTCACCATCCCGGCCACCCGCGTGACCCCGCCGATGGTCAGCCGGCTCGGTGAGATCCTCACCCACCACAAGGGCGACAGCGAGGTGCGGATCAAGCTTCAGGGGCCGACGAAGACGACGGTGCTGCGCCTGGACCGGCACCGGGTGAAGCCGGACCCGGCCCTGTTCGGCGACCTGAAGGTCCTTCTCGGACCGTCCTGCCTGGCGGGCTAGCGGGCGGGCCCGGCCGACGCGCGTGAGGGGCGCACCCTGTGGTGGGTGCGCCCCTCTTCGTGTGCCTGGGCCTTCATGCGCCCGGGTCTTCACGTTCCCGGGCCGCAACGGGCCGTCGTGAAGGCGTCAGTTGTGGCCGAAGCGCTTCTGCCGACCCTTGCCCTGGCCGACATCGCCGGGCACGGCCTGTGTGGTGCGCTGCTCGTCCGGCGTCTCCATCGTGGACACCTGCGCCGCCCGCTGGGCGCGTTCGGCCTGCGGCTGCTTACGGTCACGGTTCTTGTTCTTGGCCATGGTGATGCCTCCTGTGGGGGACTAGGGGCCAGGGCCGGGACCAGATTCACATAGCCCGACAACGGACGCATGTTGGACAATTACCGTGTGTGACCGGGGTGATCGGGGAGGAAGTGTGGAAACGCCACGCCGAAGATCGAGTTCGGGCCGTTAACCCCGGCGTGGTCGGGCAGACTCGAAGCAAGCCCGAAGCAAACCTCCCGGAAAGAGGGTGGACCGCGTGGACCGCTGCATCGTCCTGGTGGACGCCGGGTATCTGCTGGGGGCCGCCGCCAGTCTCCTCGCCGGGGAACCGTCGCGGTCCCGCATCACCGTCGATCACGCGGCCCTCATCCAGGGGCTGCGGGAGCGCGCCGAGTCCGACACGCGTCAGCCGCTGCTGCGCATCTACTGGTTCGACGGTGCCCCCGACCGCGTCCCTCAGCCCGAGCACCGCAGGCTGCGCGTGATGCCCCGGGTCACCGTCCGGCTCGGCGCGCTGACCCGCAGCGACGGCCGCTGGGCGCAGAAGGGCGTCGACGCCGCGATGCACGCCGAGCTGACCGAGTTGGCCCGCAACCGGGCCTGTTCCGACATCGTCCTGGTCACCGGGGACGGTGACCTGCTGCCCGGCATGATGGCCGCCAAGGAACACGGCGTCGCCGTGCACCTGTGGGCCGTGCAGGCCGCCGACGGCGACTACAACCAGTCCGAGGACCTGGTCGCCGAGGCCGACGAGCGCCGGGTGCTGGACCGGGCGTGGATCACCCGGGCCGTACGGGCCAAGGAGCACACCGGGGTGTGCGCCCCGCCGCCCGTGCCGCGGCCCGAGATCGCCGCGATCCTCTCCGCCCCGCTGCCGGAGTCCGCACCCGGCGCGACGGCCGAGCGGACCGTCGAGGAGCCGCAGCACCCGGCCGCCGGGCACAACGGCACCGCCGAACGGGCGGCCACGGCCAAGGGCGTACCCACCCCCAAGGACCTGGCCGCGCTGCGCG
>NZ_NCTE01000370.1 GCF_002114215.1 Streptomyces sp. 13-12-16 | reverse complement strand
CGAGCGAGCCGCGTCTCGCTCTTCGCCCCGCTGCGTCGGCTGCGCCGCTCCCTGTTCGGCAGCCGGTAGCGCCAGCGCCCGGACGGTCCACCTCCGTCCCGGCGCGGCGCCCCGCCCCGTCCGTCATCCCCACGGCGCGCGGCGGCCCTCCGGCGCCCGACCCGACACCGGCACCTCCCCATGCCGGCGCCCCCGTTCCCACCCGGCAGTGCTCCGGGGGCACCCCGGTCGGCTCCACCCTGGCAGGGACCTGACATTCGAGCCGGGAGCCTCACCCCCTTCCGCGCCCGTACTGCCGTACCGCCAGAGGTACGAACACCACGAGCAGCACCGCGCACCACCCCAGTGACCCCGCGACGGGATGCGCCACCGGCCAGGCCGCCCCGTCGGGTACGGGCGCGTTGCCGAACAGGTCCCGCAGCGCCGTCGCCACCGCGCTGATCGGGTTCCACTCCGCGACCGTGCGCAGCCCGTCCGGCAGCCCCGCCGTCGGAATCTGAACTGCGGGGACCAGGTGGTGACCGGAGCCTGACGTGATCCGGCTGGTCCATCACCCCCGCGCGCTGATGCACCTCCAGCCATGGCTGCCAAGGACGATGTCACCTGGTCTCATGCGAGGAGATACGCCGTTCACGCGGTGGAGGAACGCCTCCCGTATCAGTTGCGCGGAGCGTCGCTGCACCCAGGGCGGGCGAGGCGTGCTCCGACAGCCGACCGCGGAGTCGGGCGAATGCGAGCGCATGTTCCATTGTTCGCCGGTCGGGGTGGTGGCGATGGAAAGGGTGTGCGGGTGTGCGGGGCTCGTGCGTACGGTCAATGGAGCGGAAGTCGGCTGATCGGGGCAGAGGCGGAGGTGCGGGCAGTGAGGGAGGCGGAGCGTGCCCGGTATACGTATCGGTTGCGGGTGTCGGCTACCGCGCGGGTGGGGTTGGAGGGGGAGTGGGGGCGGTGTCGGTGGCTGTGGAACGAGTGCGTGGCCCGCTCCCGGAAGGCCCATGCCGAGGGGGAGACGTGCGGTCCGGCCCGGCTGGACGGGATGTTGACCAAGGCCCGCTCGGTGACGCCGTGGCTGACCGAGGGGGCTTCGGTGCCGCAGCAGCAGACCATCCGTGACTTCGCAGCCTCCCGAACCAAAGCCATCAAGGACATCAGG
Organism: Streptomyces sp. 13-12-16; assembly: GCF_002114215.1. Classification (GTDB taxonomy): domain Bacteria; phylum Actinomycetota; class Actinomycetes; order Streptomycetales; family Streptomycetaceae; genus Streptomyces. The sequence continues at coordinate 1,757 of NZ_NCTE01000370.1, read as the reverse complement.
AACCGGCTGCCGCTCGGGCGGCGGGCCGGAATGCCCCGGCACAAGAAGAAGCGCGGGGCGGACCCGAGCCTGAACTACACGCGGCGCGGCTTCCGTCTCAAGGACGGGCGGCTGCATCTGGCGGGCGGGATTGTCCTGACCGTGGTCTGGTCGCGTCCCCTCCCGGCCGAGCCGTCGAGCGTGCGGGTGTACCGCGACGGTGTCGGGCACTGGTACGCCTCGTTCGTCGTCCCCGCCTCGTATGAACCGCTCCCACCCACCGGTGCGGTGATCGGTGTCGACTGGGGCGTGAGGGAGACCGCCACCACCACATCGGACGCCCACGACCTGCCCCACCCCCGACACGGACACAGGGCTCAACAGAAGCTTTCCCGTTACGACCGGATGATGGCCCGCCGCAAACCGAAGAAGGGGCAGACCGCGTCGAAGGGGTACCGGGAGGCGAAGCGGTGGCGGGCGAAAACGTACGCGAAGATCGCCCGGCAGCGGCAGGACACCGCCCGTAAATGGGCCAAGCGCGTGGTGCGCGACCATGACGTGATCGCGGTGGAGGACTTCCGGCCCAAGTTCCTCGCCAGAACGTCGATGGCGCGCAAGGCAGCCGACGCCGCGATCGGCGCCACCAAGCAGGCCCTGGTCGAGATGGGCCGCAAGCACGGCCGAGATGTGCGTCTGGTGCATCCCGCGCACACCACCATGGACTGCGCCAGGTGCGGAGCGAGAGCCAAGCACGCCCTGCCGCTGTCGGAACGCATTTACACCTGCACCGCGTGCGGAGCTGTCTCCTCGAGGGACAAGAACTCCGCCCGTGTGGTGCTTGGCCGGGCAGGTCTGGACCCGGCTGGTGTCGAGGGCGCAAGACCTCCCGGAGCGCCGCTCCGGGAGGCAGCCTGAGCCAGGAATCCCCTCCCGTCAAGGAGGGGAGCGGTCAACGGTCTACGGCTTCAGCCCCAACTCCCTGCGCTACTTCGAGCACTGCCTGGGCTGTCCGGACACGCTCCCCGGTCCCTACGTCCCCAACGAACTGGCCACCGCCGAGCGGACCCGTTCGCTGCCCTGGTCGCAGGAGGAGGAGGACGCGGTCCGGATCGCCTATCTGGGCGGCCGGATCGCCAGCGGTGAGTACCCGCGGATGGCGGCCGCCTTCGCGGAGGACGCCGGGCCGATCGACCTGGAGGCGGTGTTCGAGCGGGCGCTCGGCCGGGTGCTGGACGGCTTCGAGCCCCGCGGCTGACCCTCAGAGCAGCGCGAGCTGGCCCTCCGGCCCCTCCTCGTGGGCGTCCAGCACCGAGGCGGGGCGGCGTGCGGAGGGCGGCACCGGGAGCACGCCCGCCGCGCGCAGCTCGGCCGGTGTGACCGGGTCGGGGAGGGCGGCGTCCGTCAGCTCCCCCTGCTCCGGGCGCAGTTCGGCCAGCAGGGCGAGGACCGTGATCAGTTCCAGGAGCTCCGAGGTCCAGGCCTGGGGCCAGCCGGCCGGCCCGATCGCGGCCAGGGTGCCCGGCTCGGCCGGCTCCGTGCGGGCCGCGAACCACCGCTCCAGCACCCGGACACCGCCGGCCTCGAAGTCCCAGGCCCCGTGCGGCACCGGGGAGATGCGGCCCTCGTCGAGCAGCAGCGTCTCCCCGTCCCGGTCGTAGTCCACGGTCACCGGCCGGGAGGGCAGCGGGGCGCGCACGTACGGGCGGCGCCCGCCGGGGAGCCTGGGCCGTTCCCCGTCGCGCCGCGACAGCCACAGCATCCGGCGGCCCAGCGCGACG
>NZ_NCTE01000369.1:2943-7067 GCF_002114215.1 Streptomyces sp. 13-12-16 | reverse complement strand
GGGAGGCCGGGCGGCCCGTGGGAACCGGCTCGGGGGCCGTGCCCGCGCGGCCGGGGAGCGGCCTGAGCACGACGGGCCGCCCGGACGGGCCGGCCTCCGCCGCGTCTCCCCGAGGCGTCAGCCAGCGGGCGCGCAGGGCGAAGATCCGGGCCTCCGCACGGGCGATCACCGGCTCGAACCAGGGCAGCGCCAGCAGGATCAGCAGGCCCGCGACCCAGCCCAGGACCACATCGCTCAGCCAGTGGGTCCCGATGTAGACGGTGGACAGCCCCACACCGAGCGAGGTCACGGCCGACAGCGCGGACAGCCAGCGGCGCGCTCTCGGGGTGGAGGCCAGGTAGGCCAGGATCCCCCAGGTCACCACGGCGTTGGCGGTGTGGCCGCTGGGAAATATGTCGCCGCCGAGCCACATCTCGTTCGAGCCGATCTCGGTCGCGTAGTGCGGTCCGAGGCGCCCCATGCCGTACTTCGCGGCGCCGACGGTGACGTTGAGCAGCAGCAGGGAGACGCCGAGGGCGAGCAGCGGACGCAGGGTGTGCTGCCGCCAGGAGCGCCAGCCCAGCCAGGCCGCCACCATCACCGCCGTCGGGCCGCGCTGGCCGAGGACCACGTAGTAGTCGACGAAGGCGTGGATCTCGGGCCACTGCTGGTAGGGGCGGAAGAACATCACCTGCCAGTCCAGCCGGACCAGCCAGGAGGTGATCACCACGGCCCACACGATCGCCAGGTAGAAGGCCAGGGCGGCGCCGAACAGCACCATCCGGTGCCGGCTCATTCGCGGCATGCCGACGTGAGCCGGTCGCTCCGGCTCACGATCCAGCCTCGCGAACACCCGGTCCAGGCGGGTGGGCTTCGGTTCGGTACGCACCCAATCGACGTTACAGCGAGTGAGCGCGGAACCCCGTCGAATCAGCCTCTTTGTGATGACGATGTGATGTGGCATTCCTCTCAGCAGGGTCTTTATCTCCGGCGAATCCACAAACCCCGGATACTGCGGACTTCAATTCCTTTGATCATTCCGGGGGAGGGTTTTATCGCGCTTTTGAATTCGTTCACCGGGGGCTGGTGCGGAATTTCCTCGGAGCTCATCGGCCGCTCCGGGCGGGACGGGCCGGGTCAGGGCGGGCCGGAGCCGTTCAGCCAGAAGGCCCCGTAGACCGCCGAGGCCGCCGCGACCGCCCCCACGACCGGCGCGGACCTGGGCGTACGCAGCCGGGCCAGGGCCAGGGCGAGGGGCAGCAGCAGGGGGAAGGCGGGCAGCAGCAGCCGCGGTTTCGAGCCGAAGTAGCTCGACGCGCACAGGGCGAGCGCGGTGACGACCCCGGCGTACACCAGCAGGGGGAGGGGCTGGCGCTGCCGTACGCAGACGACGTACAGCCACACCACGAGACCGACGCCGACCACCAGCCCGAGGCCCGCCAGAGCGGACGGGAACGACGTGAACTTGTCGGCGACGAAGCGGGCGAAGGCGTAACCCCCGTCGAACCCGTTCCGCCAGCCGGCCTGCACGTCGAGATACCCCAGCGGCCCGTCGCCGGTCCGGTGCCCGACCCACAGGACGTAACCGGCGGCTCCGAGGGGCGCGAGGAGCATGCCGAGCACCCGGCGCAGGCGCACACCGGAGGTGTCCGTCGCACACGGGGCGCCCTCAGGTGCCTGCGTGCGCCGGGCGATCCCGGGCGCGCCGGCGCGTTCCCCGGCCCGCGCGCCGCCCTCCGGCACCGCGCTGCGATCCCGCGCGAAAGAAGTCCGCTCCCGCGCGGGGGAGGAGCGGTCTCGCGCGGAGGCGTGTTCCCGCGCGGAGGCGTGCCCCTGCTCGGAGACGTGTTCTCGCTCAGAGATCCGTTCCCGCGCGGAGGCGTGCTCCCGCTCGGAGACGTGCTCCCGCGCGGAGGTCCGTTCTCGCAGGAACGAGGCGATGCCCGCCGCCCACACCGCCGCTACCACCGCCAGCCCCACCGGACGGGTCAGCCCCGCCAGGCCCGCCAGGACGCCCGCCGTCACCCAGCGCCCCGTCAGCACGGCGTACAGCGACCACGCGGCGAGCGCGGTGAACAGGGACTCGCTGTAGGCCATCGACTGCACGATCCCGACCGGCAGCACCGCCCACAGGAGCACCGCGCAGACCCCGGCCCGGCGCCCGTACACGTGGTCGGCCACCGCGAAGATCCCCCAGGCCGCCGCGAGCGAGGCGAGCACGCTCACCACGAAGCCCCCGTCGGCGTACGACAGCGGCGACACCGCCGCCACCAGCCGCTCCAGCCACGGGAGCAGCGGGAAGAACGCCAGGTTGGAGTGCACGTCCCCGTTGGGCAGCCGCACCTCGTAGCCGTACCCCAGCTCGGCGACCCTCGTGTACCAGAGCGAGTCCCAGCGGGCGGTCAGCAGGGTGTACGCGTCCTTGCCGCGCGCCCCGCTCCACAGGGCCAGCGCGACCAGGCCCAGGGCACGCACGGCGGCGTACCCGAGGAGCGCCGGCGCGGCCCGGCGCAGCGCCCCGGAGCGGGCCGGGACGGCGCGCGTGTCGAGATCGTTCACGCGCCCGATTATCGACCCGGAGGGGAATCGGCCCGCCCGGCGGGGGCGTGTGGCCCCGACGGGGAAGTGGTGTACGCCACACCGATCCGCCGGAGCTGTGAGACGTCCGCCATTCGACCCCGGCTCCCACTCGCGTACTCTGACGTGTCACTCGCCGTTCGCTGCGCGGGCCGGAGACCACCGCTCCTCTCCGGCCGAGTCACGGGGGAGTCCCCGACCCCGTGAGCCCGCCGATCGCGAGGGAACATCTGGGAGGTACGTACATGTCCGGGACGACCACGGCCGCCGCGCTGCGCCGTCGGGCGGCCGGGGCCGGTGCCAACCGCTGGGTGGTGCTCGTCGTCCTCTGCGCCAGCCTGCTGCTGGTCGCCGTCGACGCCACCGTGCTGCACGTCGCGGTCCCCGCCGTCACCGAGGACCTGCGGCCCGGCGCGATGGAGCTGCTCTGGATCGTCGACGCCTACCCCTTGGTCTGCGCCTCGCTGCTGATCCTCTTCGGCACCCTCGGTGACCGGATCGGCCGCAGACGCGTCCTGCTGCTCGGCTACGCCCTGTTCGGCGTCGCCTCCGGCATGGCGGCCCTCGCGGACAGCGCCCAGGTGCTGATCGTGGCGCGGGCGCTGCTCGGCGTCGGCGGCGCGATGATCATGCCGGCGACGCTGTCGATCCTGCGCCAGGTCTTCCCGGACCGGCGCGAGCGGGCCCTCGCCATCGGCATCTGGAGCGCGGTCGCCGCCGTGGGCGCGGCGGTCGGCCCCCTGCTCGGCGGCTTCCTGCTGGAGCACTTCTGGTGGGGCTCGGTGTTCCTGGTCAACATCCCGCTGATGCTGGTCAGCCTCCCGGTCGGGCGGCTCCTGCTGCCCGAGTCGAAGGGCACGGACGACGGCCCCTGGGACGTGGCCGGCGCGCTGATGGCCGCCGCCGGACTGTTCGCGGTGGTCCTCGGCGTGAAGCGGCTCGGCGGCGCCTCCGCCGCCGGCGCCTCCGCCGCCGGCGTGTGGACCGTGCTGCCGCTGCTCGTGGGCGCCGGACTGCTGACCGCCTTCGTACGCCGGCAGCGACGCCGTACGCATCCGCTGGTCGACCTGCGGATGTTCGCCCGGCCGGCGTTCAGTACGTCGGTGGGGTGCATCGTGCTGGCGATGCTCGCCCTGGTGGGCCTGGAACTGATCGCGGCCCAGTACCTCCAGCTCGTGCTCGGACTCTCCCCGCTGGAGACCGGGCTGCGCCTGCTGCCGCTGACGGTCGCGGCGATGGCGGCGGGCCTGGCGGGCGCGCGGATGCTGCGCCGGTTCGGCCCGCGCCGCATGGTCTGCTCCGGGTTCTGCCTGACGGCCGCCGCGGTGGTGGTCCTGACCGCGATGGGCGGACAGGACGACTGGCCGCTGCTGCTGACCGGTTTCGTCCTGCTCGGCTTCGGCCTGGAGACCACGCTGTTCGGGGCGTACGAGTCGATGCTGAGCGAGGCGCCGCCGGACCGGGCCGGCGGGGCGGCGGCCATCGGCGAGACCTCCTACCAGCTCGGCGCCGGCATGGGGATCGCGCTCCTCGGCAGCGTCATGAACGCGGCCTACGCGCCCGGCCTC
>NZ_NCTE01000369.1:0-2598 GCF_002114215.1 Streptomyces sp. 13-12-16 | reverse complement strand
GAGTCCCGTGTCTCGGTGTGACCGCCTCGGCCTCCCGGCCGCGCGCCACCCGTCCACCGCCGGCCGAGGGGCGGACGCCGTACGTGACGGCTGAGTGCCGTCGGTGTTCGCGGCGGTCACCGCTCACCCCGGACCGCGTGGTCGCGTGACCGGCGCCGCACGGCTGGGAGGGCAGGGTGGACGTGCGGGAGACTGCGGCGTAACGTCGGCCCAGAGCCGTAACTAGCACTGCTAGTTTTGTCGTTCCCGGAGGGTGTCCCCATGTCCGCGTCCGCGAAGCTGCCCCCCTTCGACCCCGCCGACCCCCTCGGCCTCGACGACCTGCTGGAGCCGGAGGACCTGGCCGTCCGGGACACCGTGCGCGCCTGGGCCGCCGACCGCGTGCTCCCGTACGTCGCCGACTGGTACGAGAAGGGCGAGCTGCCCGGCATCCGGGAGCTGGCCCGGGAGCTCGGCGGGATCGGTGCGCTCGGCATGTCCCTCGACGGCTACGGCTGCGCGGGCGCGAGCGCCGTCCAGTACGGGCTCGCCTGTCTGGAGCTGGAGGCGGCCGACTCCGGTATCCGCTCGCTGGTCTCCGTGCAGGGCTCGCTCGCCATGTACGCCGTCCACCGCTTCGGCAGCGAGGAGCAGAAGCAGCGGTGGCTGCCCCGGATGGCGTCCGGCGAGGTCATCGGATGCTTCGGGCTCACCGAACCCGACCACGGCTCCGACCCCGCCTCGATGCGCACCCACGCCAAGCGCGACGGCGGGGACTGGGTGCTCAACGGGCGCAAGATGTGGATCACCAACGGCTCCGTGGCCGGGGTCGCCGTGGTGTGGGCGGGGACCGAGGACGGGATCCGCGGCTTCGTCGTGCCCACCGACACCCCCGGCTTCTCGGCGCCCGAGATCAAGCACAAGTGGTCGCTGCGCGCCTCCGTCACCAGCGAGCTGGTCCTCGACGACGTACGACTGCCCGCCGACGCCGTGCTGCCCGAGGTGACCGGCCTCAAGGGGCCGCTCAGCTGTCTCTCGCACGCCCGGTACGGGATCGTCTGGGGCGCGATGGGCGCCGCGCGGAGCTCCTTCGAGGCGGCGGTCGACTACGCGAAGTCACGGGAGCAGTTCGGGCGGCCCATCGGGGGGTTCCAGCTGACCCAGGCCAAGCTCGCCGACATGGCGGTCGAACTGCACAAGGGGATTCTGCTCGCCCACCATCTGGGGCGGCGCATGGACGCCGGCCGCCTGCGTCCCGAGCAGGTCAGCTTCGGCAAGCTCAACAACGTCCGCGAGGCCATCGACATCTGCCGCACGGCGCGGACGATCCTCGGTGCCAACGGGATCTCGCTCGAGTACCCGGTGATGCGGCACGCGACCAACCTGGAATCGGTGCTCACCTACGAGGGCACCGTGGAGATGCACCAGCTCGTGCTGGGCAAGGCGCTCACCGGGCTCGACGCCTTCCGGTGAGCCTCCGGGGGAGGCAGGGCCGGTGAGCGGCCCTGCCTCAGCTCTGGTTGAAGAAGCCGTCCGACCGGTGCGCGGCCGGCTCACCGCTGACGACCTCGGTGTCGGCCGGGCTGAGCAGGAACACCCGGTTCGACACCCGCTCGATGGAACCGCGCAGACCGAAGATCAGGCCCGCGGCGAAGTCGACGACGCGCTTGGCGTCCCCGGCGTCCATGGCCGTGAGGTTCATGATGACGGGCACGCCCTCGCGGAACAGCTCGCCGATGGCGCGGGCGTCCCGGAAGCTGTCCGGGGTGACCGTGCCGATCCGGCGCCCCCTCTCCTCGGCGACGTCCGCGGCCACCTTGACCCGCGGATCGGTGACCCAGGCCTCGCCGGGCTCGGTCCCGTCGGAGTAGTCGTCGTCGTAGTAACGCTCGTCTTCGTTGTCGTCGACGAGGCCGAGCCAGGCACTCGCCTTGCGTACCGATCCCATGGACGCCTCCTCTCACAGCGGTCTTGTCTGCTTTCCGCATCCCTATGGTCGTCCATGATGCGGACGTCGCGCCAAGTGGATAGACGCCGCGCGGGGGGTTTGTGACGGTACTGGTGCACAGCTGATCCGTCGAGAGTCCGGGTTTCCCAAGGGTCCTGGTGTAAACGGCTGCTGACTGTGAGTGAAATATGATTCTTCCCGGCGTACGGGTGAGGAAGGGTACGTACGGGTGAACGCCGTGGCCGATACGATGCCGCCGCTGAACGTCGTACAACTGCACGGGGGAACGTCGTGTTCGGAATGGTCAGGCCGTGTCGGCACCGGCTCGGGGAGAAGCTCACCGCCCAGTGGATGGCCCATCTGTGCGGGCTGTGCCTCGCGTTGCGCGGGGACCACGGGCAGCTCGCGCGGATCGTCACCAACTACGACGGGCTCCTCATGTCCGTCCTGACGGAGGCTCAGGCGGAACACCCGGGCACGGGACGGCGCACCGCCGGACCGTGCCCGCTGCGCGGTATGCGCACCGCGTCCGTCGCGCACGGTGAGGGCGCGCGGCTCGCGGCGGCCGTCTCCCTCGTCCTCGCCTCCGCCAAGGTGCGCGACCACGTCACCGACGGCGACGGGATGCTGGCGCGCAAGCCGGTCGCGCTCGCCGCGCGGCGGGTCGCGGC
>NZ_NCTE01000368.1 GCF_002114215.1 Streptomyces sp. 13-12-16 | reverse complement strand
CACCAGCAGCGCGTACGTCCCCAGTGCCGCCCCGCCCGCCAGCAACAGCCCCAGCAGCGCGGTGAGCGCCGCCGGCTGCATCCCGGGCTCGATGATCGGCGACCGCCCCTCGGCCCGCGCCCGCTGCGCGTCGGTGACGCGCGAGTTCCCGGCCAGCGTGGCCGGCCCGTACGCGGGCCCGGCCTCAGGAGCGGCCGGAGCCGGGTCCGGAGCCGACGGAACCGGCTCCGGTGCCACCGGTGCCGCCGGAGCCGCCGCCACCGGCGGCTGCATCTGCGTCTCCCACGTCTGTCCCTGCCACTGCTGCGTGTACTGCTGGTCCGCGTACGGATCCTCGTACGCCTGCTGCCCGGGCCACACGCCCTGGGCAGCGTCCTGCCGCGGATCCTGGTACGACGGGTCGTACGCCCCGTACGGCTGGTTCGTCATCGCTCACCCTCCTGCGAACGGCGGAAGCACCTCGACCGTGCCGCCGTCGGCCAGCCGTACCGTCTCATGCGCGCGCTTCCCCACGGGATCACCGTCGACGAGGAACGAGCACCGCAGCAGCACGCGCGCGAGTTCACCGGGGTGCCGCCCGCGCACCGCGTCGAGCGCTCCGGCGAGCGTGGCCGCCTCGTACGCCTCCTCGGCCACCCCGGCCGCGGCCTTGGCTGCGGCCCAGTACCGCACCGTGACCTTTGCCATCTGCTGATCCTCAATCGGTCGACGACGAACACCTCAGGCTAGCCCGCCCGGCCCGCCACCCAGTCCCCGATCCGCTCCAGCAGCGCCTGGGGCGCCGCGTTCTCCGCGTGCCCCATGCCGGCCTCGACCCACAGCTCCCCGTGCTCCCCGGCGGCGGCCGCCAGCATCCGCGGGTGATCGAGCGGGAAGTACCCGTCCTGGTCCCCGTGGACGATCAGCAACGGCGTGGGCGCGATCCGCGGCACCGCCTCGACGGGCGACAGCGGCACCGGGTCCCACTGCCGGTGGTGGATCCGCGTCCGCAGTCCGTACCGTCCCACCAGGCGCCCGGACGGCCGGGTCACCAGCCAGTGCAGCCGCCGCATGGGGGCGGTCCCCCGGTAGAACCACCGCGCGGGCGCGCTCACGGAGACGACGGCGTCGACCCGGGTGTCCCGGCCGACCGCGGCGTGCCGCAGCACCACCGAGCCGCCCATGGAGAACCCGACGGTGGCCACCCGCGCGTACCCCAGTCCACGCGCCCACCCCACCACCGCCGCGAGGTCGAGCACCTCCCGGTCCCCCACGGTCGACCGCCCGCCCGACGCCCCGTGCCCCCGGAAGGAGAACGTCACGACACCGCCGTACCGCGCGAAGGCCCGTGCCGCCCGCCGCACGTGCGGCCGGTCCGCGTCCCCGGTGAACCCGTGCGCGACCACGAAGACGAGATCGCCGGAAGAAGCGGTCCCCGGTTCGTATACGGAATCGATCGCCACCCCGTCCGCAGTACGCAGAAACGTCCGCAAAGGCTTACCGCCCCGTGTTGCATCAGCCGTCTCGGAATATGGACGAATGGTGGATCGATCGGTGGATCGCGCCACATGACCTGCCGGACCGGTGCTCATGTCGGCTATTCTGCTGCGAAGAGGACTCGGGCAGTGAAGCCCCCGGGTCCTTTTGTGCTTTCGGAAGCGTTGTATACGAACGCGGGAAACCGCCGGTGTACGGGCCGTCGAACGCACGCAGCAATGCCGTAAACGTCCTCGCAGGGACCGAGGAGGAACCAGACGTTATGGGCGAGCGAACCGTGCACGAGCGAACGACGACCCGGGCCGGTGGGGTGCGATGAGCTCTCTGCTGCTCCTGACCAACGCACTCCAGCCGTCGACGGAGGTGCTCCCCGCCCTCGGCCTGCTGCTGCACAACGTGCGGGTGGCGCCCGCGGAGGGCCCCGCCCTCGTCGACACCCCCGGCGCCGACGTGATCCTGGTCGACGGCCGGCGCGACCTCCCGCAGGTCCGCAGCCTGTGCCAGTTGCTGCGCTCCACCGGCCCCGGCTGCCCCCTCGTCCTGGTCGTGACCGAGGGCGGCCTGGCCGCCGTCACCGCGGACTGGGGCATCGACGACGTCCTCCTGGACACCGCGGGCCCGGCCGAGGTGGAGGCGCGCCTGCGCCTCGCCATGGGCCGCCAGCAGATCGTCAACGACGACTCCCCGATGGAGATCCGCAACGGCGACCTGTCGGTCGACGAGGCGACGTACTCCGCGAAACTCAAGGGCAGGGTCCTCGACCTGACCTTCAAGGAATTCGAACTGCTCAAATACCTCGCGCAGCACCCCGGCCGGGTCTTCACCCGCGCCCAGCTCCTCCAGGAGGTCTGGGGCTACGACTACTTCGGCGGCACCCGCACGGTCGACGTCCACGTACGGCGTCTGCGCGCCAAACTCGGCCCCGAGCACGAATCGCTGATCGGCACCGTCCGCAACGTCGGCTACCGGTTCGTCACTCCCGAGAAGCCCGAGAAGCCGGCCCGCGCCGCGGAGGACGCCAAGGAGAGGACGGACACCGCGGAAGCGGCGGAATCCAAGGTGTGATACGCCCTGCCCGTACCGGGTATATCCGCGTAGACTCCGCGCGTGGCCAAGGTAACCAGGGATGATGTGGCGCGGCTGGCGGGGACGTCCACCGCCGTCGTCAGCTATGTCATCAACAACGGACCCCGGCCGGTCGCCCCGGCCACGCGCGAGCGCGTCCTCGCCGCGATCAAGGAGCTGGGGTACCGGCCGGACCGGGTCGCCCAGGCGATGGCCTCGCGGCGCACGGACCTCATAGGCCTGATCATCCCGGACGCCCGTCAGCCGTTCTTCGGCGAGATGGCGCACGCGGTCGAGCAGGCCGCCTCCGAGCGCGGGAAGATGGTGCTCGTCGGCAACACGGACTACATCGCCGAGCGCGAGGTCCACTACCTGCGGGCCTTCCTCGGGATGCGGGTCTCCGGCCTGATCCTGGTCAGCCACGCGCTCAACGACCAGGCCGCCGCGGAGATCGAGGCGTGGGACGCCCGGGTCGTGCTGCTGCACGAGCGCCCGGAGGCGATCGACGACGTCGCCGTCGTCACCGACGACCTCGGCGGCGCCCAGCTCGCCGTGCGCCACCTGCTGGAACACGGCAACGAGTACGTGGCCTGCGTCGGCGGCACCGCGGAGACCCCCGCCGTCGGCGACCCGGTCTCCGACCACGTCGAGGGCTGGCGGCGCGCGATGGAGGAGGCCGGGATACCGACCGAGGGCCGCCTCTTCGAGGCCCCGTACAACCGCTACGACGCCTACCGGGTCGGCCTGGAGATCCTCTCCGGACCGGACCGCCCGCCCGCGGTCTTCTGCTCCACCGACGACCAGGCGATCGGCATCCTGCGCGCCGCGCGGGAACTGCGCATCGACGTGCCGGGGGAACTGGCGGTCGCCGGGTTCGACGACATCAAGGAGGCGGCGCTCGCGGACCCGCCGCTGACCACGGTCGCCTCCGACCGTCCGGCGATGGCCCGCTCGGCGGTCGACCTCGTCCTGGACGACGGCGTACGGGTGGCGGGCTCGCGCCGCGAGCGGCTGAAGGTGTACCCGTCCCGGCTGGTGGTACGCCACTCCTGCGGCTGCAGGTAAGCGGGTCCCGCCGACCGCGTCCCCGGCGGCCTTTATATCGGGCATACGAGGTTCTGCCGGGCTTCTCAGCACACGCTCAGCTCGCTCTCATGGTCGGGCGCGAGGCTCTGTGCCATGACCGAGAGCCTCCGCCCCAGCGGCGAGCACGCAAGCCCCGTCCCGGTGAACCCCGAGTGGCCGCCCCCGCCGGCGTACGCGCCGCCCCGGCAGCCCGCGCCGGAGTTCGCGCAGGAGCCGGCACCGCAGCCCACGACG
>NZ_NCTE01000367.1 GCF_002114215.1 Streptomyces sp. 13-12-16 | reverse complement strand
CCCACCCCCACCCCCGCCCCGCCACCGCCGGAGGCCCGCCGCACCGCCTTCGCCGAGGGCGCGGACCGCCTCCGCAGGGCCGCCACCACCGAACCCGGCCGCCTCCGCATCATCGGCGCGCTCCTCGCCGTCCTCGTCGTCGCCTTCGGCGCGGTGACGGCCTGGCAGATGACCGACCGGGCCACGGCCGCCGACGACGTCCTCACCAGCAGTCAGCCCCTCAGCTCGGACGCCGCCGACATCTACCGCTCCCTCGCCGACGCCAACACCGCCGCGTCCAGCGGCTTCCTGGCCGGTGGTCAGGAGACCGCCGCCTCCAGGGACCGCTACGAGAACGACATCCGCACGGCCGCCGCGAAGCTCGTCAACGCCGCGGCCAACTCGGACCCCGGCTCCCCCTCCGCGGAGACGATCACCAAGCTCAACCGCCTGCTCCCCGAGTACAAGGGCCTGGTCGAACGCGCCCGCACCTACAACCGCCAGGGCTTCCCCGTCGGCGGCGCCTACCTGCGGTACGCGAACGAGAAGATGCAGAAGGAGATGCTCCCGGCGGCGGAGGACCTCTACACCAAGGAGAACCAGCGCCTGCGCGACGACTACGCGGACGCGACCCCCTACCCCTGGCCCGCCATCGCCCTCGGCGTCGCCGCCCTGGCCGCCCTCGCCTGGGTCATGCGCCGCAACTACCTGCGCACCAACAGGGTCCTCAACCACGGCCTGGTGGCGGCGACGGCGGCGGCCGCGGTCGTCCTCATCTGGCTGACGGCCGGCCACACCCTCGCCCGCTCGGGCCTGAACGACTCCTACGACCACGGCGTCCGCTCGCTCGACGTGCTGCACGACGCCCGGATCGCCTCCCTGAAGGCGAGGGGCAACGAGAACCTGACCCTGGTGGCCCGGGGCGCCGAGACGACGAAGGTCGGCGACGAGACGTTCGACGCCTACGACCACGACTTCGGCCGCGACATGGACGCCCTCGCCAAGGGCCTGGCACAGGCGCGGCGCCTCGCGGACGACGCCGGCGGCGAGAAGCCGGTCGACTCGGCGGTGGGCAACATGACGGAGTGGAAGAAGCGCCACGCGGCGGCCCGTGAGCAGGACGAGAACGGCAACTACCAGCAGGCGCTGGACATGGTGATCGGCGCGAAGGGCGCGACCGGCGAGTGCTTCGACAGCGTCGACGAGAACCTGGCCACGGCGCTCGCGCACGAGGAGAACGAGTTCGAGCAGGCGGCCGGCGACGGCCGGGACGCGCTGACGGGCCTGCCGGCCGGCGCGGCCGTCCTCGCCGTACTGGGCGCGGCCGGCGCGGTGCTGGGCATCGGCCGCAGGCTGTCGGAGTACCGATGAACGGCCGCGTGGACGAACCGAAGGGGGCCATGACGATGATCGCACGACACCTGCGGGCCCGCCTGAAGGGCTGGGGCGGAGTGGGTGCGATGGCGACCGCCTGCGCCCTGGCCCTGGTCTTCGCGCTGGTACTGGCCTGCACCGGCCCCCCGGCCGGCGGCCCCTCGAGGACCACCGGCCAGACCGTGTCCCACGCCGCGCGGGCCCAGGCGGACGAGGACTGCACGGCCCCGGAGAAGCAGACCCTCTCCCCCTCCGACGCCGACGGCCCCACCATCGAGGCGATCAAGAACCGTCGGGGTGAGAAGCGCAAGCTGATCGTGGGGGTCGACCAGAACAGCTACCGCTGGGGCTACCGCGACCCCAACAGCGGCGAGAGCGGCACCCTGGAGGGCTTCGACATCGACCTGGTGCACCGCATCGCCGAGGACATACTCGGCGACCGGGACGCGGTCCAGTTCAAGGCGATCCCGACCGACCAGCGCATCCCGGCGATCAAGGCCGGCCGCGTCGACATGGTCGTCCGTACGATGACGATCAACTGCGCCCGCATCAAGGACGTGGCCTTCTCCGCGCCGTACTTCAGGACGGGCCAGCAGGTCCTGGCCCCGAAGTCCTCACCGATCGAGGGGTACGACGAGACGCTCGCGGACCAGGAGATCTGCACGGCGACGGGCTCGACCGCGTACACGAAGCTGGAGACGGACAAGGAGGCGGGCGACCTGCCGGCGTCCACCGACATCCGCACCACCGTCCCCAACCAGCTCGACTGCCTGGTGCGGCTGCAGCTCGGCGAGGTCGACGCCGTGGTCACCGACGGCGCGCTCGCGGCCAGCCAGGCCGCGCAGGATCCGACGGTCCAGCTCAAGGGCGAGGCCTTCACGACCGAGTACTACGGCGTGGCGATGAAGAAGGACGCGGACGACCTGGTGCGCCGGGTCAACCGGATCCTGGTGGACTTCCGCGAGGACACCACGGACGGCTGGCAGGACGCGTACGACGAGTGGCTGTCGGCCACGCTGGGCGACGACTCCTCCGGGTCGAGGCCCCCGGCCCCGGAGTACCTGCGCGAGAGCTGACCCCGGAGCGCCCCCGAACCGATCCCGAACCGATCCCGGACCGACGACCCCAGCCGGACACACCCCAACCGTCAACAACCCCCCAGCGAGAGGTGATCGATGGCCGACACGGATCCCACCGGGCCGGTGATGGACCGGGACGAGGTGGACCGTGCGCTGGCGCGGCTCGGCGCGGAGCACGAGGCGATCGAGACCTCGCTCCTCGCCCTGCAGGACCACGCGGGCCGAAGACTCCTGGAGGGCGCGCGGCTCACCGGCATCACCGAGGAGCGCTGGACGGCCACGGAGGCGTCGATCACGCTGCTGTGGACGTACTTCGACGCGTACACGGACGCGCTGCGCACGGCGCGGAACATCCGCTCCCGCCGCCGCTGGTCCAGCCGTGAGGACCTGGTGGAGCTGACGGAGCTGCTGCGCGGCGACGCGGTGACCGTGGCCGGCGGTGCGGCGGCCGCCGACGCGCCGACGCTCCACGCCTCCCCGGGGAAGCTCAGCGAGCGGTACTCGCTCGCCACCCTCGTCGACCGCATGAACGAGCTGTACGCGACCTCGCTGGACATGGTCGTCGCCGCCGACGCGGTGTGGTCGGCGCTGCCCGCCCGGATCGATCTGCTCGCCGCCGAGCTCCAGCGCACCAGCCGGCTCGCGCACTCGGTCGGGGTGCGCCCGGGCGAGCATCCGGCGGGTGACGACCTGGAGCGGATCACCCGCACGCTGGCGAAGCTGCGCGAGCAGGTGGTGTCCGACCCGCTGGCGTACTGGAAGCGGGCGGAGGGCAGTTCGGCGCCCGGCGGCGGACGGCCCGACACCACGGTCTACGACCGTGAGGCGCGCGCGCTGGAGGACGTGCGCCGGGAGATCGACGCGGTGCTGACGGTCCGCCAGGACGCCGAGAAGCGGATCGTCAGGCTGCGGGACGTGCTCTCCCGTGCCGACCGCACCCTCGCCGAGGCCCGCACCGCGCGCGGCGAGGTGCTGGCGAAGATCGCCGCGACGGAGGTGCCGGTGGTCAGCGGACCGCCGACCGTGCTGCAGGAGCAGTTGTCGACGGCCGCGGAGTACCGCAGACACGCCCAGTGGCACCGCCTGTCCCCGCTCCTGGAGTCCCTGGAGCAGAAGGCGGAGGACGAACTGCTGCGCGCCCGGGAGTCATTGACCGCGGTGACGGCGCCGCTGGCGGTCCGTGCCGAGCTGCGCGGCCGGCTGGACGCGTACAAGGCGAAGGTGGCCCGGCACGGTCTGGCGGAGGACCCCGTCCTGGTGGAGCGGTACGAGAAGGCGCGCCGCATGCTGTGGAGCGCGCCCTGTGACCTGCGCGCCGCCGACCGGGCGGTGCTGCGCTACCAGCAGGCGGCCACGGAGGTCCTCGGCACGGCGCCCCGGGTACCGGACCAGGGCGGGTCCGACGACCGGAGGGGGCCCGGCGCATGAGCGACGAGGGGGAGGCCGCGTCATGAGCGAACCGGAGAACCGGGCACCCGGGACCGGGTGCCAGCGCCCCGAGTGCGGGGGCGCGTACGAGGACGTCGGCGGTGGCGAGCTGTACTGCGACACCTGTGGCCTCGCCCCGGTGGTGTCGCCGACCGGCATGGTCGGCTCGGCCCCGACCGGGATCACGGTGGGCGGCCGCGGCTCGCGCGGTTCGGCGGGCAGCGGGCGTTCCAGCGGCCGCAGCGGCCGCAGTTCCCGGACGTCGTCGCAGTCGTCGAAGTCCCGCCGTTCGGTCTCCGGGCGGCTCTCCCGCTCGCTGTCGGGCCGGCCCACGGGCCGCTCGGTGTCGGTGCGCAGTTCCGGCGCGGGCGCCGGCTCGTCCGGCCGGGGCCGTCTCGGTGCCGGT
>NZ_NCTE01000366.1 GCF_002114215.1 Streptomyces sp. 13-12-16 | reverse complement strand
CGGTCACCGCGCGGTACTGGTCGGCGGCGATGGCGGCGGACACGGCTTTGCTGATCGCGAGGAAGGGGGTGCGGCGCGGCACCTCGAGGAGCGGCAGGCCCTCCTCCCGCGCGGCGTCGACGAGGGCGTCGGGTATGTCCTCGTAGTGGACGCCGACGGCGAATCCGAGGCCCACGACTCCCGCTCCGGCCAGTCGCCGCACATAGCGGCGCATCGCCTCCCGGTCCTCCGCGTCGAGTTTCAGCGCGGTGATCAGCAGGAGCTCCCCGCCCTCCATGTACGGCACGGGATCGGCGAGCTCACTGGCGTGCGCCCAGCGGACCGGCGCGTCGAGGCGGTCCTCGCCCGCGCGCACGGTCAGCTTGAGCGCGGAGTGGTGGACGAGCGAGGCGAGCGTCGGGGGCATGGGTGCCTTGAGCCTTCGGGTCTGCGTCGGGTGTGTGAGAACTCGGTGATCTTTTGGCCGTCACGTATGAACGGCTCCTGTCGATTCTGCCTCACTGTACGGTCCCCGGCCGCCCGGACCGGCCGGCTCACCCCCGCAGGTCCACCAGCAGCGGCGGCGCGTGCTCGCCCCTGACGTCGGTCAGCGACAGCACCGCGTGGCCCGCCGGTACGGCATGCGCCAGCTCCGACGCCGACCACCGCTCCCGCTCGACCTGCCGCACGGTGACCGCGTCCGTGGTCACCGCCTTGCCCGTGAGCCGCTTGCGCACCGCGTGGAGGAACCGCGTCATCGGCTGGTCGGCGAAGACCGTGTGCTTGGAGACCTCCGTCGTCTCCACCCACTCGGTGCCCCAGGTCTGCGCGAACCGGCTGCCGTCCCAGGTGGTGACACCGGAGAACGCCATGCGGCAGCCCACCGCGCCGTAGAGCGGACCGTGCAGCGCCTCGGGAACGTCACCGATGGTGCGCAGGGCGAGCAGCACGCCCGCGTTCTGCGACCGCAGCCGCTGGATGCGGCGCACCGACTCCGCGGTGACCGTGCCCGTCGCATCGTCCAGGACCAGGCAGGCGAAGTGGGCGCGCCGGCTCTCCCGTACGACGACGTGGAACTGTGCGAGGACCAGCCGGGTGATCAGCCGTCCGGCCTCCTCGTGGACGCGCTCGGGCAGGTCGATCCGTACCCGCAGGGGGTGGTGGGCGACCGCACGCAGGGAGAACGGCCTGCCGGGGCCGCCCCCGCCGAAGAAGTCCGCGAACACCGGCCGGTTCAGCAGTGCCAGCCGGTCGGCCAGGGCCCGGCCCGCGTCGCCCGGCGTACCGGTCTGCCGGGCCCGTGCGTCGAGCTCGCGGTGCATGACGTCGTTCCCACTCGCGGCGAGCGCCTCCCGCAGCGGGGCCAGCGTCCGCTCCTCGCCCTCCAGCAGCTCGTACAGCTCCGGCAGGGTGGGGAAGCGCCCGTGCACCGCCCGGAAGGGGCCGAGCAGCTGCGCCAGCGCGGTGGCGGCGCCCTGCGTGCCGACCGTTTCGAGGTCGCCCGTCAGCGCTTCGGCGAGGATCGCGGCCGCCTCGTCCGGATCGTCGGACTCGGCGTACGGGTCGAGGTCGTGCACCGAGGACGGATCGCCGATCCGCACGATCACGTCGAAGGCGTCGTCCGCGCAGAGCGGGCTCCCGACGGCGGAGACGGCGACGACGGCACAGCGCCCGGTGAGCGCCTGCAGCGCCAGTCCCTCGGTCACCGGTTCGACGAGGGTGCGGGTCTTGCCGGACCCGGAGGGACCGACGGCGAGCAGCGAAGTGCCGAGCACGTCCGGACCGAGGGCCGCCCCCGCGTCGTGGTACGGCTGGGGAGCGCGCTCGGCCGCCACCCAGCGGCCGATGCGCACCTGACCGGCGAGCAGGTCGTGACGGGCGGTCCGGCGCGGCAGGTCCCGGGCGCCGGAGGGGTGCGTCCAGGCCGCGCCGCCCTGACGCAGGACGGTGTCGCGGAAGGCGTCCAGCGTGGCGCTGCGCCGGGCGACGGTGAAGGCGTGCTCGATGCGGGTGCAGTCGACGTCGTTCACACGGCCGCCGGTGACCTCGGCGGTGAGCAGGTCCGCGGCCTCGTGCTGGCCGGCGTCGCGGAGGGCGGGCCACTGGGAGCGAGGCCGGTCGGGCACGGTCCGGTCGGCGGCGGTGTTCGTCGGGCGGGGGGCGAACAGCCCCTTCGCGTACGGCAGCCAGGCCCCGAGGCGGGCGAACGGCCACACCACGAGCAGCGTGACGACCGTGTACAGCGTGTTCGTGAAGAAGGGGGAGGCCATCAGGTCGTAGCTGTCCGTGATCAGCACGGTCAGGGAGAGCAACGGATCGACGACCGGCACCGCGGACCATCCGACGCCCGGGAAGGCGTCGGGGAAGACGAGACCGAGGGCGACGAGGGCGAGGCCGGCGGAGACCAGGACCTGTGCCGGCCGGGACAGGCGGTTCATGTAGTGGCGGACGATGGCGCGCCAGCTGCCGAGCACGCCGACCGCGAGGACGAGCGCGGCGAAGAAGACGCCGTCGGCGAGCAGCAGGGCGTGCTCCGCGGGGAGCCCCACGGCCCAGCTCTCGACCGGCTTGGGCACCACCGTGAGCGGGTACCACCAGTCGTTCGGTGTGAACGCCCGTAGGAGGGTGCTCTTGTACGGGAAGGCGCCGCTGCTCCAGAGGGACCACGCCCCGAGCGCCAGGACGAGCGGGATCAGCATGCCGGCGACCGTCACCGGGGCAAGGCGTTCCGGGATCTCCTTCGGGCGGTGGCCGTACCGCCAGATCCCCGGCCGGGCGGCCGGCCTCGCCTCGTCGAGCCAGGCGACGACGGTGGACGGGGAGCCGGGGGCCTGTTGCGGCACCGGTGGTGTCCCCGGGGCCCGGCTCGGTCGCGGCGGCGCCGTCGGTACGTCCGGTGGACCCGCCGGGCGCGGGACGGGGTTCGCATGAGTGCCCCGTGCGTCCTGGGTACCGTCGCTGTTCATCGCCCTTGCCCCCTGAGCTGCCGCTCCATCCGCCGTCAGCGAGTCAATCTAACGCCCTGACAGGTCGAGTTCACTGCTTACGTGGCCGGGGTCGGGCGGGGGCGGGCCTCACGTGCCCGCGTTCGCGGGCGCCGCCACGCCCACCCCCCGCTCATGGGGGTACCTCCCAGGCCCTTGAGGAACTGGGGGAGGGAGGCACGGCTGCCCGCGGCCGGGGTATGTCCACCGCGGACAAGCCGGAACCCCGCACAACGCCCACATGGAGCATGCCCACCCCCCGCTGCCCGCCCTAGCCTGCGAGAAAAGAACGCAAGCGTCCGAAACACCCCCCAGGAGCCCCGCATGACCGCACTTCCGCAGGAGCGCCGCGTCGTCACCGCCATCCCCGGCCCGAAGTCGCAGGAGCTGCAGGCCCGCCGCACCGCCGCGGTCGCGCAGGGCGTGGGCTCCGTGCTGCCCGTGTTCACCACCCGCGCGGGCGGCGGCATCATCGAGGACGTCGACGGCAACCGGCTGATCGACTTCGGTTCCGGCATCGCCGTGACCTCCGTCGGCGCCTCCGCCGAGGCCGTCGTCCGCCGCGCCTCCGCCCAGCTCGCCGACTTCACCCACACCTGCTTCATGGTCACGCCGTACGAGGGCTACGTGGCCGTCGCCGAGGCGCTCGCCGAGCTGACCCCGGGCGACCACGCCAAGAAGTCCGCGCTGTTCAACAGCGGCGCCGAGGCCGTCGAGAACGCCGTGAAGATCGCGCGTGCGTACACCAAGCGGCAGGCGGTCGTCGTGTTCGACCACGGCTACCACGGCCGCACCAACCTCACCATGGCGCTGACCGCGAAGAACATGCCGTACAAGCACGGCTTCGGTCCGTTCGCGCCCGAGGTGTACCGCGTCCCGGTCGCCTACGGCTACCGCTGGCCGACCGGCCCGGAGAACGCGGGCCCGGAGGCCGCCGCGCAGGCCGTCGACCAGATCTCCAAGCAGGTCGGCGCCGAGAACGTGGCCGCGATCATCATCGAGCCGGTGCTCGGCGAGGGCGGCTTCATCGAGCCCGCGAAGGGCTTCCTGCCGGCGATCAGCAAGTTCGCGCAGGACAACGGCATCGTCTTCGTCGCCGACGAGATCCAGTCCGGTTTCTGCCGCACCGGCCAGTGGTTCGCCTGCGAGGACGAGGGCATCGTCCCGGACCTGATCACCACCGCGAAGGGCATCGCGGGCGGTCTGCCGCTCGCCGCCGTCACCGGCCGCGCCGAGATCATGGACGCCGCGCACTCCGGCGGCCTGGGCGGCACCTACGGCGGCAACCCGGTCGCCTGCGCGGGCGCGCTCGGCGCCATCGAGACGATGAAGGAGCTCGACCTCAACGCCAGGGCGAAGAACATCGAGTCCGTCATGAAGACCCGCCTCACCGCCATGGCCGAGAAGTTCGACGTCATCGGCGACGTCCGCGGCCGGGGCGCGATGATCGCCATCGAGCTGGTCAAGGACCGCGCCACCAAGGAGCCGAACCCCGAGGCGACGGCCGCGCTGGCCAAGGCCTGCCACCAGGAGGGCCTGCTGGTCCTGACCTGTGGCACCTACGGCAACGTGCTGCGCTTCCTGCCCCCGCTGGTCATCGGCGAGGACCTGCTGGGCGAGGGCCTCGACATCATCGAGCAGGCGTTCGCGCGCATCTGAGCCGGCATCGGGGCAGGTGGGACGCCTGCCCCGGGCCGCCGGGACCGACGAGCGGCAGAGCGTGTGAAGAAGGTGTGCGGGGTGGATGACAGGAGCCCGTCGGCCCTGTCGCGGGGCCGTCCCCTGCCGTAGGTTTCTACGCGGATGAGAGATACACCCCGCCCACAGGGGACTGTGGGTGGTTTCAGGCCGGGGCCTCCCCAGCTTCGACCTGGTCGTGCCCTCGCGCACACAACCGGGGCCTGAAGGCTTCGGGTCTCCTCATGATCGGACGGTCGCCCGCCCCACACCCCCCGGGGCGCGCGACGTTCCGGTCCGGACGGCCATCCGGGCACCTCACACGGCAAGCCGTTCCCAGAAGGGCCAGTGCATACCCCCCCCTTTGCACTGGCCCTTCGGCGTACATTGGACCCCACCTGCGAAGCTGTGCACCATGCTGCTGCTGGGACCGCCCGTTCTCCTCTTCGCGCTGATCACCTGGCAGGTCGTCGCCGACGGCCCGCTGGTGGGCCTCGACGAGCGGCTGAGCCGGGAGCTGGTCCACCCGGACCGGGCCTCCGAACTGCTCGCCGACCTCGGCAACGTCCAGGTCGCCCTCCCCGTTCTGGTGACCGCGCTGGCGTACGTCGCCTGGCGCGGGCGTGCCACAGGTATGGACCGCTGGTGGCTGCCGCCCGCCGCCGGGGCCCTGGCGATGGTGCTGGTGCCGGTGCTGGTCGCGCCCCTCAAGGAGTGGACCGATCGCCCCGGCACCCCGGCCGTGCCCCCGGCGGTCGGCTACTACCCCTCCGGGCACACGGCCACCGCCGTGGTGGCGTACGGCGCGGCGACACTGCTGCTCCTGCCGCTGCTGAGGTCGCCGGCGGTCCGTCGCGCGTTCCTCGCGGCCTGCGCCGTCCTGGTCGCCGGCGCCTCGTTCGGGCTGGTGCGCCGGGGCTACCACTGGCCGCTGGACGTGGCGGCCAGCTGGTGCCTCGGCGCGGTGCTGCTGATCTGCCTCCGGCTGTCGCTCAGCCGAAGTAGCCGTCGAACGTCCGCTGGAACTCCCAGCCGCCGAACCGGTCCCAGTTGATCGACCAGGTCATCAGCCCGCGCAGTCCGGGCCACGTCCCGTGGGTCGCGTAACCGCCGCAGTTCGTGCGCTTCGTCAGGCAGTCGAGGGTCTTGGTGACCTCGGCCGGGGACACGTGCCCGTTGCCCGCGTTGGTGGTGGCCGGCATGCCGATGGCGACCTGGTCGGCGCGCAGCGGAGGGAAGACGTTGTTCGCGTCGCCCGCCACCGGGAAGCCGGTGAGCAGCATGTCCGTCATCGCGATGTGGAAGTCCGCGCCGCCCATGGAGTGGTACTGGTTGTCCAGGCCCATGACCGGCCCGGAGTTGTAGTCCTGGACGTGCAGCAGGGTCAGGTCGTCGCGCATGGCGTGGATCACCGGGAGGTACGCGCCCGCCCGCGGGTCCTGGCCGCCCCACCTGCCCGTGCCGTAGTACTGGTAGCCGAGCTGGACGAAGAAGGTCTCCGGGGCCATGGTCAGCACGAAGTCGTCGCCGTACTTGGCCTTGAGGGTCTTCAGGGCCGAGATCAGGTTGACGATCACCGGGGTCTTCGGGTTCCTGAAGTCCGTGTCGTCGGCGTTCAGGGAGAGGGAGTGGCCCTCGAAGTCGATGTCCAGACCGTCGAGCCCGTACTCGTCGATGATCTTCGAGACGGAGGAGACGAAGGTGTCCCGGGCGGCCGTGGTGGTGAGCTGCACCTGGCCGTTGGCGCCGCCGATGGAGATCAGCACCTTCTTCCCGGCCGCCTGCTTGGCCTTGACTGCGTCCTTGAACTCGGCGTCGCTCTCCACCCCCGGGCACTCGGACGCCGGGCACCGGTCGAAGCGGATGTCACCGGAGGTGGCCGAGGTCGGCTCGCCGAAGGCCAGGTCGATGACGTCCCAGCTCTCGGGGACGTCGGCCAGGCGCGTGTAGCCCGAGCCGTTGGCGAAGCTGGCGTGGAGGTAGCCCACCAGGGCGTGCGGCGGGAGGTCGGAGGGACCGCCGCCCGAGTCGGGTGCCCCTGTCGTCGCGGTCACGGTGGCCGAACGGGCCGACTCGCCCGCGTCGTTCACGGCCGTGACCTGGAAGGCGTACGCCGTCGAGGGCGACAGCCCGGACACGGTGACCGAAGTCCCGCTCACCGTCCGCACCTTGGTGCCGTCGCGGTAGACCGCGTAGCCGGTGGCGCCCGTGACCGGTGACCAGGACAGGGCCACGCCGGTCGAGGTGACGGTGTCCGCCCTGAGACCGGTGGGCGGGGCGGGCGGTTGGCCGGTCTCACCGCCGGGGCCGACCAGGGTGATGTCGTCGGCGTGGTAGGCCCCGGTGCCGTACCAGCCGTGGGTGTAGACGGTGACGCGGGTGGTGGAGGGGCCGGTGCGGAAGGTGGTGGTGAGCTGCTGCCAGCCGGGGGCCGACTGGGCCCAGGTGGAGACGTCGGTGGTGCCGGTGCCGCTCGCGCCCAGGTAGACGTAGCTGCCCTGGACGTGACCGGAGAGCGTGTACTGGGAGTCCGGTTTCACGGTGACGGTCTGCGCGCAGCGCGCGTTGTCGGCGCCCGCCGGGGTCGCCTTCAGTGCCGAACTTCCGCTGCGCACCGGTGCGTTCACGGTCGTGCCGGCCGTACAGCTCCAGCCGTCGAGGCCGGACTCGAAGCCGCCGTTCCTGGCGAGGTCCGCGTCGGCCGCGCGGGCGGCCGACGACAGCGCGGTCGTACCGGTGGCGGCGAGGGCGGTGGCGGTGAGCAGCGCCACGAGGGGCCGGCGCGCGAGGGGTCTGGAGCGGTCCACAAGTGCCTCCGGGCATGGGGGAATTGGAGGGCGGAGCGCGCTCAATTTGGTCCAGACCAATTCGGTTGTCAAGCCCCCGCGCGGCTCAGCTGTCGAAGCCGAGACCCAGCCGGTCCATCGTCCGCAGCCACAGATTGCGCCGCCCGCCCCGCGCGTCCGCCCTGGCCAGCGACCACTTGGTGAGCGCGATGCCGGTCCAGGCGAACGGCTCCGGCGGGAACGGCAGCGGCTTCCTGCGCACCATCTCCAGCTCCGTGCGCTCCGTCCGTTCCCCCGCCAGCAGGTCCAGCATCACCTCGGCCCCGAAGCGGGTGGCGCCGACGCCGAGCCCGGTGTAGCCCGCCGCGTACGCCACCCTCCCCGTGTACGCCGTGCCGAAGAACGCCGAGAAGCGGGAGCAGGTGTCGATCGCGCCGCCCCAGGCGTGGGTGAAGCGCACGCCCTCGAGCTGCGGGAAGCAGGTGAAGAAGTGGCCGGCGAGCCTGGCGTAGGTCTCCGGCCGGTCGTCGTACTCGGCGCGCACCCGGCCGCCGTAGGGATAGACCGCGTCGTAGCCGCCCCACAGGATCCGGTTGTCGGCGGAGAGCCGGAAGTAGTGGAACTGGTTGGCGCTGTCCCCGAGGCCCTGCCGGTTCTTCCAGCCGACGGACGCCAGCCGGTCGGCGGTGAGCGGCTCGGTCATCAGGGCGTAGTCGTAGACCGGGACGGTGTAGGAGCGGACCCGTCTGACCAGGCTGGGGAAGACGTTGGTGCCGAGCGCCACCGCGCGGGCGCGGATCCGCCCGTACGGGGTGCGTACGGCCATGCCGCCGCCGTACGGCTTCAGGGTGAGGGCGGGGGTGTGCTCGTACACGCGGACGCCGAGGCCGAGACAGGCCCGCTTCAGTCCCCAGGCGAGGCGGGCGGGGTTGAGCATGGCCACGCCCCGGCGGTCGTACAGGCCCGCCCGGAAGGTCGGGGAGTTCACCTGTTCCCGTACGGCGTCGGCGTCCAGGTACTCGACGTCGTCGGCGAGTCCCTTGGCGCGGATCCCCTCGTACCAGTCCTTGAGCTCCCACGCCTGGTAGGGCTCGGTGGCGACGTCGATCTCGCCGGACCGTTCGAAGTCGCAGTCGATGGAGTGGCGGGCGACCGTCTCCTCGATGGCGTCGAGGTTGCGGGCGCCCAGCCGCTGAAGGGTGTGGATCTCGTCCGGCCAGCGGGTCAGTCCGTTGGGCAGGCCGTGGGTGAGGGAGGCGGCGCAGAACCCGCCGTTGCGGCCGGAGGCGGCCCAGCCCGCCTCGCGGCCCTCCACCAGCACGACGTCCCGTGCGGGGTCGCGCTCCTTGGCGATCAGCGCGGTCCACAGTCCGCTGTAGCCGCCGCCGACGACCAGCAGGTCGCAGGTCTCGGCGCCGGTGAGGGCGGGTTCGGGGTCGGGCCTGCCGGGGTCGTCCAGCCAGTAGGAGACCGGCCGGGCTTCGGAAAGGGATTTCGTCCAACGGCTCATGGCGCCAGGGGCCATGATTTCAACTCCCTACGGTGCTTTTCATGCCTTCTGCCGGTTGCGGCGATTTCCGATGACCATGGAGACCAGGACCAGCAGGACGGCGAGGGCGAACATGGCCGTACCGATCACATTGATCTGCACGGGAGTTCCGCGCTGCGCGGAGCCCCATACGAACATCGGGAAGGTGACGGTCGAGCCGGCGTTGAAATTGGTGATGATGAAGTCGTCGAAGGAGAGCGCGAAGGCGAGCAGCGCGCCCGCCGCGATGCCGGGGGCGGCGATCGGCAGCGTGACCCGGACGAACGTCTGGAACGGGCCGGCGTACAGGTCCTGCGCGGCCTGCTCCAGTCGCGGGTCCATCGACATCACGCGTGCCTTCACGGCGACCACGACGAAGCTGAGGCAGAACATGATGTGGGCGATCAGGATCGTCCAGAAGCCCAGCTGAGCACCCATGTTGAGGAACAGGGTGAGCAGTGAGGCCGCCATGACCACCTCGGGCATCGCCATCGGCAGGAAGATCAGCGAGTTCACGGCGGGGCGGGCGCGGAAGCGGTAGCGGACCAGCGCGAAGGCGATCATCGTGCCGAGCAGGGTGGCGCCGAGCGTCGCCCACAGGGCGAGCTGGAGGCTGAGCGACAGCGAGGCGCACAGTCCGGAGACGCCGCACGGATCCTTCCACGCCTCGGTGGAGAATTCCTGCCACGTGTAATTGAAGCGCCCCTTCGGATTGTTGAAGGAGAACACGGTGACGACGACGTTCGGCAGGAGGAGGTAGGCGAGGGTCAGCAGTCCCGCGATGACGACGAAATGGCGCTTGAGCCAGTTGACGAAGGTCATTCTAAACCAGATCCTCCGTGCCGGACTTGCGGATGTAGAGCGTGACGACGACGAGGATCGCGGCCATCAGGAGGAACGAGAGTGCCGCGGCCGTCGGATAGTCGAGGATCCGCAGGAATTGCGACTGGATGACGTTGCCGACCATGCGGGTGTCGGTCGAACCGAGCAGATCCGAGTTGATGTAGTCGCCGGACGCCGGGATGAAGGTCAGCAGCGTGCCGGAGACCACGCCCGGCATCGACAGCGGGAAGGTGACCCTGCGGAAGGTGGTCGACGGCCTGGCGTACAGGTCGTTCGCCGCCTCGTGCAGCCGGGGGTCGATGCGCTCCAGCGAGGTGTAGAGCGGCAGGATCATGAAGGGCAGGAAGTTGTACGTCAGACCGCACACCACCGCGAGCGGCGTGGCGAGCACCCGGTCGCCGGCGGTCCAGCCGAGCCACGCCGTGACGTCCAGGACGTGCAGGGTGTTCAGGGCGTCGACCACCGGGCCGCCGTCGGCGAGGATCGTCTTCCAGGCGAGCGTGCGGATCAGGAAGCTGGTGAAGAACGGCGCGATCACCAGGATCATGATCAGGTTCCGCCAGCGTCCCGCGCGAAAGGCGATCAGATAGGCCAGCGGGTAGCCGAGCAGCAGGCACAGCACGGTCGCGGAGGCCGCGTAGAGCACCGAGCGCACGAACTGCGGCCAGTACTCGGACAGCGCGTCCCAGTAGGTGGCGAAGTGCCAGGTGACCTCGTAGCCCTCCTCCAGGGAGCCCGTCTGCACGGACGTGGAGGCCTGGTAGACCACCGGCAGCGCGAAGAACACGAACAGCCACAGCAGGCCGGGCAGCAGGAGCAGGTACGGCGTCCAGCGGCCGCGTTTGCGCGCTCGCCGCGGGGGTTTCGTCTCCGGGG
This sequence comes from Streptomyces sp. 13-12-16, assembly GCF_002114215.1. Classification (GTDB taxonomy): domain Bacteria; phylum Actinomycetota; class Actinomycetes; order Streptomycetales; family Streptomycetaceae; genus Streptomyces. The sequence goes on along the minus strand of NZ_NCTE01000366.1, from coordinate 2,407 downwards.
CGGGCGCCAGGGGTGGCGCCTCGGTGACCGTGGTCATCGGGCGACCTCTTCCTCGACCGTCTCGACGCCCGCGTCGATGTCCTGAGCCGCGTCCAAGCCGAAGGTGTGGGCCGGGTTCCAGTGCAGGACCACCTCGGCGCCGGGCACCAGCCGGGCGTCGCGGTCGATGTTCTGGACGTAGACCTCGAAGTCGGAGCAGACCGGGCTGTCGACGACGAACTGCGTGGAGACGCCGATGAAGCCGGCGCCGGTGATCCGGCCGGTGATCCGGTTGCGGCCCTCGGGTATCCCGCCGGCGTCGTCGGCGTGGGTGAGGGAGATCTTCTCCGGGCGCACCCCGACCAGCACCTTGCCGCCGGTCGTCGTGGGCGCGCTGTTGCGGGCCCCGGGCAGGACCAGCTTGCCGCCGCCCGCCTTGAGGATGATCTCGTCGTTGGACGCGGAGTCGATCTCGGCCTCGATGAAGTTGGAGGTGCCGAGGAAGTTGGCGACGAAGGTGGTGCGCGGGTTCTCGTAGAGGTCGGCGGGTGAGCCGAGCTGCTCGACCCGGCCGGCGTTCATCACCGCGACCGTGTCGGCCATGGTCATGGCCTCCTCCTGGTCGTGCGTGACGTGCACGAAGGTGATGCCGACCTCGGTCTGGATGCGCTTGAGCTCGAGCTGCATCTGGCGGCGCAGCTTCAGGTCGAGGGCGCCGAGCGGCTCGTCGAGCAGCAGCACCTTGGGGTGGTTGATCAGCGCGCGGGCCACCGCGACGCGCTGCTGCTGGCCGCCGGAGAGCTGGTGCGGCTTCTTGCGGGCCTGCTCGCCGAGCTGCACCAGCTCCAGCATCTCCTCGACCTGCTTCTTCACGCTCCTGATGCCGCGCCGGCGCAGACCGAAGGCGACGTTCTCGAAGATGTCGAGGTGAGGGAAGAGGGCGTAGGACTGGAAGACCGTGTTCACCGGCCGCTTGTACGGCGGCAGCGCGGTGACGTCCTGGTCGCCGAGGTGGACGGTGCCGCTCGTGGGCTCCTCCAGGCCGGCGATCATCCGCAGGGTGGTGGTCTTGCCGCAGCCGGAGGCGCCGAGCAGGGCGAAGAAGGAGCCCTGCGGCACGGTCAGGTCCAGGGGGTGTACGGCGGTGAAGGAGCCGTACGTCTTGCCGATGCCGGTGAGGCGGACGTCCCCGCCCGTGTGGCCGGCCGTGGTGGTGTCTTTGGTCGTCTTCATCTCGTCACGCCCCAGTGAGCTTCGCGAACTTCTCTTCGAATTCCGTCTCTTCCTCGGAGCTCAGGGAGCGGAAGGCACGGGACTTGGCCTGCATGGCCCGGTCGGGGAGGATCAGCGGGTTGTTCGCCGCGTCCTCGTCGATCTTCGCGAGCTCGTCCTTCACTCCCTCGACCGGGCAGACGAAGTTGATGTAGGCGGCGAGTTCCGCGGCCGCCTTCGGCTCGAAGTAGTAGTCGATCAGCCGCTCGGCGTTGGCCTTGTGACGGGCCTTGTTGGGGACCAGCAGGTTGTCGCTGGACATCATGTAGCCGCTGTCGGGGATCAGGAAGTCGATGTCCGGGTTGTCCGCCTTGAGCTGGACGACGTCCCCGGCCCAGGCCACACAGGCGGCGAAGTCGCCCTTGCTGATGTCCGCGGTGTAGTCGTTGCCGGTGAACCGGCGGATCTGGCCCTTGTCGACGGCCTTCTGGAGACGGGCGAGCGCCGCGTCGTAGTCGTCGGCGGTGAACTTCTCCGGCTCCTTGCCCATGTCGAGCAGGGTCAGGCCCATGGTGTCGCGCATCTCGGTGAGCAGTCCGACCCGGCCCTTGAGCTTCGGGTTGTCCAGCAGGTCGGAGAGGGTCCTCACCTCGACGCCGTCGAGCGCCTTCTTGTTGTAGGCGATGACGGTCGCGATGCCCTGCCAGGGGTAGGAGTAGGCACGGCCGGGGTCCCAGTCGGGGCTGCGGAACTGGGGCGACAGGTTGGCGAAGGCGTTCGGGAGGTTGGCCGGGTCCAGTTTCTGCACCCAGCCGAGGCGGATCAGGCGGGCGGCCAGCCAGTCGGTGAGGACGATGATGTCGCGGCCGGTGTCCTGGCCCGCGGCGAGCTGCGGCTTGATCTTGCCGAAGAACTCGGTGTTGTCGTTGATGTCCTCGGTGTACTTGACCTCGATGCCGGTACGTTCCGTGAACGCGTCCAGCGTGGGGTGGGCGTGCCCGCTGTCGTCGACGTCCATGTACTCGGTCCAGTTGGAGAAGCTGACGGACTTCTCCTCCTTCGAGTGGTCCTCCGCCGGGACACCGCCCCGGGTGTTGCCGGCCGCGGGGATGCCGCAGCCGCTCAGCGCGCCGAGTCCGCCGGCCGCGAGCACGCCGCCCGCGGAGGCGCGCAGCACGGAACGGCGGGACAGGGCCGCCCTGCCGGTGCGGAGGCT
>NZ_NCTE01000365.1:3042-5977 GCF_002114215.1 Streptomyces sp. 13-12-16 | reverse complement strand
GTCCGGGCACGCCCTGCGGCGCGGCGAAGGGCTGCCCGCCCTGCTGGGGCGGCGGCGGGGCGTACCAGCCGGGCTGGCCCTGCCCCGGAACCGGCATCGGCGGCTGCGCGCCGGGCGGCAGCGGCTGCTGGAGCCCGGCCTTCTGGTCGGTGGTCGAGCGGTAGTCGACGGCGCCCTGCGTCATCCGCATGTACGCCTCCTCCAGCGACGCCTGGTGCGGCGACAGCTCCCACAGCCGTACGTCGGAGTCGTGGGCGATGTCGCTGATGCGCGGCAGCGCCAGTCCCGTCACCCGCAGCGCGCCGTCCTGCTCGGGCAGCACGTGGCCGCCGGCCTCGGTGATCGCGGCGGACAGCTTCTCGCGCTGCTGCGGCTCGGTGTCGGGGGTGCGCACGCGCGCGAAGTCGGCGGAGTTGGCGGAGATGAAGTCCGTCACGCTCATGTCGGCGAGGAGCTGTCCGCGCCCGATGACGATGAGGTGGTCGGCGGTCAGCGCCATCTCGCTCATCAGGTGGGAGGAGACGAAGACCGTACGGCCCTCGGCGGCCAGCGCCTTCATCAGGTTGCGCACCCAGAGGATGCCCTCGGGGTCGAGGCCGTTGACCGGCTCGTCGAACAGCAGCACCTGGGGGTCGCCGAGCAGCGCGGCGGCGATGCCGAGCCGCTGGCCCATGCCCAGGGAGAAGCCCTTGGACCGCCTGCGCGCCACCTCGTGCAGGCCCACCACGCCCAGTACCTCGTCCACCCGCCGGGCCGGGATGCCCGAGAGCTGGGCCAGGCTCAGCAGGTGGTTGCGGGCGGACCGGCCGCCGTGCACCGCCTTCGCGTCCAGCAGCGCGCCGACCTGACGGGGGGCGTTGGGCAGCCTGCGGTACGGGTAGCCGCCGATGGTGACCTGTCCCGCGGTGGGGTTGTCCAGACCGAGGATCATCCGCATCGTCGTCGACTTGCCCGAGCCGTTGGGACCCAGGAACCCGGTGACGGCGCCGGGCCGTACCTGGAAGGAAAGGTTGTACACAGCGGTCTTGTCGCCGTACCGCTTGGTCAGGCCGACTGCCTCGATCATGCTCCGCACCCATCGAAAGGTTCAGGACAGCGGGGCACACGCCCCCGTAAGGGTTAGGAGCTTATCGAGGCGCTGACGGTTCCGCTCAAGTCGAGGTAAAAACCGGTCCCGCGCGGTCACTCACTGGGCGTCGCGCCGCTTCAGCAGCACATAGCCGCCGACGACCGCCGCGAGCACCCAGAGCGCCATGATCCCGAGGCCGCCCCAGGGCCCGTACGGGGTGTCGTCGTCGAGGGGCGTCACCACCTGCATGATCCTGCTGCCGGCCTGGTCGGGCAGGAACCGTCCGACCTTCTTCGTGGCGTCGACGTTGCCGAGGATGTTGGAGATCAGGAAGAAGAACGGCATCAGGATGCCCAGCGACAGCATGGGGGAGCGCAGCATCGCGGCGACGCCCATCGAGAACAGCGCGATCAGCGTCATGTAGAGGCCGCCGCCGATCACCGCCCGCAGCACCCCGTCGTCCCCGAGGGCCGCCTTGTGCTCGCCGAGCATCGCCTGGCCCAGGAAGAACGTGGCGAAGCTGGTCGCCATGGAGACCACCAGGGCGAGCGCGGTGGCGACCGCCAGCTTGCTCAGCAGGAACGTGCCGCGCCGCGGTACGGCCGCCAGCGAGGCGCGGATCATGCCGGTGCTGTACTCGTTCGACACCACCAGCACCCCGAACACGATCATCGCGAGCTGCCCGAGGCTCATCCCGGCGAAGCTGATGAACGTCGGGTCGAAGGAGAGCCGGTCCCGCGCGCTCAGGGAATCGAACTCGTTCCTCGACAGCGCCGAGATCAGCATGCCGAGCGCGATGGTGACGACCACCGCCAGGGAGAGCGTCCACACCGTGGACGCCACCGACCGGATCTTGGTCCACTCCGACCGTACGACCTGCGTCACCGCCATGCCGCTCAGCCCTTCTTCCAGCTCTCGCCCCACTGCTGCCGCGGGGGCGCGGGCGCGCCGGTGCCGGTGTGCGCGTGGTACTCCACCGACTCCGCGGTCAGCCGCATGAACGCCTCCTCCAGGGAGGCCTGCTGCGGGCTCAGCTCGTGCAGCACCAGCTGCTGCCGGGCCGCCAGCTCCCCGATGTACTCGGCCTTGGAGCCGTCCACCTCCAGCGCCCCGTCGCCGCTCTCCACGGCGGTGATCCCCGCCTGGCGCAGCACGTCGAGGAGCCGCTCGCGCTGAGGGCTGCGGACCCGGACGTACGAGCGGGAGTTGTGCTCGATGAACTCCGTCATGGAGGTGTCGGCGAGCAGCCGGCCCTGGCCGATGACGACGAGGTGGTCGGCGGTCAGCGCCATCTCGCTCATCAGGTGGGAGGAGACGAAGACCGTACGGCCCTCGGCGGCCAGCGTCTTCATCAGGTTGCGGATCCAGTGGATGCCCTCGGGGTCGAGGCCGTTGACCGGCTCGTCGAACAGCAGCACCCGGGGGTCGCCGAGCAGCGCGGCGGCGATGCCGAGCCGCTGGCCCATGCCGAGCGAGAACCCCTTGGCCTTCTTCCGCGCCACCGCCGTCAGCCCGACCGTGTCCAGCACCTCGCGCACCCGCTGCCGCGGGATGCCGTTGCTCTGCGCGAGGCACAGCAGATGGTTGTAGGCGCTGCGGCCCGGGTGCACGCCCTTGGCCTCCAGCAGGGCGCCGACGCGGGTCAGCGGCTCCTGGAGGCGGTCGTAGCGCGTGCCGTCGATCCGTACGTCCCCGGCGGTCGGGTGGTCCAGGCCCAGGATCATCCGCATGGTGGTCGACTTGCCGGCGCCGTTCGGACCGAGGAAGCCCGTGATGATGCCCGGTCTGACGGTGAAGGTCAGGTCCTTGACCGCCACCTTCTCGCCGTACCGCTTGGTCAGCCCCTCGAGCTCGATCATGCGGCCA
>NZ_NCTE01000365.1:0-2901 GCF_002114215.1 Streptomyces sp. 13-12-16 | reverse complement strand
CTCCGCCGATCCCTCCGTCGCCTTACCGGGACTGCTGGGCCGGGACTCCGCGGGAGATCGGCTCGTCCTCGGTGGCGGGCGAGCCGGTCGCCGCCACCGCGGCACCGGTGAGCGTCGCCAGCATCTCGCGGACGTTCGTCAGCTGGGCGTTGATCGAGTCACGGCGGTTGGTCAGCGCCGCGAGCTCACGCTCGGATTCCGAACGGATCCGGTCGGCCTTGGCGTTGGCGTCGGCCACGATGTCCTCCGCCTGACGCTGGGCCGTCTCCACCGTCTGGCGGGCACGGCGCTCGGCGTCGGTGCGCAGCTTCTCGGCCTCCAGCCGCAGCTGCTCCGCGCGGTGCTCGATCTCCGCGAGGCGCTTCTCGGCCTTCTGCTGGCGCGAGGCCAGGTCGCGCTCGGACTGCTCACGCCGCTTGGCGAGGTTCGTCTCGAAGTCGGCGGCGGCCTGCGCGGCCTTGGCGCGGGTCTCCTCGAAGAGGGCGTCCGCCTCCTCCCGCTTGGACTGCGCGTCCTTCTGCGCCTCGGAACGCAGCTGGGCGGCGTCGCCCTGGGCTTTCTCGACGATCCGCGCGCCCTCGTCCTCCGCCTTCGACTTGCGCTCGGCGGCGTACGACTCGGCGTCGTTGCGCACCTGCTGGGCGGCCGACTCGGCGAGCTCGCGGTGCTGCTCCGCCGCGCGCCGGGCCTCCTCGCGCAGGTCCTTCGCCTCCTCCTCGGCGAGGCGGAGGATCTTCTCCACGCGCGCGCCGAGACCGGCGTACGACGGCTCGGCGTCGTTGACCTGGGCCTGGGCGTTCTGCGTCTCGAGGTGGAGCTCTTCGATGCGCTTTTCCAGAGCGGTGATGCGGGCGAGAGCGCTGTCACGGTCGGAGACGAGCTTGGAGATACGTTCGTCCACCTGAGCGCGGTCGTACCCACGCCGCACAAGCTCGAAGCCGTAGGGGGAAGTGTCGCTCATGGGGTTCCTGTCGAATGAGACCGGTGAGGTGATAGGTGGAATCCTAGGGGCGAAAGCGCTGTGTCATCGAGCGGATGCACGTTTGATACGGAGAATGACACCCCTTTTGAGTGGCTCGCCGCCGGAATGCTTGCCAAAAGCATGATCAAAGCCCTCACCCTACAAGGGATTTCGTCCGCTTTGACAGCTATTCCGCCGACTTGCCACCCGCACGGGTACCACCCGCGGCGGCCCCCGCCTTGACCCCGTTGTCCTTCGCGCCCCCCGGCGCCTCGAAGGACTCCAGCGCCTCCAGCACGTCCTGCACGCGGGAGATCTCCGCGTTGATGTCCTCGCGGCGCCGCACCAGCACCTCCAGCTCGCGCTTGCCCTCCTCGACCGTGCGCCGCGCCTCCCGGACCGCCTCGGCCTTCAGCTCCTCGGCCTCCCGCACGAGCGAGGCCTTCTTCTGCTCCGCCTCCTTGAGCAGGCCCTCGGCCTTCTTCACGGCGGCGATCCGCACCTTGCCGGCCTCGGAGTTGGCCTCGGAGACGATCTCCTTGGCCTTCGCCTCCGCCTTGGCGAGCTGCTCCTCGGCGGCCTTGATGAGCGCGTCGCAGCGGTCACCCGTCGACTTCATCGTCTCCGCCGCCTCACGGCGGGCCCGCTCGTGCAGCTCCTCGATCTCGGAGGTGATCCGGTCGCGCAGCTCCTCCGCGCGCTCCCTGATCTGCGTCGCGTCCCGGCGCGCGCCGACCAGCAGCTCGTCCGCGTCCGCACGGGCCTTCTCCACCCGCGAGTTGCCCTCGACGGTCGCCTCGGCGACCAGCCGGTCGGCCTCGCTGCGGGCCGCGCCGACCATCGTGTCCGCCTGCGCCTCGGCCTCCGCCGTCGTCTTCAGCGCCTGCTGCTGCGCCTCGGTGAGCAGCTTGTCCGCCTCGGCGGTGGTCTCCGTGATGAGCGTGTCCACCTGCTCGGCCGCCTCGGAACGCCGCTTGTTGGCGTCCTTGCGGGCCTCGTCCAGCGTCCGCTCCGCCTCCTCGCGCGCGGCGGACACCAGCCGCTCGGCCTCCGACTCCGCGCCGGACCTGACCCGCTCGGCCTCCTGGCGCATCCGCTCCGCGTGCGCCTGCGCCGATCCGACCGTCTCCGCGGCCTCGGCGCGCAGCCGCTCCGCGTCCCCGGTGGCGTCCGCGATCAGCTTCTCCGCCTTGGACACCGACTCCGACCGCACCCGCTCGCTCTCCGCGAGGGTCTCGTCGGTCAGCCGCTCCGCCTCACTGCGGGCCTCGGTGATGAGGGTGTCCGCCTGCGTCGCCGCGTCCGAACGGATCCGGTTGGCGTCCTCACGGGCGTCCGCTCGGGTGCGCGCGGCGGCCTGCTCCGCCTCGGCGATCGCGTCCGACGCCTCCGTACGCACCCGCTGGGCGTGCTCGGACACATCCGTACGGATCCGGTCGGCCTCCGCGATGGCCTCGGACACCGTCCGCTCGGCCAGCGCCTTCGCGGCCTCCGTCTCCTCCTGCGCCTCGCGCCGCAGCCGGCCCGCGTCCTCGCTCGCCCGCTCCCGCTCCGCGTAGGCGTCGGAGCGGACCCGGTCCGCCTCCTCCTCGGCCTCACGGCGGGTGCGCTCCGCCACGTGCTCGGCGGCGCTGCGCAGCCCGGCGATCTCCTCCTGCGCCTGCTCGTGCAGCCCCGCCACGGAGTCGCGCACCTGCTGGGCGTGCTGCTCGGCCGCCGACACCATCTCGGTGGCGCGCCGGTCGGCCTCCTCGACCAGCCGCACGGCCTCGGCCTGCGCCTCCTCCACACGGGTGCGCGCCGACGCCAGCAGCTCCTCGCTCTGCTCGCGGGCCCGCTCGCGCTCTTGGTCGGCCTCCTGCCGGGCCGCGCCGAGGAGTTCCTCGGCCTCGCGGCGGCGCCGGGCGGCCTCCTCCTGCGCGGCGGCCAGCGTCTCCGAG
>NZ_NCTE01000364.1 GCF_002114215.1 Streptomyces sp. 13-12-16 | reverse complement strand
CCTGAAGACCACCGAGCGCCTGACCTCGCTCACCGTGGAACTGCGGATCGCGCAGACCGGCGGGGTGACCTCCACCGGCGCCTGGCGCTCGCTGCCCGAGGACGACTTCGAGCTCTCGGTGGACGAGCGGGACGGCTTCCTCGTCTACGTCTGGACGCTCAAGGACGGCCGCACGGTCGAGCCCGGCGAGTGGGTCTTCGCCGGGCAGTACGACCACGAACGCGGCGGCCGGGACGCCGGGGAGGACACCTACACGGCGCGGGCCGGCACCGGCTCCGGAGAGCGCGCGGTCGGCGGCGACTTCGCGGCGCGGGACGACGAGGACGACGAGGACGACGAGGACGACGGGGATTCGTGAAAAAAGATCGTCCGGGGCGGCAACCCTTTCCGTGGCGGCGGCGACCAGCAGACGCAAAGACCCTCTCCACGCAAGGACATCGCGCATGACTGCACGACCCGAACAGCGCGCCTCCCACCGCCGCCGGACCACCAAGCGGCGGGCCGTGATCGCCGGAGTCTCCGCGCTCGGCATCACGGGGGCGGCGATCGTCACCACGACGATGCTGTCCACGGCGGGCGCCGCCTCGGCCTGGCCCTCCGACACCGGCGGCAAGCCGGTGTCGAAGACCGTCCCGGTCTCCGGGACGTACGACGGCGGCATGAAGAAGTTCTACGGCACCGGCGCCCTCGGCGGCGACGGCCAGGACGAGGGCCAGGACCCGGTCTTCGAGCTGGCCGACGGCGCCACGCTGAAGAACGTGATCATCGGCACCCCGGCTGCCGACGGTGTGCACTGCAAGGGCAGTTGCACGCTGGAGAACGTGTGGTGGCTGGACGTCGGCGAGGACGCCGCCAGCTTCAAGGGCAAGTCGTCGTCGGCCCAGTACAAGGTGATCGGCGGCGGAGCGAAGAAGGCCGACGACAAGGTGCTGCAGTTCAACGGCGCGGGCACGCTGACCGTGAGCGGCTTCCGGGTCGAGGACTTCGGCAAGCTGGTGCGTTCCTGCGGCAACTGCAAGACGCAGTACAAGCGCACGATCGTGCTGAAGGACATCGACGTCGTCGCACCGGGCAAGTCGCTCGTCGGCATCAACACCAACTACGGTGACACCGCCACGCTGTCGAAGATCCGCATCCAGGGCGACAGCAAGAAGAAGATCAAGACGTGCACCCGTTACCAGGGCAACAACACGGGCAAGGAGCCGAAGGACCTCGGCTCCGGCGCCGACGGGAAGTACTGCAAGTTCTCGTCCTCGGACATCACCTACAAGTGATCCCGCCGAGCCCATGACCCCGGGCCGCCGTCTCGACGTCCGACGGCCCGGTGACCGGCCGCCCGAGCCCCCCTCGGCCGGCCGGAACCCCCCGGTGGTCCGGACCCCCATCCGGACCGCCGACCAGGGCGCCCCGCCGGATCGCATCCGGCGGGGCGTCCGCCGTTCCCCCGGGACCGGAAAACCGTCCAGGGCCGGGAAGTCGCCCCGGACCGGGAAGCCGTCCGGGCCCCCGAACGGCGAAAACACCCGAAAACTTTCGGCGCTCCCCGTCCCTCCCGCATCTGTTGACGCCCCGCACTCCACTGGTGACACTCCGAGAAACAACAGAATCCCTCAGACTCCGACAGGAAGTGTCATGCGCCGCCACACCGCCCGTCGCACGCTTCTCGTCCCGTTCCTCGCCCTCCTCCTCGCCCTGCTCGCCGCCCCGCAGGGCACCGCACACCCCGGAGCACCACCCGTGAAGAAGCCCACGTACGCCGGTTACCTCTTCGCCTACTTCACCGGCGAGGGCACCGCCGACGGCGAGCAGATCCGCTACGCCCTCAGCCGCGGCAACGACCCCCTGCACTGGCGCGAACTGAACGCGGGCGAGCCGGTGCTGACCTCCACGACCGGCGAGAAGGGGCTGCGCGACCCGTTCGTGATCCGCTCCCCCGAGGGCGACAGGTTCTACATGATCGCCACCGATCTGCGGATGTACCGGAACAGCAGCGGAAGCTGGGACGAGGTCCAGCGGCACGGCAGCAAGTCGATCATGGTGTGGGAGTCCACCGACCTGGTCCACTGGACCGACCAGCGCCTGGTGCGGGTCTCCCCGGACAACGCGGGCAACACCTGGGCGCCGGAGGCCTACTGGGACGACGAGCTCGACGCGTACGTCGTCTTCTGGGCGTCCAAGCTGTACGCCGACGACGACCCGGACCACACCGGATCGACGTACAACAGGATGCTGTACGCGACCACGGAGGACTTCCGCACCTTCAGCGAGCCGAAGGTCTGGAACGACCCGGGCTACTCGGTCATCGACTCGACCGTCGTCGAGCACGAGGGCACGTACTACCGCTACACCAAGGACGAGCGCGACCCGTCCTCCGGCTCCCCGTGCTCGAAGTTCATCACCGGTGAGAAGTCCGCGTCGCTGACCGGCACCTCGTACGACTTCGTCTCCGACTGCATCGGCAGCGGTGCGATGAGCCGGGGCGAGGGGCCGACGGTGTTCAGGTCGAACACCGAGGAGAAGTGGTACCTGTTCATCGACGAGTACGGCGGCCGGGGCTACCTCCCCTTCGAGACCACCGACCTCGACTCGGGCGAGTGGACCCCGTCGACGGACTACCAACTTCCCGCCAGCCCCCGGCACGGCACGGTGATCCCGGTGACGCAGGCGGAGTACGACCGGCTGCTGGCCGCGTACCCGCGGAGCCCCGCGTCGGTCGTGGACGCCACGGCCCCCGGCCAGAAGGGGTACGCCGTCGTCAGCGAGGAGACGGGCAAGGTCGTGCTGCCGATGGAGCCGGGCGCGGACCTGCGGCACCTCGCGCCGAGGCTGTGGGTGGGCGAGGGCGCGACGGTCAGCCCAGGGTCCGGTACCCGCCGTGACTTCCGCGAGCCGCGGACGTACACGGTGACGGCCGCCGACGGCACGCGGCGCACCTGGACCGTCGAGGCGGTGCCCACCCGCAGCCCCGTCCTGCCCGGCCTGTACGCGGACCCGGACGTGCGGTACATGGACGGCCGGTACTGGATCTACCCGACGACGGACGGCTTCCCCGGCTGGAGCGGCACGCGGTTCAAGGCGTTCTCGTCGAAGGACCTGGTCCACTGGAAGGACCACGGCGTGATCCTCGACCTCGGTCCCGACGTGTCCTGGGCCGACGGCAACGCCTGGGCGCCCGCGATCGCGGAACGCGACGGGAAGTACTACTTCTACTTCTGCGCCGAACAGCAGATCGGTGTCGCGGTGGCCGACTCCCCGGCCGGCCCGTTCAGGGACGCGCTCGGCAAGCCGCTGATCGGGAAGACGCAGTTCGGCGGACAGATGATCGACCCGGCCGTGTTCACGGACGACGACGGCCGGTCGTACCTGTACTGGGGCAACGGGCACGGCTACGTGGCGCCGCTCAACGACGACATGGTGTCCTTCGACGCCGCCCGGGTGAAGGACATCACCCCGGACGGCTTCCGCGAGGGCTCCTTCGTGGTGAAGCGGGACGGCACGTACTACTTCATGTGGTCCGAGGACGACACCCGCAGCGAGAACTACCACGTGGCCTACGCGACCGGCCCGTCCCCGCTCGGTCCCTGGACCGAGCGGGGCACGATCCTGTCCAAGCGCCCCGAGTACGGCATCCTCGGCACCGGTCACCACTCCGTGGTCAACACCCCCGGCACCGACGACTGGTACATCGTCTACCACCGGTTCGCGCTGAACGGCCCCGGCACGTCCGGCGGGGACGGCACGCACCGCGAGACCACCGTCGACCGGCTGGAGTTCGCGGCCGACGGCACGATCGAGCCGGTGGTGCCGACCCTGGAGTCGGTCAGCCCGGTGCGGCGGCGGTGACCGAATCCAGCCAGGCGCAGGCCTCGTCCTGCATCGCGGCGTCGAAGACGTGGCCGCGCTCCGGCCACGTCTTCAACCGCAGCCGCTCCTCGGCACCGCACGCGCGCCAGACGGCCCGCAGCCTGTCGTACGCGACGCGCACCCCGTCGGCGGTGAACAGGGTGTCGAGCCCGCCGTGGAAGAACAGCATCGGCTTCGGCGCGGCGACGCTCGCCACGTCGGGGAGGTCGAGGTGCCGGGCGAGCCCCGGGTGGAGCGTGTGGAACGCGGACTGCCCGCGCAGGGTGTTGTTGCCCGGCACCATCATCTCCTTGAGGCCGGTCATCCAGCACACGCTCACCGCGGCGGCTACGTCGTCGCTGAGCGCGGCGGCCTGCCAGGCCCGGTAGCCACCCATGGAGAAGCCGACGGCGGCGACCCGGCGGGCGTCCACCCGGTCCAGGCCGGCCAGGAAGGCCGCGGCCCGCTGGTCCTCGCGGGCGTGCAGTCCGGCGAGGGAGGAACCGAGGTGGTAGAGGGTGCTCGCCAGGGCCTGCTGCCGCTCGTAGGCGAGCGGCTCGCGGTCGCCCCAGCCGAGGGCGTCCGCGCAGAACACCACGTACCCCCGCCGGGCCAGTTCGTCGCCGACGAAGCGCCCGCCGAAGCACCGGTCCGCCCACTCCTCGGCGGAGGCGAGACGGGTGTCGTCGTACCAGGGCCGGACGCACTTCTCCTTGCCGATGTCGAACCGGGACCCGTGGTCGTGCAGGAGGAGGACCGCCGGGAACGGGCCGTCGCCCCGTGGGGTGAGCAGGGCGCCGCGGACCCGTCCGTGACGGGTGAGGGAGAGGGTGACCAGCTCCCGCGTGTACCCGTCGCCGTCCGAACGGGCGGTGAACTCCGGGGCGTACGGCGTCCCGTCCTGCCGGCCGACGAGGAGGTGCTCCTCGACCACCGCGCGGGCCGCGCGCCGCCACGCCCCGAAGTCCCGGACCGGCGAGGTGCCCCAGGCGAGCGGGAAGGTCAGCTCGTCCTTGAGCACCGTGTGGAAGGCGGGCAGGTCACCGGTGGCGGGCATACGGCCGCCAGTCGCCGAGGTACGCCTCCCGGGTGTGCGAGGCGGCCTCCGCGCGGGTGAGCTGGGGCCGGTTCCCGGGCACGGTGATCACCGCGCCGGGGCCGGTGTTGCGGTACTCGGCGAACCGCTGGTCCTGCCAGGGGTGGCCGCTCGCCATGTTGGTGTACGGCGCGACCGCGTCGACGCCGGCGCCGAGCCGGGTCTCGCGCACGGTGAGCATCGGGCGGGCGGTGGTGTCGGAGCTGGGCACCCAGGGGCGGGCCAGCTTGTAGTAGCCGTCGGGGGCCTCGCTGCTGATCCTGCTCCGGGTGACCAGGTAGCCGCGCGGGTTGGCGCCGGCCGTGGAGGGCGCGAAGACGAAGCCGTACAGGGCCGCCGTCAGGTCGGGGCGGACCAGGGTGCGGAAGTGGCAGCGGTCGAAGACGGCGGTGGCCCGGCCGAAGACGAAGTCGACGTCGCCCTCGGCGTAGCAGTGGGCGAAGTACTGGCGGGCGAAGGCGTCCAGGGAGCGGGAGTCGGCGTACAGGGTGTCCTGGTGACCGAGGAACCGGCAGTGGGTGAAGGCGCTGCGGTCGCCCTGCACCTTGAGGGCGACGGCCTGGGTGCCGCTGGTTCCGGGGAGGTCGGTGCGCAGCCAGTCGTTGGCGAAGGTGATCCAGCGGGCAGTGAAGCCGTCGGGGCGCACGGTGGTGGTGGCGGAGCCTGAGGTGCCGTAGGTGCCGGAGCCGTCGGGCTTGGGGGTGCCGGCCGCGTTGTCGTAGACGATCACCACGTCGCGGGGGTCCTCGGAGGCGCCGAGCCAGGTCATGCCGGTGCGGTCGGCGTCGACGGAGACCGTCTCGCGGTAGGTGCCAGGGGCGATGACGAGGGTGCGTCCGGTGCCGGTCGCGGCGGTGACGGCGGCCTGGACACCGGTGAAGTCACCGGCGCCGTGCGGGTGGACGTACAGGGTGCCGGGGGTGAGGCGGGCGGACGGTGAGCCGTACCGGCCGAACGGGCGGCGGGGCCGGTGGGCGGCCCGGGCGGGGGCGGCGGCCAGGGTGAGCGCGGTGGCGGCCGTGGCGCCGGTGAGCAGGAAGTTCCTTCTGGACTGGGGCGTGGGCAGGGGCGTGGGCATGCGGGTGCTCCTTGGGGACGTCGGACGGGCCGGGGCGGTCCGCGGTG
>NZ_NCTE01000363.1 GCF_002114215.1 Streptomyces sp. 13-12-16 | reverse complement strand
CGCGGCGCGTGCGGCGTTGGCGCCCGGCGCGCCGTGCACGCCGCCGCCCGGATGGGCGCCGGCGGACGCCAGGTACAGGCCCTTGACGGGCGTTTCGGGGCGCCCGGTGCCGGGGGCCGGGCGGAAGAAGAGCTGCTGGTGCATGGCCGCGGTGCCGCCGTTGATGGCGCCGCCGTGCAGGTTCCGGTCCAGGGACTGGAGGGTGGGCGGGGCGAGGACGCGCCGGGCCCTGATCGTGGACCGGAAACCGGGCGCGAAGCGTTCCACCTGGTGCTCCACACGGTCGGCCATGAGCTCCTGCTCCTTGGTGTCCCAGGCTCCCGTGAGCGAGTCCCCGCCCGCGTCGCCGGTGACGTCGTGGGGCACATGGGTGTAGGCCCACGCGGACTCGGTGCCCCGCGGGGAGCGGGACGGGTCGGAGGTCGTCATCTGGCCGAACAGGCAGAAGGGCCGGTCGGGGACGCTGCCGGTGGCGAGCTGGGCGGCGAAGCGGGTGAGTTCGTCGATGCCGTCCGCGAGATGGACGGTGCCGGCACCCGCGGCCTGCTCGCAGTTCCAGGGCACCGGGCCGTCCAGCGCCCAGTCGACCTTGAAGGTGGCGAAGTCCCACTGGAAGCGCCGCAGGTCGTCCAGCATCTGGGCGGGAACGTCCTCGGGGCCGAGGAGTTCGCGGTACAGGGCGGGCACGGCCACGTCCGCGAGGACGGCGCGGCCGGCCGCGAACGTCTCGCCGTCGGCCGTGCGCACCCCCGTCGCCCGGCCGTCGCGTACGAGGATCCGCTCGACGCGCCTGCCGCAGCGCAGCACCCCGCCGCGCGACTCCAGCCGGCGCGTCAGGGCCTCGGTGAGGGCTCCGGCGCCGCCGACCGGCACGGGGAAGCCGTAGGTCTGTCCGAGCATCGACATCAGCCAGCCGAAGCCACCGCTGCCCGCGGCCTCCGGTGCCAGGTCGGCGTGGAGCGCGTTACCGGCCAGCAGCAGCCCTCCGCCCTCGCCGCGGAACTCCTCCTCCCCCAGCCGGCGCACCGGCAGGACCAGGGTGCGCGCCATGCGCAGCCCGCCCGTGCCGCGCAGCCGGAAGGCCAGCCGGATCCCGGAGCGGACGGGCGGGAAGGGGGTGAACAAGGCGTCCAGGAGATCCGGCCGGAGGTCCTCCCACACGTCGTGCAGGCGGCGCCAGGCGTCCCCGTCGCCCGGCGCGAAGGCGTCCAGCGAGTCGGCGGTGACGTCGACACGGCGGTCGAGGACCGCGCACCGGCCGTCGCTCAGGGGGTGCGCTACCACGTGCGGGGCATGGCTCCAGCGCAGTCCATGACGCTCCAGGTGCAGCCCGGAGACGACCGGGGAGGCGGCGGCGAGCGGGTAGAAGGAGCTGCAGAGGTCGCTGACGAACTCGGGGTCGGCGCCCCGGTCGTGGCGCACGGCTCCGCCGGGCTCCGGCTGCTCCTCCAGCACCTCGACGCTCCAGCCGGCGTCGGTGAGCAGGTTGGCCGCGACCAGTCCGTTGGGGCCGGCCCCGATCACCACGGCGTCAGCCACGGGCGCCTCCCCCGTCGGGGGCCGGTGACACCACCTGGCCGAGGGGGCGGTGCCGCTCGGCCTCGGCCGCGTCGGCCTCACAGATCTTCGCCAGCCTGGCGAGCATGGCGCGGTGGCGGATCTGGATCAGGGCCTCCACGGCCGCGTTGTGCACCGTGCCGCCGGCACCCTTCAGCGGGTGCTCGTCCACGATGACCAGGCAGTGGTCGCCCCAGGGGCGCAGTTCGATGGCGATGCGGGCGGTGCCGAGGGGGCCGGCCTTGGCCTCGAGTTCCAGTGCCTCACCGGGCACACAGCGCCGGACGACGGTCTCGTTGGTCAGGCTCAGGGGGCCGAGGCGGACCTCGAAGCCGATCGCCGAGCCGAGTTGTGGCCAGTGTCCGTGCACTGGTTTCGACGAGGAGGTTCCCACGACCCATTCCGCGTACCGGGTGCCGTCCTCCAGGACGGTCCAGACGGACTGCGGGCTCGTTCTGATCAGATGATGGCGGACCGCCACTTCGACCTCCCGTGTCCGCGAGCGATGTCGGTCAGCACTGAGTGCCCCTTCTGGACGGGGTCAACCGGTGAGGTGGCTGGTGCTTGTGGGGTGCCCCGTGCGGGTGCGGTCCGGGGGCGGGGTCGCGCAGCCCGGCGCCTGCGGGGTGCCTCCCCCACTCCCGGCTGCGCTCGGGCGGGGGCACCCCCATCGCCCTGGGGGCACCTCTCAGGCCCTTGAGGCACTGGGGGAGGCACGACTGCCCGCGGATCTCGGGAGCGGGGGCTCGTGGTCAGGGGGTCGTGTCTCGGGCGGGGGCCAGGGCCCAGCGGATGGTTGTGGTGAGGGCGGTGCCCAGGGGGTGGACGCAGATGCTCTCGGCCGGGGGGACGCGGGGCAGCCACAGGGCTCGGGAGGCCCAGACGGGAAGCAGGGAGACCGAGTTGGCGGCGAGGGCCCCGTACGGCAGTCTGGCCAGCAGGGGGACGGGCGGGTGGAGCAGCAGGAAGCGGGCGGTGCTGCGGGCCTCGGGGGTGGCGCGCAGCTCGCCGCGGTAGGCGGCCAGCCGCTCGGCGAGTCCGGCGCGGTCGACCGGCGGGTCGGGCACGCCGAGCGCGGTGGCGATCCGCGCCATGTCGGCGACGTACGCGTCACAGCCCTCCTCGTCCAGGGGACGGG
>NZ_NCTE01000362.1 GCF_002114215.1 Streptomyces sp. 13-12-16 | reverse complement strand
GGGGCGGCTGCACGTGACGCGCACGGCCGTACCGCCCCGGCCGACGGCGTCCAGACGCACCGTCCACCAGCGCCCCGGCACCCGCTCGCCCGGATCACCCACCACGGCCTGCGTCATCCCGCTCTCCCTCCCACTGTGTCCCCGATGCCCGCCGCCGGCCCTCCCGCAGCGCTGCGCGGTGTACGGCGAGCCCACCGTATGCGGCACGGAAGCCGGAACCGGCGAACTCGCCCTGCCCGCCGGCCTACGACGACGGAGCGGCGTCACCCGGTCAACGCCTTGGGGGTGGAGGTGGTTTCTCTACGGGATGTGGCAGTTCGGGTCGGTGCAGCCGTCGGCCGGCGCGAGTGCCCGGGCCCGGGGCGGTGTGCCCAGCCACTCCGCCACAGGTCGAACCGTCCGACGGCCCTCACGACCGTCCTGCGTGCACGAACCGCGGGCCGGACCGGAACTCCCTCGTCAGAGCGTGTACCAGCCCGCACAGTGATCGTTTCCCACGACGGCCGGCCGGTTCTCCCGCCGCCCGGGTCGGTACCTGCGCCGGGGGAGGACGCCTCATCCGTGACCCCAGTTCCGAAGGGCGCAGACGTCCCAGGAGAAGCGACGCAGCCGGGCCTGCTCGACGTGGCCGGCCGTATCCGCGTAGTCGGTGTTGAGGTGGCGGCCGAGGACGACGACAGCCACGCTGCGGGCACCCGCGGCCTTCAGGGCGGCGGCCGCGGACTGGGCGTGATTGCCAGTGGTCCAGGTGTCGTCGACAAGCAGGACGTCGTCGCCCCAGAGCGCCGACGACGTGTAACGCGACGGAGACGCCGTGCGCCCGAGTGCGGCCGCATCCGGAATCGGCGCGAGCAGATCCCGGTAGCGGTCCCTGGTCGCGCCCACCATGTCGGCGGCCATGGTGCGCAGTGGATGATCCGCCCGGCCACTGGTGCTGGGCACCGTGGTGACGATGCCGAACCCCGGGACGGCGCACCTGTCCGCGATGCAGCCCTCGTGCGCGGCGAGAAACCGCCACAGGACCGCTGCCAGTCCCATCCGGAAGTACTGCTGCTGAGGACCTGCGGCGTTCTTGTACCGCCAGAGCTCGTTGGCGTACTGCTCCCGCTTGAGGGCCAGGCTGACCGGAACCACGGTGTCGGCGACGCCCGCCCCGAGGATTCTGCTCGCTTCGTGGCACGGCCAGCACGTCGGATACCCGGTCCTGGCGGGACCACGGCAGACCTGGCACACGCCGGGACCGGGCAGCAGCGGGTGGACGAGGAAGTTGGCGTAGCGGGCGGACAGCCCGACAACAGTGGTCATCCGGGGTCTGCCCGCTACGCCCAGGTCAGTTCGCCCGTGGTGGGGACGAGGGAGTCGAGCTGCCGGAAGACGTCCTCGGGACCGTCGATGACGGTGGTGTTGGGCCGGTTCGCGTACTCGCGGGCCCACTCGTGCGTCATCAGGGACCGCATGAGGAAGACCCGGCGGCCGTGCTCCAGGGCGAGGCGGGCCTGCATCCGGGCACCGCTGCGATAGGCCGCCTCGATCACGACGGTGGCCAGGCTGTAGCCGCTCATCACCGCGTTGCGCATGGGGAAGGAGGTCTTCGACGGCGGCGCGTCCGGCCAGAACTGTGAGATCACCAGTCCCCGCTCGGCGATCTCCTGCTGCAACCGGGCGTTCTGTGCCGGGTAGGCACGGCGCAGACCGGTGCCGACGACCGCGACCGTACGGCCGCCGACAGCGAGCGCGGCTCCGTGCGCGGCCGTGTCGATACCGGCCGCCAGCCCGGAGACCACCGTGACGCCACGCTCGGCGAGCCCGCCCGCGACGGCGCGGGCGTGAGCGACGCCTTCCGGCGTGGGAGTGCGGGTGCCGACGACGGCGACCCTCGGATCGTCCTCGGCCGGCGTGCCACGCAGGAACAGGAACGGCGGACGCTGGTGGACCAACCGCAGATAGAACGGGTAGTCCTCGTCCAGGATCGTCACCAGGCGCATCCCCTCGCGCTCCCACGAAGCGATCTCGTCGGCGACGGCCTCCAGGTCCACCGCGGGGCCGGTGTCGAAGAGTGCTCCCTGCCCCGAGGCGTCGAGCGCGCTGTCCAGAACCTCCCGGGCACTGCCCACCGACTCGATCTGATCGGTGAGATCCGGCCAGGAGCGATCCTCACGCCGCAGCAAGGCGACAAGCGCGGCACGCTCCAGGTCCTGGTCCATGCCAGAAGTATAGGAAGCCGACTTCATCCGGGTGGTCGAAGGGCGGGGACGAGGGGTTTTCGCCAACCGTCCGACCGCACTCCGGCAGATCGCCGACCGGAGTCCTGACAGCCGAAGGACAGCGGGTCCCACTCGAGTGGGACCTCTCCGTCGGGCAGCCGGAACCGAACCGGCCACGAGCGAAACGCCGGACCGGGCGGGCACCCCGCACGCGCGGGGACGACGGGGGCCGCCCCGCACACGGCGGAACGGCCCCCGGGCGGCCGGTGTGTTCAGGGGGCGGTGGTGGCCAGGGCCGGAACCGTCAGGCGGACCGGCAGGGAGCGGTGGCCGTTCATGATGAAGGTCGGCAGGGGCTGGAGTTCCTCCCGGGGGACGGCCAGGGACAGGTCGGGGAAGCGCTCGAAGAGGCGGGACAGGCCGGTGCGGGCCACCAGGCGGGCCACGCCCACGCCGAGGCAGTAGTGGGGGCCGAACCCGAAGGACAGGTGCTCCTTGTCCGCCCGGGTGAGGTCGAAGGAACCGGGGTCGTCCGGGTGCAGCCGCGGGTCGCGGCCCACGGCGCTGTAGTTGACCAGGATCGGGTCGCCCTTGGGGATGGTGACGCCGTCGAGCTCGATGTCCTCGACGGCGTAGCGCAGCGGCAGGTGCGCCAGGGGCGACTCCACGCGCAGCGTCTCGTCGATCACGTCGTCCCAGGTGGCCTGCCCGGAGCGGACCAGTTCGAGCTGCGCGGGGTCCGACAGCAGCGCGGTGATGGCGTTGTCGAAGAAGTTGATGGTGGTCTCGGAGCCGGCGCCGAGGATCGCGAAGATGGTGTCGGTCAGCTCCTCCTCGGTCAGTCGCGAACCGTCCTCGTCGCGGGCGGCCACGAGGTCGCTGGTGATGTCCTCGCCGGGCTCGCGCCGCTTGTCGGCGATCAGGTCCGCCATCGCGCCGCGCCAGCCGGCGAGCACGGCCTGGGCCTGCTCGGGGGTGATGGTGGTGTCCACCATGGCGTCGATGACCTTGGCGGTCTTGGCGCGGGCCTCCTCGGGCATGCCGATCAGGTCGGCGACCAGGCGCGCGGGCAGCGGGTAGGCGAACCGCTCGCGCAGGTCCACCACCTCGCCGGGCGCGGCCTGCGCCAGGCCGTCGAGGAGCTCGTCGGTGAGTTCCTCCACGCGCGGGCGGAACGCCTCGGTGCGGCGCGGGCTGAACGCCTTGCCGGTCAGCTTGCGCAGCCGGACGTGGTCCTTGCCGTAGGCGGTGACCATGTTGTCCATGGCCACCCAGCTGATCAGCTCCCAGTCGGGCCGTATCTCACCGTTCTGGAAGGCGGGCCAGTGGTTGCGGGCGCTCTTGGTGACCCGCGGGTCGCCGAGCACCTTCTTGATGACGTCGTGGCCGTTGAGCGACCAGGCGATGACGCCTCCGGGGAGTTCCACCGGGACCGCGGGTCCCCGGTCCCGCAGGACGGCGGCTTCGCCGTGGATGTCCCGCCCGGTGGTGTCGAGGGCGAAGGGGCAGCCTTGCTCCATGGGTTCTTCCCTGTCTGCTGAGGGGGCGGTCACTGTCCGGTGCCGAAGTGCGCGCGGGCCAGTTCCCGGCCGGCGTGCGAGGCGAGGAAGACGCCGTTGCCGGCGTGGCTGTGCAGCGTCGACAGGTCGCGCCAGACCCGTTCGACGCGCTCTCCCGCGCGTACGGAGCTGGAGCCCGCCGTCGGGAAGAGCTGGCCCTCGACGGCCCTCCAGCACAGGCGGACCACCTCACGGCTGATGGTGGCCAGCCGCAGTTCCTCCTCGCGGGTGAAGGCCGCCGCGTCCTTCAGGCAGAGCTGCTCCCACTGGCGTACGGCCTCGGTCATCGCCGCGTCGGCGGTGGCGATCATGCCGGTGGCCTCGCCGAAGCGGAACTGGAAGTCCGGGTCCTCGGTGCGCGGGACGATCGGGAAGAACGTGGTGGTGCGGGTGCGCATCAGCTCCTCGTACGCGTCCAGGGCGCCGCGGGCCATGCCGACGGCCAGCGCGCCGAGTTCGAGCAGCATGAAGCTGAGCGGTCCGCCGCCGTACTCGGGGCCGTGCAGGGTGCGTCCCGGCAGTTCGTCGGTGACCGGGATCTGGCTGAGGTGGCCGGGCAGGGTGCGGTGGGCGGGGATGCGGGCGCCCTCGATGCGGATGCTGTGCGAGCCGCTGCCCTTGAGGCCGAGCTGGTCGCCCCAGTCGTCCAGGCGCTCGAACTGCGACCGCTCGGCGATGAACAGCATCGGCGCCGGCCCGTCGGGGTCGTCGAAGACGAGGGTGTGGCCGATGAAGTGGGTGGCGTAGGGCGCGCCCGAGCAGTAGTTCCAGACGCCGTCCAGCAGCCAGGAGCCGTCCTCGGCGCGGGTCGCGCTGCCGGCCGGGGCGACCGTGGCCGGGCAGACGAAGTCGCCGCCGGCGAACAGCTCGGCCTGGGTGCGCTCGTCGAACAGGGTCGCGGCGACCAGGGCGTGGGCCGCGCCGAACAGGTACATCCAGCCGGTCGACGGGCAGCCGCGGGCCAGGGCCGTGGCGACCTTCATGAAGGTCGCCGGGCCGAACTCGTAGCCGCCGTACCGGCGCGGGACCAGGATGCGGTAGAAGCCGGCGCGGGTGAACGCCTCGTGGGTGTCCTCGGCGTAGTGGCCGCGCCGCTCCGTCTCGGCCTGCCGGGCGGGCAGGCCGGCCGCCAGTTCCTCGGCGCGGGCGACGATCTCGTCCGGGGTGAGGTCCGGCTCCGGCACGGCCGCGCGCGGGGCGAACGTCTCGGGCAGGGTGGAAGTCATCGTGGCTCGGTCCTCTTGCGTCGAAGTCGGAGTCGAGGTCGGAGTCGAAGGGGTCGCATGCGGGGGCGTGGAGACCGTCGGGGCCGTCGGGGGCGTCACAGCTTCGCCAGCGGCGTCTGCGGGGCGCCGCTCAGGGCCGCGAGCAGGTGCCGGAACTGTTCCACCAGTTCGCGGGCGGTGCGCTCGTCGAAGCGGTTGTGGTCGAACTTCAGGCTGCCCGCGAGCTCGCCGCCGGGCAGGACGTCCATGGCCCACAGGCCGCCGTCCGGGATGGCCGAGCTGACCCGCTGCGACAGGGTGCGGCGCCGGATCTCGGCGAAGCGGGGGCCGGCCGTCTCCTTGCCGTCCTCGCCGTCGAGCGGGAAGGCCGACTGGAGCACCTCGAAGGCGACGACGGCGAGGAAGCCGTCGGCGAACGGGGCGAGCAGGGCCGGGCTGTCCTCGGCGATGTGGGCGAAGGGGATCTCGTTGCGGTAGGCACCCACGCAGGCCGCGCGGGAGCGGTCGAGGACGTCGGCGAGGGTGGTGCAGTCACCGGTGTCGATGCGGATCGGCACGAAGTTGAAGAACGGGCCGACCGAGTCCGCGAACCGCTCCTCGTAGCGGCCGGAGGAGAAGGTCGGGAAGACGACGTCGGTGGTGCCGGTGCGCCGGCGCAGCAGCACGCCGTAGGCGGCGGCCAGCACCATGAAGGGGGTGCAGCGCTCGGCGCGGGCGAACTCCACGACCTTCTTCGACAGTTCGGCGTCGAAGACGAAGCGGTGCACGCCGTACGCGCTCGACAGGTCCGCCCGGGCCGGGCGGTCGGAGGTGATGCCGGTGATCTCGGCTCCGGCGAGGCGCTCGCGCCAGTAGGCGCGGGCCCGGTCGATGCGGGCGCTGTCGGCGTTCTCCTGCTGGTAGCGGGCGAACTCCCGGTACTGGGCCACCTCGCCCTGCTCGGCCGTGCCGCCGGCCGCGCGGGCGCGGTAGGCGGCCACCAGGTCGCGCATCAGGACCTGGAGGGACCAGGCGTCGGTGGACGTGTGGTGGGTGGCGAGCACGAGGACGGCGTCGGTGGCGTCGAAGCGGCCCAGGAAGGCCCGCAGGTGGGGCAGTTCGCGCACCGGGTACGGGGCGGCGTCGAGGTCGTTCAGGAACTCCTCGGCGCGCACGTCGCGCGAGGTGCCGTCCGCGTCGGGCAGGTCGGTGACCTCCAGGGCGACCGGCGCGGGCGGGTGGACGACCTGGTGGCCGCCCTCGTCGTCGCCGACCACGGCGGTGCGCAGCACCTCGTGCCGTTCGACCACGTCGTCGAGGGCACGCCGCAGGGCGTCGGTGTCGACGGCGCCGGTGACGCGCCAGCCGCACACCAGGGTGTGCCGGTGGCCGAAGGCGCCGTCCGTCTCGCCCTTGTCGAAGGCGCGCAGGAACTGCTGGTTGTACGACAGCGGGATCCGCCGGGCGGTGCCGTCGTCGGTCTGCGGCGCTGCGGTGGTGATGCTCAAGGTGACCAATCCTTTTCCCGGTCGTGGACGACCGCGTCGTGCCTGGTGGGCCTACAGGGGGGCGGGCGACAAATCCCGCAGCAGGGTCTCGAGTTCGGCGACGGTCGGGTGGCTGAGGATGTCCGCGGCGGACACCTCCACGCCCAGCTCGGCCCCGATGCGGCCGGCCAGCCGGATCGCCTGGAGGGACTCGCCGCCCAGCTCGAAGAAGCTGTCGTGGAGGCCGACCGTCTCGAGGCCGAGCGCACGGGCGAACAGGCCGCACAGCACCTTCCGGCCGGGCGTGAGCTCGTCGGTCTCCGGCACCGGCGCCGGTGCGGGCCGCTCGGGCGCGGGCAGCGCGGCGCGGTCCAGCTTGCCGTTGGGCGTCAGGGGCAGCGCGTCGAGCACGACGAAGGCGGCGGGCACCATGTAGTCGGGCAGCAGGGCGGCGACCGCGGCGCGCAGGCCGTCGGTGCCGGTGCCGCCGGGGCGGCCGGGTACGACGTAGGCGACGAGCC
>NZ_NCTE01000035.1 GCF_002114215.1 Streptomyces sp. 13-12-16 | reverse complement strand
CCGCGGGGGATCGCCCGGACGGCGTCGGTGACCGCCCGGCGCTCCGCGCGGCGGGCGTGGGGCCGCAGATAGGCCCGGCGCTCGGCCGTGAGCAGCGGGCGGTGGACCCCGGCGCGCACGGCGACGCGGGCGAACGCGTTGGTGGCGTGGACGAACGCGGCGACCGGCCGGTGGTCACGGACCCACCGCAGGGGGAGCGGCAGCCGGAAGCCGCCCGGGAAGGGGAAGGCCACGGTGTTGCAGAAGGCCAGCCGGGCCACGACACCCGGGTTCCGCAGGGCCCAGGCGGCACCGAGCGGGCCGCCCCAGTCGTGCAGGACGAACGTCCAGCCCCGCTCGGGCAGCCCCTCGTCCCGCACCAGGTGGCGGTAGAGGCCGTCCAGGCCCTCCAGCTGGGCCTCGTAGGGGTCCGGGACCCCGTCCGCCGGCCGCAGGTGCCGGGACAGTCCGAAGCCCGGCAGGTCCGGTGCCAGACAGCGGGCGTGCGGGGAGAGCCGGTACAGCAGCCCCCGCCAGGCGTAGCTCCACGACGGGTTGCCGTGCAGGAACAGCACCGGCTGCCCGGAGCCGAGATCGAGATAGTGCTGTCCGGTGACCGGCACGCGCCGCCAGTGCCGGGGCGCGGGGTAGCCCGGCATCAGCCGCTCCAGCGTGGCGGGATCCGGTACGGGGGCGGGGGCCGGGGTGTCCACGGCCCGGGCGGTCACCACCGTACGAGAGCCAGACCGAAGCTGAAACCGCTGGCCAGGCCGATCATCGCCACCAGGTCCCCGCTCTCGATGCGGTCGGCCTCCCGCGCCTTGACCAGTTGCAGGGGGAGGGAGGCCGCCGCGCAGTTCCCGTGCTCGGCCACCGCGGGCAGGCAGCGGTCCTCGGGGAGGGAGAACCAGTCGATCACCTCGCGGTACTGCGGCATGGCGATCTGGTGGAAGGCGATGAAGGCGTAGGCGCCGGAACGCGCCGCCTCCAGTCCCTCCCCGGCGGTGTCCAGGATCCGGGGGAGCACGTCGAGCGCGGCCTGGCGCAGGTCCCCGTTCAGCCGCAGGGTGGTGTGGTCGTCGTGGACGGAGAGGTGGTGCATGCTCCCCCCGCCGGACACGGTGCAGGCGTTCCAGGCGGCGGAGTTGCTGACGAACCGCTGGGCCAGGATGCCGGGATCGCCGTCACCCGCGGGGCCGGCGGTGAGCACCATCGCGGCGCCGGCGTCGGAGGCGGTGTAGCCGGGCAGGGCCCTCAGCAGGTCCTCCCGGCCGGGGGCGTGCCAGCGGGTGGCCAGGGTGGAGGGTTCACCGCAGGCGATGAGGACCGTGCGGTAGCGGCCGGTCTCGATGAACGACGCGGCCACCTCCATGGCGTTGAGGAAGCTGTTGCAGGCGTTCTTGACGTCGAACACCGGGCACGAGGCGCCCAGTTTGGCGGCCACGAGGTGGGACGTGGCGGGTTCGACCAGGTCCTGCGAGGTGGAGGCGAACAGCAGCAGACCGATGTCGCCGATCTTCAGCCCCGACTCGTCGAGCGCCGTGCGGGCGGCCGTCACGGCGAGGTCGGAGGCGTCCTCGCCGTCCTCGTGCACATGGACCCCGCGCACCCCGGTGAGGTCCTCCAGCAGGCCGGGCGGCGGAGCGTAGCCACCCGTCTCGGTGATCTTGACGCGGATATCGTCCAAGGTCCGGTAACGGGACGGAAGATGAGCGGAGACGGCGGCGATACGGGCACGGATGGCTTCGGGCACCGCGCCACCGTAGCCGCTGCCGGACCGTAATGACGCATACGTAATGATGTACACCCCAACGAGTGATATGTAATGGATTTTTCCGCTCGTCGTCCCCTTCGCTCCGCTTCAATCCGCACGAGGGCCAGTGAATCGGCGTGAAGGGGCGGGGACTTGGCGATGCAGCAGCTTGAACGGGCCGTGGCGGTGGTGGGCGTGGGTTGCCGGCTCCCCGGAGGCGTCACCGACCTGGACGGCCTGTGGTCGGTGCTGCGCGACGGGCGGGACGTGGTCGGCGAGATGCCCGCCGACCGGCTGCCCCGCGACCGTACGGTCGACCCGGGGACCGTGCGCCCCGGCCGCAGCTACACCGCCGCCGGCGGCTTCCTCGACGACGTCGCCTCGTTCGACGCCGCCTACTTCGGCATGTCCCCCGCGGAGGCCCGGCACATCGACCCGCAGCAGCGGCTGCTGCTGGAGATGGCCGCCGAGGCACTGGACGACGCCGCCGTCCCCGCCGAATCGCTGGCCGGATCGGACACCTGCGTGTACGTGGGCGTCTCGGACCCCGGCTACGGCGTGAACCTGTCGATGATGCAGGACCACACGAGCCCGCACACCATGCCCGGCGCCACCCTGTCCATCACGGCGAACCGGATGTCGTACGCCTTCGACCTGCGCGGGCCGAGCATGGCCGTCGACACGGCCTGCTCCTCCGCCCTGGTGGCCCTGGACCGGGCCTGCCGCACCCTGCGCGAGGGGACCAGCCGCGTCGCCCTGGTGGGCGGCGTCAACGTGCTGTCCAACCCCTACTCCTTCGCCGGGTTCTCCTACGCGAACATGCTGTCGCGGCGCGGACGCTGCGCGGCGTTCTCCGCCGACGCCGACGGATTCGTCCGCGCGGAGGGCGGCGCGGTGCTCGTCCTCAAGCGCCTCGCGGACGCGGTGGCGGACGGCGACCGCGTCCACGCCGTACTGGCCGCCACCGGCAACAACACCGACGGCCGCAGCACCGGCATGATCGTCCCCAGCGCCGAGACGCAGGAGGCGCTGCTGCACACGGTCTACGCGGAGGCCGGGATCGACGCCGACGACCTGGTCTACGTCGAGGCCCACGGCACCGGCACCCAGGTCGGGGACCCGGCGGAGGCCGAGGCCATCGGCCGGGCACTGGGCCGGAGCCGGCGCGGCGGCCCGCTGCCGATCGGCTCGGTGAAGTCGAACCTCGGCCACCTGGAACCCGCCTCCGGGATGGCCGGCCTGCTCAAGGCGATCCTGGTGCTGCGCCACCGGCTGGTGCCGGCGTCCCTGCACGCCCTCCCCCTCAACCCCCGGATCGACTTCGACGGCCTGGGACTGGCCCCCGCCGTCGAGCCCGTCCCGCTGGAGCCGGGGGAGCGGTCCGCCGTGGGAGTGAGCGCCTTCGGCTTCGGCGGGGCCAACGCCCACGCCGTCGTCACCCCGCCGCCCGCCGCCCGCGCGACCGAGCCGGGCCCGGCGCCGGACGGGC
>NZ_NCTE01000361.1:13648-18027 GCF_002114215.1 Streptomyces sp. 13-12-16 | reverse complement strand
GCCTTATAAGCAGCGCAGGGTGAGTCCTCGCGGTGTACCTCGGCGACGGGCGGGGTTCTATGTGATCGGCGTTCGTACAGGACGGCGTCTCCCGCCCATTTCGTCTAGGGCTCTAGGCTCCTGGTTACTGCCAGGAGGTGAGGTCATGTCGGACGAGCTGCAACGGATCATGGCGATCGATGATCCGTACCTGCTCCTGCGCGAGGTCACGACCCGGTTGGCCGACGCGCAGCAAGAGGTGACCGAACTGGCCCGGCTCCGCCGGCGAGTGGTCCAGGACCTCCACGCGCAAGGGCTGTCGTATGCGCAGATCGCCGCGAAGGCGGGTCTGAGCCGCGGACGGATTCACCAGATCCGGCACACCGGTCCGGCGCCGGAAGGTGCCTTCCTCGGACGGGGCGCCGTCACCGTCGCCACTCCGCTGCGGCGTGACGACGAACGCGGGCGGACGGTCGTCGCCGTGGACGACGTCAGTTCCGGCAAGCGTCTGGAAGACCTGGCGCGGTCGTACGGGCTCGACGTCACCTCGGAACACGTGCCGGTGAGCGGTGAGATCGACCTCAACCGGGACGGCCTGGTCGTCGTCTGCGGGCCGCGCATGTCTCAGGAGATGTGGGAGACGTACGGGCAGGATCCCGTACTGCGCTGGGAGCGCGCGGAAGACGGGCCCTGGACGGTGGTGGACCGCCGCACCGGCACCGTGCACCGGTCGGGACAGGACAGCGATCCGGCCCGGCCGTACGACGTCGGATATATCGGCCGGCTGTCGCGCCCGGACGGCTCCGGTTCGCTGCTCGCCATCGCCGGTATCCACACGCAAGGTTCCCTCGGCGTCGTGCAGCTGCTCGCCAACGACCTCAACACACTGTGGGGGCAGGTGGGAGACCGTCGCTTCTCCACGCTGGTGGGCGTCGAGTACGACCCCGAGACCAGCGAACCGCAGTCCGTCGAACTGCTCTGCCCCCTGTACCGGCACGACGAGGACACCTCGGCGTGAGGATCGCCCTAGCCTCACTATCCGCCGAACTGGGCCGGGAGAACGAGGACTTCGCCGCTGCCGCGCCCGGTGCGGCGGTCCTCCTCGACGGTGCCGGCGTCGGCGGTGCCGAGACCGGTTGCACGCATGGCGTTGCCTGGTTCTCCTCGACGCTGGGCGGTCTGCTGCTGCGCAGTATCACCGTGCAGCCGGCCCGGCCGCTCGCTGACTGTCTGGCTGACTCCCTCGGCCTCGTCCGGGCCCTGCACGAGGACACGTGCGATCTGGCCTACCGGGCCAGTCCCACCAGCACGGTCGTCGCCGTACGGGCCGGCGGGGGAGTGCTGGAGTACCTGGTCCTCGGTGACTCCTCACTCCTCCTCGCCGACAAGGGCGGGAGTACGGACGTGGTTACCGACCGGCGCCTGGACGACGTCGGCAAGCGGCTGCGCGGGCCGGTCGACGTGCTGCCCACCGGCACACCCGAGCACTCCGCCGCGCTCGCCGAGTACCGGGACGCCCTGACGGGGCTCCGCAACCGGCCGGGCGGCTTCTGGATCGCGGGCCCCGAACCGCGGGCGGCCGAACACGCCCTGACGGGGACGGTGCCACTGGAATCACTGGCATCCGTGACGCTGATGAGCGACGGCGCGACGCGACGCGTCGACCGCTTCCGCCTCGACGACTGGCGGCAGACCCTGACCGTCCTCGACTCCTCCGGACCGGACGAGCTGATCCGCCGCGTGCGCGAAGCCGAGGCCGGCGACCCCGACGGCCGACGCTGGCCGCGTGGTAAGACGCGGGACGACGCCACCGTCCTTCACTGGGCGCTGCCGTAGAGCGTCCGCGGACGCCAAGACACGCACGTATACCCCCCTAGACAGTTGACGGGGTGTCGGTTTACAGTGGTCGTCAACCCCCCTAGACAGTTGGGGTGGCCCTCCCTTGTGGTGTCTAGGGGGGTACTCATTTCGCGCGGTGCCGGGGTGACCGGCGCCCACAACTCAGTGAGGTCCAGAAATGCGTGTCATCCCCGTGAGCACTTCGGACGCGACGCTCCTCGTCACCAAGCTGCCCGAGGTCAAGGTGAGGGACCGGCAGACCGGAGAGGTCGCCGTGGACCCGGTGACCAACCAGCGGCTCATGACGCTGGAGCTGGTGTTCATCGCGGCCGGCGGTTCGGACATGATCAAGGTCACCGTCCCCGAACAGGGCATCGGTGACGGCCTGATGATGGGCGCACCGGTCTTCCTGTCGGGCCTGGTGGCCCGGCCCTGGGAGAGCGAGTTCGGCGGGCGCGCCCGGCACGGCATCGCCTACCGGGCCGACGCTGTCATGGTCAGCTCTCCCGCACCGGCGCAGGGCTGACGGCCATGGCTGACATCGTCCGCGTGCTGTTACCGGTCCTGCTGGTCCTGGCCGCGCTGCTCGTGCTCCGCCGTCGGCTGCCGGTCCTGTTCTGGTGGCTCGTCGGGTACCCGGCCGTCGCCCTGCGGGTGCTCACCTCGTACCGGGCGACGATGGACGCGTGCGGCCTGACGGTTCCGGCCTCGGCCCTCCGCCGGGCCACGGCCCGGGTGGTGGGGTGGCAGGCGGCTCCCGTACCGCCTCGTCACTCGCTGCCGTGGCCGACCGGATCCGGTCTCGTGATGCGGCTGCGTCTGGCTGCCGGGCAGGCGCCCGAGGACTTCACCGCCGCGGCCGACCGGCTACGGCACGCCTGGGGTGCTCATGCCGTGCACGTCCGCTCCACCAAGCCGGGACGCCTCGAACTGCGCCTGGTGGGCTGGGATGTACTCGCCGAGGTGCGTCCCGCCCGGCGTCGGCAGACGGCCGGCCCGCTCTGCCTGCCGCTCGCGCTGCGGGAGGACGGGGCATGGCACGTCCGGGACTTCCGCACCGTGCCGCACGAACTCATTCTTGGTGCTACGCAGTCCGGCAAGTCCGTCTACCTGCGGAACCTGTTGTGCGGCCTGGCCCGTCAACCGGTCGTGCTCGTCGGCATCGATTGCAAGTGGGGCGTCGAACTGGCGCCGTTCGCACCCCGGTTGTCCGCCCTTGCTGATCATCCGGACCGGGCGAACGATCTCCTCGACGCCTTGTTGGAAGAGATGGAGACACGGTTCCGCCTGATCGGGCTCTCGGGCGTGGCCGGTCCGGACGCCGTGCTCACCTCGGACGTGTGGGGGCTGTCGGAAGCAGTACGGCCGGTGCCGGTCGTGGTCGTCGTCGACGAAGTGGCGGAACTCTTCCTCGCCGCGAGCAGGGACGACGAAAAGCGGCGGGACGCCATGGTCACCAAGCTGATCCGCCTCGCCCAGCTCGGGCGTGCGGCCGGCATCTACCTGGAGGTGTGCGGCCAGCGCTTCGGCTCCGAACTCGGCAAGGGCGCCACGATGCTCCGTGCTCAGCTGACCGGCCGGGTCTGCCACCGCGTCAACGACGAGTCGTCGGCGAACATGGCACTGGCCGACGTCTCCCCGGAGGCGGCCCTGGCCGCGACCTCGATCCCGGCCGACCGGCCCGGCATCGCCGTCGTCGGTGACTCCTCCGGCGGCTGGTCCCGCGTCCGCTCACCGCACCTGACCCTCGACGACGCGGCGGCCGTCTGCCATGACACCGCCGCCCTGGTGCCGGAACTGCCCCGGCTCGACTCCTTCCGGCCCGTCGTCGTCACCGAGGCGGCCAAGCCGTCCTCGTCCTCGGCTGCGGCCCCCGCCGTCCGCCCGGTGACCGAGTAACCGCCCTTTCCCTCTCCCACGGTCGGCGTGACCGCCTCACGCCGCGTCCCTACTCCGTCCATGCCCGAAACCGGAAGGAAACCCATGTCACGCCCCACCATCACCGAGGTGAGCGCGCTGATCGCCGACCTGGCCGCACTCCGGCAGGACCACACCTCCGCTGACCACGCCGCGCTCATGGAGCGTAAGGCGGAACTGCTGGAGCGGATGGCCGCCCACACGCCCGGCGACGCCGACACCGCCGAGGTGGCCCGCCTGGCCCGTGAGCGTGCCGACTTCCTCAAGTCCGACGGCTGATCACGCGAAAGGAGTCGAGCCGATGCGTGCTCACCTGGCCCGCGTGGACGCCGTGATCGTTCAGGCCGTCATCGCCGGTGCCCTGTCCTTCTCCCACCTGCACGACCTCGCTGCGGCGGCCGGACAGGACGGCTGGAAGGCATGGGCCTACCCCGTGAGCGTCGACCTGCTCCTGGTCGCCGCCTGGCGCCGGATGCGTCAGTCGCAACGAGCGGGACAGGCGGCCGGTGGTCCGCGGCTGTGGTTACTGATCGCCCTGGCCGCGTCCCTCGGTGCCAACGTCGCCACGGCCGGGCTCCTCGACCTGGACAACGTACCGGCCTGGCTCCGCGTGACGGTCGCGGGCTGGCCTGCCGTCGCCTTCT
>NZ_NCTE01000361.1:9603-13520 GCF_002114215.1 Streptomyces sp. 13-12-16 | reverse complement strand
CACATTCAGGAACAGCCGCGGGAGCCGGCCGCGTCGACCACGGACGCGAAACCGGAGCCGCGCCCTGCCCCGCCGGTCGCCGTCGACGTGCCCGACCGGGACGCGCTCCCGGCACCGCTCACCACTCCAGAGCCTGCCGCCGAACCGGTCGTCGCTTCGACCCCGGAGCCTGCTCCGGCCGTTGCCCTGCCGCCCGCCCTCGTCGACCGCGTCCGGGCCCTGGCCGACGAACACCGCTCGGCCACCGGCCACCCCGCCGACCCCGACGCCGTACGCGCCCGGCTCGGCCTGCCCCCGGCCATGACCGCATCCGTCGCCGCTCACCTCTGAGAGGAGCACCACCATGAACCCGCGCTTCCGCAACGTCCGCCGCATCGGCCCCGTCAACGTCGCCTCCTACATCGACCGCGGCCGGAACCGTCACCTGGCCGCCTGCACCGCGCCCCGCTGCGACTTCTCCGCCGAGTACGACAGCCGCGCCGCCGCCGAACTCGCCGCCCGTACCCACCGCTGCTCGGCCTGACAGGAGACCACCGCCATGGACGTTCCGCTCTGGCTCGCCCTGCTCGTCGTCGGGGTCCTCGGCGTCAAGCTCATCCGCCCGCCCTGGTGGCTCATCGCCGTGCTGCTCCTCGGCGGATACCTCCTCGCCGACAGCCTGCTGGCCCCCGTCATCGACACCGCCGTCAAGTAACCGCGAAGGGAGACCTGCTCATGTTCCAGCCGAAGATCCCGACCATGCCCCAGCCGACCGGCCTGGTCACCCCGCCCGCCGTCGTCGAGCCGGCCGCCATCACTCCGGCTGTCACGACTCCGCAGCCGGCCGCCGTGCCCGCGACGCAGTCACGCCCGGCCGTCCATTTGACCCCCGGCACCGTGCTCGCTCTCGTCGGTGGCGGTACCGCCGTGGTCCTGGTCGTCGGCGCGGTCCTGGTCTCCATGCTCCTCGCCGTCGCCATCACCGCCGCGTCCGTGGCCGTGTGCGCCGTGGTCCTCCGTTCCCTTCTCACCCGCCGCTGACCTCGTCGTCCCCGCCCGCCCGGCTTGCCCGCACTGTCTAGTCCCCTCGACAAGTCGGGCGGGGGCTCGTCATCTCGTCCCTCGACTTCTCTGCC
This sequence comes from Streptomyces sp. 13-12-16, assembly GCF_002114215.1. Lineage (GTDB taxonomy): Bacteria > Actinomycetota > Actinomycetes > Streptomycetales > Streptomycetaceae > Streptomyces. Next base: position 12,405 of record NZ_NCTE01000361.1, on the reverse strand, counting down.
AGGAGGAAACCGCACATGCACTCCACGGCTCCGGCCGGAGCCATCCGCCGTCTGGCCTCCCTCGCCCGGCACGGTGACCTCAGTGCCTACGCCCGACAGATCCAGCGCCTCGGCGGCTGCGAGCGGCCCGTACGGATGGAGGGCCACCGGCTCGACGTCCACGCCGCCACGGGAGAGATCGTCCGCGAGATCACCGACCGCGACCTTCCAGCCGGACAACTCCTCATCCGCTGCAACAACCGCCGCTCCACCCGGTGTGCCACCTGCGCCGAGGTGTACCGCAAAGACACCTTCCACCTCGTCACCGCCGGCCTGAACGGCGGCAAAGGCATCGGCCCGTCCGTCGCCCAGCACCCGCGCGTATTCGCCACCTTCACCGCCCCGTCCTTCGGCCCCGTCCACAACCGCCCCGGCGGCGGCCGGTGCCGCTGCGGACGCCTCCACTCGGACGACGACCCCGCCCTCGGCACGCCCCTGGACCCGGACCGCTACGACTACCGCGCGGCCGTCCTGTGGAACGCACACGCCGGGGCACTGTGGGGCCGCTTCACCACCTACCTGCGCCAGCACCTCGCCTCCCGCGCGGGCATCAACCGCTCGGCACTGCGCCACTGCCTCAAGGTCTCCTACGCCAAGGTCGCCGAGTACCAGCGGCGCGGCGCCGTCCACTTCCACGCCGTCATCCGCCTCGACGGCCCGGACGGTGCCGAGGACGCCCCGCCGGCCTGGGCCACCACCGAACTGCTCACCGACGCGATCCGCTCGGCGGCCCGCCTCGCCGAAGCACCCGGTCCGGTCCTCGACGGCCACGCGTACGCCTTCCGCTTCGGCGAACAGCTCGACATCCGCCCCATCCGCTCGGCCGACTTCGTGGGCACCTCGGAACTGTCCAGCCGCGCCGTGGCCGCCTACATCGCCAAGTACGCCACCAAGGGCGCCGAAACCGCGGGCACCCTCGACCGCCCCATCCGCAACCCGATCACCGACCTGATCGGCTCCGGCGTCACCGACCACGCCCGGCGCATGATCCTCACCTGCTGGCACCTCGGCGCGCTCCCCGAACTCGAAGACCTGCGCCTGCGCAAGTGGGCCCACATGCTCGGCTTCCGCGGCCACTTCTCCACCAAGTCCCGCGCCTACTCCGTCACCCTCGGCGCCCTCCGCCAGGAACGCGCCGACCACAACGAAACCCTGGCCCGTGAGCGCGCGGCTGAGGCCGGCCACCCGCTGCCTGACCCGGACACCGTGCTCGTCCTCTCGCACTGGCGCTTCGCCGGTACCGGCCTCACGGACGCAGAAGCCCTCTTTGCGTCCTCGCACCCCGCTTCCCACGACACAGAAGGAGAACCCGACCGTGCACGATGACGAACTGCTCACCGTTGCCGAGGTGATGGCCCGTCTCAGGCTCGGTCGGTCCACGGTGTACGACCTGATCCGTACGCGGCGGCTGCCCTCGGTCACCATTGGTCGGTGCCGACGCATTCCGGCCTCCGCCCTGGGCGACTTCATCGCGGAGCAGATGGAGCGTGCGGCCTGATGACCAAGCGTCGGAGCCGCGGTGACGGCGGCCTGCACTGGGACGAGAGACGGCAACGGTGGATCGCCACGGCGAACCTCGGGTTCGATCCGAGCGGCAAGCGGATCGTCAAGCGGGGGAGCGGCAAGACCAAGACGGAGGCGAAGAACAAGCTCAAGGAGGTGTTGCGAGACCACGAGGACGGTCTCGCGATCGCGCCCACCAACTACACGGTCAAGGACGCCGTGACGGACTGGCTCGCGTACGGCCTGGTGGGCATCGACCCCAGTACGGCCAAGACCTGCGCGATCCTGAGTCAGAGGCACGTCATCCCGTCTCTCGGCGCTCGCAAGCTCCGTGACCTGAGCGCCGAGGACGTCGACCGCTGGCTGGCCGCCAAGGCGAAGACGCTCAGTACGCGCACCCTCCAGGCGATCCACTCGTGCCTCAACCGCGCGGTCAAGCGGGCCATGGCCCGGGACAAGGTGAAGCGGAACGTCGTCGAGCTGTGCTCGGTGCCCCAGGGGCAAGCCGGGCGCCCTTCCAAGGCGTTCACCTTCGCTCAGGCCGAGGCCGTGCTCAAGGGCGCCGAGGGGACCTCGATGTACGCGTACATCGTCGTCGCCCTGCTGACCGGTGCCCGTACCGAGGAGCTGCGGGCGCTCACCTGGGACCACGTCTTCCTCAAGGGCAAGCCGGACGCGGACCCGCCGCAGCCTCCGCACATCGCGGTCTGGCGCTCGGTCCGGCGGGGCGGGGACACCAAGACCCGGAAGTCCCGGCGCACGCTCGCTCTGCCGACGCGCTGCGTCGAAGCCCTCTGGCAGCAGTTCGAGGATCAGGGCTGGGATCGGCTCGCCGCCGGCGACAAGTGGGAGGAACACGGGCTCGTCTTCTCCTCGGCCGTGGGCAAGCCGCTGGACGCGGCCAACGTCCGCCGGGCCTTCCGCCAGGCGCTCAAGGGCATCGACGGGATCAACGCCGACGAGTGGACGCCCCGGGAGCTCCGGCACAGCTTCGTGTCCCTGCTGTCCGACCGCGGCGTCCCGCTGGAAGTGATCTCCCGGCTCGTCGGGCACTCCGGTACGGCCGTGACCGAGGAGGTCTACCGGAAGCAGATCCGGCCCGTGATCCAGACCGGCGCCGTGGTCATGGACGGCATCTTCGGCATACAGGAACGACGGCCGTAGACACGCGGATAGCGATAGTCACGCAGATAGACACGCAGGCAGAAACAAGAAGACCACCGCGTAATGTTACGCGGTGGTCTACCTGCTGCTACGGCT
>NZ_NCTE01000361.1:0-9593 GCF_002114215.1 Streptomyces sp. 13-12-16 | reverse complement strand
CAGATAGACACGCAGGCAGAAACAAGAAGACCACCGCGTAATGTTACGCGGTGGTCTACCTGCTGCTACGGCTGTCGGGGTGGCGGGATTTGAACCCACGACCTCTTCGTCCCGAACGAAGCGCGCTGCCAAGCTGCGCTACACCCCGATCGTCGCTGCTCTCGCGGCGACGACGTTTACTTTAGCCCACCGGGGGCCGGAGGCGAAATCCGGTTTTCGGGCGGCGGCGGACCGGGTTCGGGCGGGTGTGGTCCAGGGCCACGAGGAGGACGGCCAGGGCGTAGCAGGCGAGGCCCAGGAGGAGGGCGTTGGCGAGGACGTTCCGGTAGCCGTGCCGGGCGACGTCGAGGAAGGGGTAGAGGTAGCGGGCGGGGGAGCCGGGGAGGAGTTCGCCCCGGACCAGGGTGAAGACCAGGTAGGCCAGGGGGTACAGCAGCCAGGTGGCGGCCTGGCGGAGGCGGGTGCGGGCCGGCGGGGTGAGGAGGAGCCAGTCCAGCAGCGCGGCGACGGGGAGCACCGTGTGCAGGGTGTGGGCGGCGAGCGGCTCCAGCCAGCCTGCCGACCCGGCGGTCCCGTCCGTCACCGAGAAGCGCGGGGCCGCGTCCGCCAGGAGGATGTGGTGGACCAGGGACGCCATGATCACGTACAGCAGGGCCGCTCCCGTGATCGCGCCCGGCAGGGGGTGACGGGCGCTCCAGGCGCGGCGGGCCGAGGCGAGCGTGACCACGGCCAGCAGGACCGCGCTCTGGACCGCGAAGTGACTCATGACCCGGGCCGGGTCGCCGAGGAGGGTCTCCAGTACCACCGCCCCCGCCGCCAGCAGCGCCAGGAGCAGGCGGTACACCGCTGCCAGCGGGCGGCGCACCAGGGGCACGACGGCTCTGGCGGGGGCGAAGAGGGCGGCCGACGCCGGATGCGTCCGCGGCAGGGCGGGGATGTCCGGGAGGTCCCTGGGTATCGGGGCGGTCATGCACCCCAGCGTGGGCGGATGTCCGGTTCGGGGCGATGTGGGTGGACCGAACGGGTGGTCCCGGTCCCGGCTGAGGTGGATGGTCCCGGTCAGGCCGAGGTGGATGGTCCCGGTCCCGGTCGAAGCGGGTGGCCTCGGCCCGGGTCACAGGTGGTCTCAGACCCGGTCGGGACAGGTGGTCTCGACCCCGGCCGGGCCGGGTGGTCTCAGTCCCGGCCGACCAGGGTCAGCAGCGTCGCCTCCGGAGGGCAGGCGAAGCGGACCGGGGTGTAGCGGCTGGTGCCGCAGCCCGCGGAGACGTGGAGGTAGGACGTGCGGCCCTCGGACGTGTGCGTGGACAGGCCCTTCACACGGTCCGTGTCCAGGTCGCAGTTGGTGACCAGGGCGCCGTAGAAGGGGATGCAGAGCTGGCCGCCGTGGGTGTGGCCGGCCAGGACCAGCGGGTAGCCGTCGGCCGTGAAGGCGTCCAGGGCACGCAGGTACGGGGCGTGGACGACGCCCATCGAGAAGTCCGCCCCGTCCGACGGGCCGCCCGAGACCTCCGCGTACCGGTCGCGCTTGATGTGCGGGTCGTCCAGGCCGGTCAGCTCGATCGACGTGCCCTCGATCTTCAGGGTGCCCCTGGTGTTCGTCAGGTTCAGCCAGCCGGCCGCGTCGAAGCCGTCCCGCAGGTCCTCCCACGGGTTGTGGACCACGCCGACCGCCTGGGCGTTGCCGTTCAGACCGTGGCGGCCCTGGACCTTCTCGACCAGGTAGCGGGCGGGGTTGCGCAGCGTGGGGCCGTAGTAGTCGTTGGAGCCGAAGACGTACGCGCCCGGGAACTCCATCAGGGGGCCGAGTGCGTCGAGGACCTCCGGCACGCCCTCGGGGTCGGACAGGTTGTCGCCCGTGTTGAGCACGAAGTCGGGGCGCAGGCCCGCCAGGGAGCGCAGCCAGCGCTGCTTCTTGCGCTGGCCGCCGACCATGTGGATGTCGGAGACCTGGAGCACGCGCAGGGGGCGCATCCCGGACGGGAGGACGGGGACGGTCACCCGTCGGAGGCGGAAGGAGCGGGCCTCGAAGCCCGCCGCGTACAGCAGTCCGGCGGCGCCGGCCGCCGTGATTCCCAGGGGGATTCCGTATCGCGCGCGCATGGGCCCATCGTGTCAGATCCGGCGGGGTCCTCCGAACGGCCCCGGGGGGACGGGGTCCTTTAAATCAGTAGGCGTTCGTCGTCGCGCACCTGCGACAATCGAGCCATGACCACGCTCAAGTCGAAGCTGCAGGATGACCTCAACGCCGCGATCAAGGGGCGCGACGAGCTCCGCTCCTCGACGCTCCGGCTGACGCTCGCCGCGATCACCAAGGAGGAGGTCGCGGGCAAGGAGAAGCGCGAGCTCTCCGACGACGAGGTGCAGAAGGTGATCACCCGCGAGGCGAAGAAGCGCCGCGAGGCGGCGGAGGCCTTCGCGCAGGGGGGCCGCTCCGAGCAGGCCGAGCGGGAGAAGGCGGAGGGCGAGGTGCTGGCGCAGTACCTGCCCAAGCAGCTCTCCGACGAGGAGCTGAGCGCGATCGTCGCCCAGGCCGTCGAGGAGGCGAAGGCGGCGGGTGCGGAGGGGCCGCGGGCCATGGGCGCCGTGATGAAGATCGTGAACCCGAAGGTGGCCGGGCAGGCGGAGGGCGGCCGGGTCGCCGCCGAGGTGAAGAAGCTGCTGGCCGGCTGACCACCGGTTCCGGCGCCGCGTACGGCCGGCTGAAGAGCAGCACGTACGGCCTGCTGAGCAGCGCGTACGGCCTGCCGCGTACGGGGCCGGCCGAGCCCGGCCCCTCGCATTCCGGTCACGACGTCGAACGGCCCCTTCCCCGGCAGTGGCGGGGAAGGGGCCGTTCGACGTGTCCGGCTCCGGCCGGGGCCGTCAGTCGCGTCCTCCGGGGCCGGTGCCCGCACCCCGGATGAAGCCCTCCGGGGCGGAGAAGCCCGGGTCCGGCTCGGTGTCTCCCGGGCCGCCCGATCCGTTGCCGCCCCCGTTGCCGTTGCCGCCGCTGATCAGGCCGCCGATGAAACCGCCGTCGCCGTTGTCACCGTTGTTGCCGTCGTCGTCACGGTCGCCCTCGCCGTCGCCCTCGTCCTCGTCGCGGTCCTGGGGGTCCGGGATGTTGACCAGGTTGAAGGACGGGGACTCCTTGCCCGACAGGGCGCCGGTCATGGCGTCCTTCCAGATGGGGCCCGGGACCGCGCCACCGAAGACGAGCGCGTGGGGGACGCCGCCGATCGTGATGTTCTTCATCTCGACCTCCTGGGACGCGCTGCCCACCCACACGGCGCCCGACAGGTTCGGCGTGTAGCCGACGAACCAGGCGTTCTTGCGCTCGTCCGTCGTACCCGTCTTACCGGCGTTGGCGCGGTCGCTGAGGCCGGCCGCCTGACCCGTACCGGAGTCGACCACGCCCTGCAGCAGGGTGTTCACCGTGTCCGCGGTCTGCTCGCTCATCGCGCGCGAACACGTCGACTTCGGCACCTCGAGCGACTTCTGCTCGTTGCCGACCTTCTGGGTGATCGACTCGATGGCGACCGGCGTGCAGTACATGCCCCGGGAGGCGAAGGCGGCGTACGCGCTCGCCATCGTGAGCGGCGAGAGGCCGGTGGAACCGAGGGTCATCGAGGAGGGGACCTCGGGGATCTTCTTCCCGTTGCCCTGGACCACGCCGAGCTTGTCGGTCATCGTCACCACGGGGCACATGCCGATGTCCTCGATCATCTGCACGAAGTAGGTGTTGACCGACTTGGCCATCGCCTCCTTGAGCGCGTACGGCCCCACCTCGGACTCGTTCTCGTTCTCCAGCTTGTAGTCGCCGTCGTTCACCCAGGGCTTGTTGCAGCCGCGCACGGTCGCCGGGTACGGCATCTCGAACGGGGCGGAGTAGGACTGCGTCGGCGGCTTGCCCTCCTCCAGCGCGGCCGCGGCCACGAACGGCTTGAAGGTGGAACCCGTCGGGAAGCCGAAGTTGGAGCCGCCCATGGCGAAGTCGACCGAGTAGTTGATCACGGTCTCGTGCTGCTTGGCGTTGGTGCCGTACGGCTTCGACTGCCCCATCGCCACGACCTTGCCGGTGCCGGGTTCGACGAGGGTGGTCGCGGCGGCGACCTTGTCGCTCGTGTAGATGTGGTCCTTCAGCGACTGCTGGACGGAACCCTGGGCCTTCGGGTCGAGCGTCGTGCGGATGGTCAGGCCGCCCTGGTTCCAGATCCTGGCCCGGTCCTCCTTGGTCTTGCCGAAGACCGGATCGTTGAGGAAGACGTTCCGCACGTAGTCGCAGAAGAACCCGGCGTCGTTGACCGCGGTGATGCAGCCGTTCTTCGGCTTGCTGACCTTCAGGCCCAGCGGGGCCTCCACCGCCTTGTCGGCCTCCGTCTGCGAGACGGCGCCGACCTGGGCCATCCGCCGGATGACGACATCGCGCCGCTTCTTCGCCTCCGCCTCGTCGTTGACGGGGTCGTAGCGGCTCGGCGACTGGACGAGGCCGGCGAGGAGGGCGGACTCCTGGAGGTTGAGGTCCTTGGCGGACTTGGAGAAGTAGCGCCGGGCGGCGGCCTCGACGCCGTACGCCTGCTGGCCGAAGAAGGTGATGTTCAGGTAGTTCTCGAGGATCTTCTTCTTGCCCAGCTCCTCCTCGACCTGGATCGCGTACTTCAGTTCGGCGATCTTGCGGCCGATGGTCTGCTGGGTGGCCTGCGCGACCTTCGTCGGGTCGTCGCCCGCCTCCTCGACGAAGACGTTCTTCACGTACTGCTGCGTGAGCGTGGACGCGCCCTCGGAGACCTCGCCGCTGCGCGCGTTCTTGTTGAGCGCGCGCAGGACGCCCTTGAGGTCGATCGCGCCGTGCTCGTAGAAGCGCGAGTCCTCGATCGCGACGATCGCCTTCTGCATGTACGGCGAGATGTCCTTGAGGTCGACCACCGTGCGGTCACGCGAGTAGACGGTGGCGATCTGGCCGCCGTCGGCGTCGAGGATGGTGGTGCGCTGGCTCAGCGGCGGCGTCTTGAGGTTGGCGGGGAGCTCGTCGAAGCTCTCCACCGATCCCTTGGCCGCCAGGCCCAGCGCGCCCACCGCGGGCAGCGCGATGCCGGCCATGACGGCCCCCGCGAGGACACTGACACCGAGGAACTTGGCGGCCTGCTGTGCGGGAGACAGACCACCGCCCGAGCGCTTCTTTGGCATGGGAGCAGCCTACGTTCTCATTCGCCGGACAAGCGTATATGCCTTGGCCTAAGCTGCTCTCAACTGTCACAGCAGTGAGGCCACGTATCAATACGTCCGGCGACCCCGAATCGTTCCGGATCTCCTCGAATTTTTTCGTACGAGTTTGCGTCGAGGGATGTTGAGCCCGTGTCCGGATCCGCCTCGTGTGTCATGCGGTGTCCGTTGTGACGCAACTGAACTGACCTGAAATGCCGGGTTCGTCGCGTATGTCGTCCCCTCACTCCCCCGGGTGATCTGCCGCTTACCCATAGTCCGTTCGGACCATTCAAGATTGGGCCCGCTGGGGGTGTTGCGCTGTGCCCACCTTCCGTAACGTCCTCAACTGGCGGCGGTGAATATGCCGCTGCCGCCGTGGGGGAGCCTCGATTCGGGAGAGGACGGCGCCGGTATGGGCTGGGTTACCGACTGGAGTGCGCAGGCTGCCTGCCGCACTACCGATCCGGATGAACTGTTCGTTCAGGGAGCAGCGCAGAACAGGGCCAAGGCGGTGTGCACCGGATGTCCGGTACGCACCGAATGTCTGGCCGACGCGCTCGACAACCGCGTCGAGTTCGGCGTATGGGGAGGCATGACGGAGCGTGAGCGCCGCGCACTGCTGCGCCGGCGGCCGACCGTGACCTCCTGGCGCAGGCTGCTGGAGACCGCGCGCTCGGAGTACGAGCGGGGGCCGGGTGTCGTGCCGCTCAACGACGACGAGGTGTACGAGAGCTACGCGGCGGTGAGCTGAGGGCCCTCGGGGGCTCTCGCGTTCCCCTGTCTCCTCTCTCCCCCGCGGTCCTGGTCTAGGGCGTTTCGGGCAGCTCCGGCCGGTCGGCCGCGAGCCGGTCACCGATGTCCCGCAGTCCCGCGAGGTCGTGCACGTCGCCGGGCAGCGCGGCCACCTCGGTCACCGCCACCTCGGGGTGGAGCGCGGTGAAGCGGTCACGTGTGCGCTGCTCGCGCGAGAGCAGCCGCATCCGCTCGGCGTGCAGCCTCAGCAGGCCCGCGGTGAGCCGGTCGACGGACCGGTCCGTGTCGGCGTCCGTGGCCTCAGGGCCGTCGGCGCCGGCCGTGTCTTCGGTGTGCGCGGGGGACCCGGCGGGAGCGGGGGACCCGGTGGGAGCAGGAGATCCGGTGGGAGCGGGGGATTCTGAACTGCCGTACGTTTCGGGAGAGTTACGAAGTCCAGCTTTCCCGTCCACCTGATCCACAATGCGGGAGTCCTCAAGATTTTCCGCGGCGGCCAGCGCCCGCTCGGCCGACAGCCGGTCCGCGCCGCTGCCGTGCACCCGGTTGAGCACCAGCCCGGCCAGCGGCATCTCCTCCGCCGCCAGCCGTTCCACGAAGTACGCGGCCTCGCGCAGCGCGTCCCGCTCCGGGGCCGCCACCACCAGGAATGCCGTCCCGGGCGCCTGGAGCAGCTTGTACGTGGCGTCCGCGCGCGTACGGAACCCGCCGAACATCGAGTCCATCGCGGCCACGAACGTCTGTACGTCCTTCAGTAGCTGGCCGCCGAGCACCTTGCCCAGGGCGCCGGTCATCATCGACATCCCGACGTTCAGGAACTTCATCCCCGCGCGGCCGCCGACCTTCGCCGGGGCCAGCAGGACGCGGATCAGCTTGCCGTCGAGGAAGGACCCGAGCCGCTTGGGGGCGTCCAGGAAGTCCAGGGCGGAACGGGAGGGCGGGGTGTCGACCACGATGAGGTCCCACTCGTCCCGGGACCGCAACTGGCCCAGCTTCTCCATCGCCATGTACTCCTGCGTGCCCGCGAAGCCCGCCGAGAGCGACTGGTAGAAGGGGTTGCCCAGGATCGCGGCGGCCCGGTCGGGGTCCGCGTGCCCCTCGACGATCTCGTCGAAGGTGCGCTTCATGTCGAGCATCATCGCGTGCAGTTCGCCGCCCGCGGAGTCGTCGATGCCCTTCACCCGCCGCGGGGTGTTGTCGAGCGAGTCGATGCCCATGGACTGGGCGAGGCGGCGGGCCGGGTCGATGGTGAGGACCACCACCTTGCGCCCCCGCTCGGCCGCGCGCAGGCCGAGCGCCGCCGCGGTGGTCGTCTTGCCGACCCCGCCCGAACCGCAGCACACCACGATCCGGGTGGCGGGGTCCTCGATCAGCGGGTCGATGTCGAGCGTGCGGGTGGGGGAGAGGTGGTGACGGGCCGGGTCCTGGGCCTGCGCCGGTTCCGGACGACGACTCATGACATCCCCTGCTTCCGGTGCTTCCGACTCGTGACGGGGTGGGTACGGCGGTGGCCGCGGTAGTGGCGACGGTGCGTGGTGGGGCCGGTACGGCGGTGGGGCCGACGGTGGGGACGGTCCGTGCGGGACCGGGACGTACGGGCGCGGTGCTCGGTCATGACATGCCCTGTTGGCGCAGCTCCCTGGCCAGCCGGTACAGGCCGGCCAGGTCCATGCCCTCCGCGAGCAGCGGAAGCTCGTGCAACGGCACGTCGAGGTCCGCCAGCACGGCGCGCTGCTCGGTCTCCAGCGTGTACCGCTCGGCGTACTCCTCGGCCTGCGCGAGCAACGGGTCCACCAGCCGCTCGGCGTGTCCCCCGCGCCGCGCGCCACCGAGGCCGGCGGACGACAGTGACCGCGCGATGGAGGAACGAGGGACCGCCGTCACGAGTTCCAGCCCGTCCCCGTCCAGCAGCTCCGGCCGGACCATGTTCACCACGACCCGTCCCACCGGCAGCCGCGCGGCGCGCAGTTCCGCGATGCCGTCGGCGGTCTCCTGGACCGGCATCTCCTCCAGCAGCGTCACCAGGTGCACGGCCGTCTCCGGCGACTTCAGCACCCGCATGACCGCCTGCGCCTGATTGTGTATCGGGCCGATCTTGGCGAGCCCGGCGACCTCGTCGTTGACGTTGAGGAAGCGGGTGATGCGGCCGGTCGGCGGGGCGTCCATCACGACGTAGTCGTAGACGAAACGCCCGTGCTTGTCCTTGCGGCGCACCGCCTCGCACGCCTTGCCGGTGAGCAGGACGTCCCGCACACCGGGTGCGATGGTGGTGGCGAAGTCGATCGCGCCGAGCTTCTTGAGGGCCCGGCCGGCACCGCCGAGCTTGTAGAACATCTGGAGGTAGTCCAGAAGGGCCAGTTCGGCGTCGATGGCGAGGGCGTACACCTCGCCGCCTCCCGGAGCGACGGCGATCTTCCGTTCCTCGTAGGGCAGCGCCTCCGTTTCGAAGAGTTGCGCGATTCCCTGGCGGCCCTCGACCTCGACGAGGAGCGTCCGCTTCCCCTCCGTGGCCAGGGCCAGCGCGAGGGCCGCGGCCACCGTGGTCTTGCCGGTTCCGCCCTTGCCACTGACGACCTGGAGCCTGCTCACGTCTTCGAGCCTAAATGCTCGCCCCGCGCCCCGGCGGCTCCGGGTGGCGGTTCCCGGACGTCGCGCCCCGCGCGAGGGGGTGGGACGGGGGCCGCGTCCCACGCGGGCGGGGGCTAGAGTCGGCCGCATGACCAAGTGGGAATACGCGACTGTGCCGCTGCTCGTCCACGCAACGAAGCAGATTCTGGACACCTGGGGCGAGGACGGCTGGGAGCTCGTCCAGGTCGTGCCCGGGCCGAACAACCCCGAGCAGCTGGTGGCCTACCTGAAGCGCGAGAAGCAGGCATGAGCGCCGTCGAGGCGAAACTGGCCGAGCTGGGCCTGAGCCTGCCGGAGGTCGTCCCGCCGCTGGCCGCGTACCAGCCGGCCGTGCGGTCGGGGCGGTACGTCTTCACCGCCGGCCAGCTGCCCATGGTGGAGGGCAAGCTTCCGCTGACCGGGAAGGTCGGCGCGGAGGTCACCCCGGAGGAGGCGAAGGAGCTGGCGCGCACCTGCGCGCTGAACGCCCTCGCCGCGGTCAAGTCCGTCGCCGGGGACCTGGACCGGGTGGCGCGCGTGGTGAAGGTCGTCGGCTTCGTGGCCTCCGCCGCGGACTTCACCGGCCAGCCGGCCGTCCTCAACGGCGCGAGCGAACTGCTCGGCGAGGTCCTCGGCGACAAGGGCGTCCACGCCCGCAGCGCGGTGGGCGTCGCGGTACTGCCCCTGGACGCTCCGGTGGAGGTCGAGATCCAGGTGGAACTCACGGAGGCGTAGCCCTCGACCGACCGGGCCCGCCCCGTCGATGGGGCCCACCTGCTGACAGGGCTCGCCCCGTCGGCCTGGTCCGCCTCGTCGGCCGGGTTCGCTCTGCCGGCCTGGTCCACCCCGTCGGCCGGGTTCGCCTCGTCTGCACGATCCGTCTGGCGGCCGGGTCCGCTGTTTCGGCGCGGTGCGCCGACAGGGCGGGGTCCGGGCGGGCCGCCACCGGCTTGTCCCGGGGGCCCGACGCGCTGCGGGAAGCCGGGACGCTCGTCCTGCCGGACGTGCCGCCCCGCCCCCGCCGTCGCGTGTGCGGGAAGCCGGGACGG
>NZ_NCTE01000360.1 GCF_002114215.1 Streptomyces sp. 13-12-16 | reverse complement strand
AGGTGCGGGTCGCCGGCGCCGTACGGCTGGCCAAGGCGGCGGCGGTGCACGTGGACGCGGCGGACGCGGAGGCGGACGTGACGGCCGCCGCCGACGCGCTGCCCGCGGCGGACGGCGGGGACGACGACGCGCAGTACACGGTGGACGGCGCGGAGGACCACGAACTGCTCTGGTACGCCACCCAGGAGATCCCCAACCTGGTGGGCTGACCTGCGGGCCTCCTCATTGTCGGTGGGGACGGGTACGTTTTCGGGCATGGGGATGCACACGGACGCGCACATCGTCTGGGACTGGAACGGCACGCTGTTCCACGACGTCGACGCGGTCATCGGGGCGACGAACGCGGCCTTCGCCGAGCTGGGCCTGGAGCCGCTCACACTGGAGCGGTACCGGGAGCTGTACTGCGTGCCGGTGCCGAAGTTCTACGAGCGGCTGATGGGACGGCTGCCCAGCGCGGCCGAGTGGGAGCTGATGGACTCCACCTTCCACCGCCACTACACGGAGCACCACGTGCGGTGCGGGCTCGCCGAGGGCGTGGTGGAGCTGCTGACGGAGTGGGCGTCGGTCGGCCGCAGCCAGTCGATCCTCAGCCTGTACGGGCACGAGGACCTGATCCCGCTGGTGCGGGGCTTCGGGATCGAGGCGCACTTCATACGGGTCGACGGGCGGACCGGACCGTCCGGGGGCGGCAAGGCGGAGCACATGGTGCGCCACCTCCGCGCGCTGACCGGGGTCGACCCGGCGCGCACGGTGGTGATCGGCGACGCGGCCGACGACGCGCTGGCCGCACGGCACGTGGGAGCCCGCGCCGTCCTGTACACCGGCGGCTCCCACGGCCGCGCCAGCCTGGAGGCGGTGGGAGTGCCGGTGGTGGATACGTTGCGGGAGGCCGTCGCGGAGGCGGAGCGGCTGGCGGCTGCCTGACGCCTGCGGCGCGTGGGCGGGTGCGGGGTCGTCGTGGTCGACCGCGCGGTTCCCGCGCCCCCGGGTCCGTGGTCCTGTCCGGCGCTGGAGGAGCACCCCTCGTGCGGGCCGGCCGCACTGTGCAGAACGTCAAAGTTCACGGCCTGGTTTTGTACACATACGGCTCATGACGGGGGGCCTGTAAGGAGAGATAGCCTTGGTGGCGTGATCAGCGCGATAGCTCGCGGGGACCTCGGTGTCCCTGCTGTGCGCCCGGAGAACACGGACGACATCCGTGACCGGGCGACGGTCGCTGGTCTTCGCGGGCGGCACGGGGCCAGGAGGGCACCCGGGACGCGGCGCACCTCCCGGAGAAAGGCGTCGCAGAGAGCGACGTCACACCCGTCGGGCGCGTCGAATTCGACCGAGAGGCCCCCGCTCCTCCCACCTCACGGCATAGCGTCGGCACAGACCGGACACCCCGTGTCGTACCACCGCACCACGAGGTCGGAGACCGTACTTCCTTCTACGTCACGCAACGGCGCGCGACAGGAGCCAGAGGACCATGCAGACCAAGCTGGACGAAGCCAAGGCCGAGCTGCTCGAGAGGGCGGCCCGGGTAGCTGAGAACAGCCCGGCCGGGGGGAAACTGCCGACTGGGACGACGGACAAGGGCATGCCCGACCGGGACACCGTGCTCGAGTTCCTCCAGCGCTACTACCTGCACACCGCCCCGGAGGACCTGAGCGACCGCGACCCGGTCGACATCTTCGGAGCCGCCTACTCGCACTACCGGCTCGCCGAGAGCCGCCCCCAGGGCACGGCCAACGTCCGCGTCCACACCCCGACCGTCGAGGAGAACGGCTGGACCTGCAGCCACTCCGTCGTCGAGGTGGTCACCGACGACATGCCCTTCCTGGTCGACTCCGTCACCAACGAGCTGACCCGTCAGGGCCGTGGCATCCACGTCGTCATCCACCCGCAGTTCGTGGTCCGCCGGGACGTCACCGGCAAGCTGATCGAGGTGCTCACCACCTCGCCCGGCGGCGACCTCCCGCACGACGCGCGCGGCCTCCCGCACGACGCGCACGTCGAGTCCTGGATCCACGTGGAGATCGACCGCGAGACCGACCGCGGCGACCTCAAGCAGATCACCGCCGACCTGCTGCGCGTGCTGTCCGACGTCCGCGAGGCCGTCGAGGACTGGGGCAAGATGCGCCAGACCGCGACCGCGCTGGCCGAGTCGCTGCCCGACGAGCCCGTCCCCGCCGACCTGCCCGCGCCGCAGGTCGAGGAGGCCCGCGAGCTGCTGCGCTGGCTCGCCGACGACCACTTCACCTTCCTCGGCTACCGCGAGTACCAGCTGCGCGAGGACGACTCGCTGGCCGCCGTCCCCGGCACCGGCCTCGGCATCCTGCGCTCCGACCCGCACCACGCCGCCGACGAGACCCACCCGGTCAGCCCGTCCTTCGAGCGGCTGCCCGCCGACGCCCGCGCCAAGGCCCGTGAGCACAAGGTGCTGGTGCTGACCAAGGCCAACAGCCGGGCCACCGTGCACCGGCCGTCGTACCTGGACTACATCGGCGTGAAGAAGTTCGACGCGGACGGCAACGTCGTCGGTGAGCGGCGCTTCCTCGGACTGTTCTCGTCCGCCGCCTACACCGAGTCCGTGCGCCGGGTGCCGGTGATCCGCCGCAAGGTCGAGGAGGTCCTGGAGCGCGCCGGCTTCTCGCCGCACAGCCACGACGGGCGCGACCTGCTCCAGATCCTGGAGACCTACCCGCGCGACGAGCTGTTCCAGACCCCGGCCGGTGAGCTCCAGTCCATCGTGACCTCGGTGCTCTACCTCCAGGAGCGCCGCCGGCTCCGGCTCTACCTGCGTCAGGACGAGTACGGGCGCTACTACTCCGCCCTCGTCTACCTGCCGCGCGACCGCTACACCACCGGCGTCCGGCTGCGGATCATCGACATCCTCAAGGAGGAGCTCGGCGGCATCAGCGTCGACTTCACCGCCTGGAACACCGAGTCGGTCCTCTCCCGGCTGCACTTCGTGGTCCGCGTCCCGCAGGGCACCGAACTGCCCGAGCTGTCCGACGCCGAGAAGGGACGCATCGAGGCCCGGCTCGTCGAGGCCGCCCGCTCCTGGGCCGACGGCTTCGCCGAGGCGCTGAACGCCGAGTTCGGCGAGGAGCGCGCCGCCGAGCTGCTGCGCCGCTACTCGGGTGCCTTCGCCGAGGGCTACAAGGCCGACCACTCCCCGCGCACCGCCGTCGCCGACCTGGCGCGCGTCGAGGAGCTCGGCGAGGAGCGCGACTTCGCGCTCAGCCTGTACGAACCGGTGGGCGCGGGCGCCGGGGAGCGCCGCTTCAAGATCTACCGCAAGGGGGAGGCCGTCTCCCTGTCCGAGGTGCTGCCGGTGCTCCAGCGGCTCGGCGTCGAGGTCGTCGACGAGCGGCCGTACGAGCTGCGCTGCGCCGACCGCAGCGTGGCCTGGATCTACGACTTCGGCCTGCGGATGCCCGGGGGAGCCGGCGCCGACCACCTCGGTGACGACGCCCGTGAGCGGTTCCAGGACACCTTCGCGGCGACCTGGACCGGCAAGGCGGAGAACGACGGATTCAACGCCCTCGTGCTCAGCGCCGGACTGACCTGGCGGCAGGCCGTGGTGCTGCGGGCGTACGCCAAGTACCTGCGCCAGGCGGGCTCCACCTTCAGCCAGGACTACATGGAGGACACCCTCCGCCACAACGTCCACACCACCCGGCTGCTCGTCTCCCTCTTCGAGGCGCGGATGTCCCCGGACCGGCAGCGCGCCGGGTACGAGCTGGTCGACGCGCTCCTCGAAGAGGTCGACGCCGCACTCGACCAGGTCGCCTCGCTCGACGAGGACCGCATCCTGCGCTCCTTCCTCACCGTCATCAAGGCGACGCTGCGCACCAACTTCTTCCAGGAGACGAGCGGCGGCGTGCCGCACGACTACGTCTCCATGAAGTTCGACCCGCAGGCCATCCCGGACCTCCCGGCGCCGCGCCCGGCGTTCGAGATCTGGGTGTACTCGCCGCGTGTCGAGGGCGTGCACCTGCGCTTCGGCAAGGTCGCGCGCGGTGGCCTGCGCTGGTCGGACCGCCGGGAGGACTTCCGTACGGAGATCCTCGGCCTGGTCAAGGCGCAGATGGTGAAGAACACCGTCATCGTGCCGGTCGGCGCCAAGGGCGGCTTCGTCGCCAAGCAGCTCCCCGACCCGGCCGTGGACCGCGACGCCTGGATGGCCGAGGGCATCGCCAGCTACCGGACGTTCATCTCGGCGCTGCTCGACATCACCGACAACATGGTGGCCGGCGAGGTCGTGCACCCGGTGGACGTCGTCCGGCACGACGAGGACGACACCTACCTGGTCGTCGCGGCGGACAAGGGCACCGCGAAGTTCTCCGACATCGCCAACGAGGTCGCCGAGTCGTACAACTTCTGGCTCGGTGACGCCTTCGCCTCCGGCGGCTCCGCCGGGTACGACCACAAGGGCATGGGCATCACCGCCCGCGGCGCCTGGGAGTCCGTGAAGCGGCACTTCCGGGAGCTGGGCGTGGACACCCAGACCCAGGACTTCACGGTCGTCGGCATCGGCGACATGTCCGGTGACGTGTTCGGCAACGGCATGCTGCTCAGTGAGCACATCCGCCTGGTCGCCGCCTTCGACCACCGGCACATCATCATCGACCCCGACCCCGACGCGGCCGTCTCCTACGCCGAGCGCCGCCGGCTGTTCGAGCTGCCGCGCAGCTCCTGGGCCGACTACAACACCGAGCTGCTGTCGGCCGGCGGCGGGGTCTTCCCGCGCAGCGCCAAGTCCATCCCGGTCAACTCGCAGATCCGCGAGGCCCTCGGCATCGAGCCGGGCGTCACCAAGATGACCCCGGCCGACCTGATGAAGGCGATCCTCAAGGCGCCGGTGGACCTGCTGTGGAACGGCGGCATCGGCACGTACGTCAAGGCCTCCACCGAGTCCAACGCCGACGTCGGCGACAAGGGCAACGACGCCATCCGCGTCGACGGCAAGGACCTGCGCGTCGAGGTCGTCGGGGAGGGCGGCAACCTGGGCTGCACCCAGCTCGGCCGGATCGAGTTCGCACTGCACGGCGGCCGGATCAACACCGACGCGATCGACAACAGCGCCGGCGTGGACACCTCCGACCACGAGGTGAACATCAAGATCCTGCTCACCGGTCTCGTCAAGGACGGCGACATGACCGTGAAGCAGCGCAACAAGCTGCTCGCCGGGATGACCGACGAGGTCGGCCGACTGGTCCTGCGCAACAACTACGCGCAGAACACCGCCATCGCCAACGCGCTGGCGCAGTCGAAGGACATGGTCCACGCCCAGCAGCGGTTCCTGAAGCACCTGGTGCGCGAGGGCCAGCTGGACCGGGCCCTGGAGTTCCTGCCCACCGACCGTCAGATCCGCGAGCGGCTCTCCTCCGGGCAGGGCCTGACCGGACCGGAGACGGCCGTGCTGCTGGCGTACACGAAGATCACGGTCGCCGAGGAGCTGCTGGCCACCTCGCTGCCCGACGACCCGTATCTGAAGGTGCTGCTGCACGCCTACTTCCCGACGGAGCTGCGCGAGCAGTTCCTCGACCGGATCGACACCCACCCGCTGCGCCGCGAGATCACCACGACGGTGCTGGTCAACGACACGGTCAACACGGGCGGTACGACGTATCTGCACCGGCTGCGCGAGGAGACCGGCGCGTCGCTGGAGGAGATCGTCCGGGCGCAGACCGCGGCCCGCGCGATCTTCCGCTCCTCGGTGGTGTGGGACGGGGTCGAGGCCCTCGACAACACGGTCGACGCGGACGTCCAGACCCGCATCCGGCTGCACTCGCGCCGCCTGGTGGAGCGCGGCACGCGGTGGCTGCTCAACAACCGGCCGCAGCCGCTGGAGCTCGCGGAGACGGTGGAGTTCTTCGCCGAGCGGGTCGAGCAGGTCTGGTCGCAGCTGCCGAAGCTGCTGCGCGGCGCGGACCTGGACTGGTACCAGCGGATCTACGACGAGCTGAGCGGCGCCGGCGTCCCGGACGAGCTGGCCACCCGGGTCGCCGGGTTCTCCTCGGCCTTCCCGACGCTCGACATCGTGTCGGTGGCCGACCGGACGGGCAAGGAGCCGCTGGACGTCGCCGAGGTGTACTACGACCTCGGTGACCGGCTGCGCATCACCCAGCTGATGGACCGCATCATCGAGCTGCCGCGCGCCGACCGCTGGCAGTCCATGGCCCGCGCGGCGATCCGCGAGGACCTGTACGCGGCGCATGCGGCGGTGGCCGCGGACGTGCTGGCGGAGGGCAACGGCTCCTCGACGCCGCAGCAGCGCTTCACGCAGTGGGAGCGGAAGAACGCGGCGCTGCTGGGCCGGGCCCGTACCACGCTGGAGGAGATCCACGGCTCCGACGCGTTCGATCTCGCCAACCTGTCGGTGGCGATGCGGACGATGCGGACGCTGCTGCGGTCGCACTCGTAGGCGCAGGCGCGTGAGGGCGTCCCGGACCGTGTCGGGTCCGGGGCGCCCTCGTGTCGTCGTGGTCCCCTTCGTCGCCGTGCCTTTCGTTGTGGTGCCTTGGGTGGGCATCGGCGGGGATCCGGTGCGGGGTCGCCGTTCCGGGCAATGGTTTATGTGTGACTGTCCGATTTTCGTCGTCCGCTCCGCCGGGGGAAGCCGGTGCGCGCCGTGCCGCGGTCCGGGCGGCGGCCGTCGCCCGGACCGCGGCCCCGGCCGTCGCCGGACTCCTTCTCGCCTTGATGGCCCTGGTGATCGTGCGGCTCCCGTGGGCCGGTGACCTGGGCATGCACGCGGCGACCTTGCAGCGGCTGCGGCACAGCCCGCTCGACCCCGGCAACCCGCTGGTCGACGCGGACACGCCGAGCCCGTACTACTCGCCGTGGACGCTGCTGCTCGGCACCGTCGCCCGAATACCGGGGCTGTCGGTGTTCGTGGTCCTGCGGCTGGCCGCCGTCGCCGGACTGGCGCTGCTGGTGACGGGCGTATGGCGGTACGTGCGGACGCTGAGCGCGCACCGGGCCGCGCCCGCGCTCGCCCTGCTGAGCCTGTTGCTGCTGTGGGGCACGACGCCGTTCCTGTGGAGCGGCTTCCCGGGGCTGAACTCGCTCGCGCTGACGGTGTCGTATCCGAGCACCTTCGCGCTCGGGCTCGCCTTTCACCTCTGGGCGTGGCTGGCGGGAGCGCTGCGCCGGGGGGCCGGGTGGCCGGCGTGGCTCGGACTGGGGGCGCTGTGGGGGGTGATCCTGCTCTGCCATCAGTTCTCGGGGGTCGTGGCCACGGTGGGTGCCGCCGCCACGGTGCTCGCGGAGGGGCGGGCCGGGCGCGTGGTGTGGTCGCGGCTCGGCGCCGGGGTGGTGGCGGGGGCGGTGGTGCTGTGGGTGTGGCCGTACTACGACTTCTTCGCGCTGTTCGGCGCGGGGGACGGGCTGGACGCGGTGCACCGGGGGCTGTACGCGCATCCGGTCGCACGGTACGGGCTGGTGCTGCTCGGGGTGGCCGCGCTGGTTCCGCGGTGGTGGCGGGACCGGTGGGACCCGCTGGTTCTCTTCGCCGGGCTGGGGGTGGCGGTCGTGGGGGCGGGATGGGTGAGCGGCCACTACTCGTGGGGGCGTGCGCTGCCGGCCGTGGTGATTCCGGCGCAGCTCGCGGTGGCGCTGGAGGCGGCGGGGGCGGAGGCGGGGCGGCG
>NZ_NCTE01000359.1:5348-9684 GCF_002114215.1 Streptomyces sp. 13-12-16 | reverse complement strand
GCGAACACCCCCGGCCCGCACCGACGCAGGGCACCCTGCGACACACCGGGCCGCGCGACCCCCCGGCCCGCGCCAGCGCAGGGCACCCCGGCAAGCGCCGGGCCGCGCGAACACCCCCGGCCCGCACCGACCCCGGGTGCCCCGCATGACGCCAGGCCGCACCCCGGGACACACAACCCGCAGAGACCGCTTCACACCGTCATCGGACGGTCGTAGGGGCCGATCGGCGCCGGCAGCCGACTCGCCGAACCAGTCAGATGGCGATCGACCGCCGCAGCCACCGCCCGCCCCTCGGCGATCGCCCACACGATCAGCGACTGCCCCCGAGCGGCGTCCCCCGCCGCGAAAACCCCCGGCACGTTCGTGCCGAAGCCCGCGTCCCGTGCGACCGTGCCACGAGGCGACAACTCCACCCCGAGCTGGGCGAGGAGCCCATCCCCCCGCTCCGGCCCGGAGAACCCCAGTGCGAGCAGCACGAGATCCACCGGCAACACCCGCTCGGTCCCCGGCACGGGCCGACGCCCGGCGTCCACCCCCACCAGGTGCAGCGCACACACCCGCCCGCCCCCGTCCCCGGCAAAGCGCACCGTGGACGCCGCGAACAACCGCGCGTCAGCGCCCGTGTCCGCCCCCGCCCCCACCACCGGCGCCATCCGCAACACCCCGGCCTCCTCATGCGCCGCGGACAACCGGTACAACTTCGGATACGTCGGCCACGGCTCGGCGTCCTCATCGCGCTCGTCCCCCGGCCGGCCGTAGATGTCGAGCTGGGTGACCGACGCGGCCCCCTCCCGCACCGCCGTACCCAGACAGTCCGCCCCCGTGTCACCACCACCGACGATGACGACATGCCGCCCCGCGGCCGACAGCGGCGACGACTCCAGATCCCCCTCGCACACCCGGTTCGCGAGCGGCAGGTACTCCATCGCCTGGTGGATCCCCGCCAGTTCACGCCCCGGCACGGCAAGCTCCCGCCACGCCGTGGCCCCCGTCGCGATCACCACCGCGTCATACCGCGCCCGCAACTCCACCGCGCCCACGTCCCGCCCGACCGTCGTGGACGTACGGAACCTCGTCCCCTCGGCCCGCATCTGTTCCACCCGCCGCTCCAGATGCCGCTTCTCCATCTTGAACGCGGGGATGCCGTACCGCATCAGCCCGCCGACCCGGTCGTCCCGCTCGTACACGGCGACCGTGTGCCCCGCCCGGGTGAGCTGCTGGGCCGCGGCCAGTCCGGTCGGGCCCGAACCGATGACCGCGACCGTCCGGCCGGAGAGCCGCTCCGGCGGCGCCGGCGGGGCGAAGCCCTCCTCCCAGGCCCGGTCGGCGATGGCACACTCGACGTTCTTGATGGTGACCGCCGGCTGGTTGATGGCGAGCACACACCCCGCCTCGCAGGGCGCCGGACACAACCGGCCGGTGAACTCCGGGAAGTTGTTGGTGGCGTGCAACCGCTCCGCCGCCGCCCGCCAGTCCTCCCGTGAGACCAGCTCGTTCCACTCGGGGATGAGATTGCCCAGCGGGCAGGCCTGGTGGCAGAACGGCACACCGCAGTCCATGCAGCGGTCGGCCTGCGCACTGACGATGGGCAGCAGCGCCCCCGGCACGTACACCTCGTTCCAGTCGCGGACCCGTTCCTCGACGGGGCGGCGGGGCCACTCCTCGCGGGGCGTGGTCAGGAAACCCTTGGGATCGGCCATGGCCGTGTTCCTTGCGTGCGCGGGTGACAGGCCGTGCGTCGTCGGGCGGCACTCCTCGGGCCACGATACGTCCGCTCACCCGCCCCCGCAGAGCGCCGGGACAGCGCTTTCCCGGGAGCCCGTCGACCGAGTCCCTCAGACGAGGGCCAGGAGGTACGCCACCGCCGCCCCGGCCGAGGCGAGCGCACGGACGTGGTTCCACATCGTCCACTCGCGCACATAGACCGGCCAGTACGCGGCCGCCTCCGGGCCGTCCGGTCCGAGCCGGGCCAGCGCCTCGTTGCGCGGTATGTTCGCGGCCACGGTCAGCCCGAACGAGCCGACCAGATACAGAGCACCGCCCACCAGCAGCTCGGCCGTCCCCTCGTCCGGCCACAGCACGAACGTCACCACCGTGACCACCGCGCACAGCATCGCCGTACCGAGGAACAGCAGCATGAAGGCAGGCTGCACCGCCGCCACGTTGACCGCCTGCATCGCGGCCACCCCCTGCGCCGGCGGCAACGCCGCGAGACCTCTCATCACGAACGTGGAGAAGGCACAGAAGACCCCGGCCGTCAGCCCGGTCCCGAGCACACCCAGCACCGTCAGTACGAAGTACGGCCCGTCGATCATGTCGTCATCCCCGTTCCCGGCCGGGACCCTTCCTGGCCACCACCGTCATCACCAGTGAAAGCGGCCCTCGGCACCCCCTGCCATGGCCCAGGAGCGCGGGCGCATGCGCGAACGTCCAGGGAGGCCGAACACCCCGGGTGTCACCCCCTCCCCCCGGGCGGCCGGGCACCGGGCGCCGAACCCGTACAGGCGGAGGACCCGTACCGTCAGGAGACCCGTACAGCCGGGAGACCCGTACCGCGGGGAGACCCGCGCGGCCGGACGGGCCGCAGGCGCATCATGGCCGTGTGCGACTTGAAGCGATCACCTGGGACCGGCTCGGCGACCTCCTCGCCGAGCGCCTGCTGGAGCTGAGGACGGCCGACGGCGGACCCTGGCCGCGGGTCGCCCTCGACGGCGCCCCCGCCGCGCGTCCGGGAGACCTCGCCGAGCGGGTCGCCGAGGCGCTGCGGATACGCGGCCGGCCCTCCCTGGTCGTCGGCACCGAGGGCTTCCTGCGGCCCGCCTCCGTCCGGCTCGAATACGGCCACCGTGACCTGGAGTCCTACTACGGCGGCTGGTACGACACCGGCGCCCTCTGGCGCGAGGTGTTCGGCCCCCTCGAACCCGGCGGGAGCGGACGCGTCCTGCCCGACCTGTGGGACCCCGTCACCGACCGCGCCACCCGCAGCCCCTATGTCCGACTGCCTCCCGGCGGCGTGCTGTTGCTGCACGGCCCCCTCCTCCTGCGCCACTGGTTCCCCTTCGACCTGAGCGTCCACGTCCTCCTCTCCCCGGGCGCCCTGCGCCGCCGTACCGCCGAGGCCGAGCACTGGACCCTCCCCGCCTTCGAGCGCTACGAGCGGGAGACCGACCCCGCCGGCACGGCCGACGTACTGGTACGGGCCGACGACCCCCGCCATCCGGCCTGGCGCGGCTGACCCCGCCTCCCCGCCGGGCGGTGGGGAGCAGCGGGTCTCAGAGCCAGCGGCTGCGCCGGAACGCCCGGTACAGCAGCAGACACGCCACGGATATCACCCCGATGACCATGCCGTAGCCGTACCGCCAGTGCAGCTCCGGCATGTGGTCGAAGTTCATGCCGTACATCCCGCAGACCATCGTCGGCACCGCCACGATCGCCGCCCAAGCGGTGATCTTGCGCATGTCCTCGTTCTGCGCGACCGTGACCTGCGCCAGATGCGCCTGGAGGATGGAGTTCAGCAGCTCGTCGAAGGCCGCTATCTGCTCCTTCGCCCGCAGCAGATGGTCGGAGACGTCACGGAAGTACGCCTGTATCTCCGGGGCGACCACCCGGATCGGCCGGGTGGCGAGCTCCTCCAGCGGCCGGCCCAGCGGCACCACCGCCCGCTTCAGTTCGAGGAGTTCGCGCTTGAGCTGGTAGATGCGGCCCGGATCGACCCGCGCGCCGTGCTCCGCGAACACATCCGTCTCGACCTGGTCGATGTCCTCCTGGACCGAGTCGATGACGGTCAGATAGTCGTCGACCACATGGTCCGCGATCGCGTGCAGCACCGTGGACGGGCCCTGGGCGAGCTGCTCGGGATCGGACTCCAGCCCCTCGCGCAGCGGCCCCAGCGAGCCGTGCCGGCCGTGCCGCACCGTGACCACGAAGTCCTTGCCGAGGAACACCATGATCTCGCCGGTGTCCACCACCTCGCTGTTCGCGGTGAGTTCCTCGTGCTCGACGTAGCAGACCGTCTTGAACACGGCGAACAGCGTCTCCCCGTACCGCTCCAGCTTGGGCCGCTGGTGGGCCTCGACCGCGTCCTCCACCGCCAGCGGGTGCAGGTCGAACAGCTCCGCGATGCCGGCGAACTCCCGGGTGGTCGGCTCGTGAAGCCCCAGCCAGACGAAACCCTCGCCGCTCTTGCGCACCTGCCTCACCGCGTCCATCAGGTCCCCGCGCGCGCCGGTGCGGTGACCGTCCCTGTACGTCACGCAGTTGACCACCGAGGAACCCAGCGGGGAGCGGGCCGGATGGCTCAGGTCCACACGGGGCCGCCGCCGTGCCAGCCGCGCCA
>NZ_NCTE01000359.1:0-5086 GCF_002114215.1 Streptomyces sp. 13-12-16 | reverse complement strand
AAAAATTCCCGCTTTGTCCCCGCCTGTGGACGAAGGGAGTTCACCCGTTGCGGCCCCCCGTTCGTCAGGCGGGTGCCGGCGGGCGGCCCCCTATGTGTTCCACCGCCTGCGCGCCCGCCCGGCAGCCCTCCCGCGCCGCCTGCTCCGGGCCGGCTCCCGCGAGCAGGGCCGCGAGGAACGCGCCCGTGAACGCGTCACCGGCACCCGTGGTGTCCCGGGGCACCGCGGGTACGGCCGGGACGCGGGCGTACACCTCCCCCGACCGCGCGAGCAACGCGCCCTCGGCACCCTGCTTGGCCACCACCAGCGGAACGTGCCGGCTCAGCCGCGCCGCGGCGTCCGCGACCTCGGACGCCCCCGTGAGCAGGCACGCCTCGTCACGGCTGGGCAGCAGGACGTCCACGCCCTCGACCAGCGACAGGAACCGGTCGACGCCCAGCCGCACGAGGAACCCCGCCGACGCCGGATCCAGACTCACCGGCACCCCACGGGCCCGCGCCGCCTTCGACGCCACCGCGACCAGGGCCCTGCTCGGCTCGCTGAACAGCAGGTAGCCCGACAGATGCAGCCGCGCCACCCCGTCCAGCAACGCGTCCGACCAGTCACCGGGGTCCAGCCGCAGCGACGCGCCACTGTCGGTGAGGAACGTCCGCTCGGCCGCCGCACCCCCGTCGACCAGGCAGATCACCGTCCCCGTCGGCGCCTGTCCGTCCACGACCAGCAGCGGACGTACCCCGCAGGCGGTCAGCTCCCGCTCGTGCCATGCCGCCGCGTCCTCGCCCACCCGCCCGAGGAGCCGCACCTCCGTACCGTGCCGACGCGCCGCCCAGCAGGCCACGTTGGCGCCCGCGCCGCCCGGCACCGTCCGGATCGCCGCCGCCGTGTCCGTCCCCGGCGCGAGCGGACCCCGGTGCCGGGCGACCACGTCCGTGATCACATCGCCGACGACCAGCAGCGCCCCGCCCCGCACGGCGTCCGTCACTCCCCGGCGGCCCAGGACGCCGCGACCCGCGCGGCCAGCCGTACGTTGCCCCGGACCGCCGCCAGGTTCGCGGCGAGGGAGGCACCGTCGGTGTGCCGGACCAGGTGGTCGAGCAGGAACGGCGTGACGGCCTGGCCGGTGACACCCCCCGCCTCGCACGCGCGCAGTGCCTCGTCGAGCACCCGCGTGTGCAGCCCGGGATCCAACTGCTCCTCCTCGGGGACCGGGTTGGCCACGATCAGCGCCGACTCCGGTCCGCCCAGTGCGTCCTGCGCCCGCATGACCTGCGCGACCTGCGCCGGGGAGTCCAGCCGCCAGTCCACGGGGTGCCCGGAGTCGGACAGGTAGAAGCCGGGGAAGCGGTCCGTGCCGTATCCGGCGACCGCCACCCCCAGTGTCTCCAGCCGCTGAAGGGTCGCGGGCACGTCCAGGATCGACTTCACGCCCGCGCACACCACGGTGATCCGCGTCCGCGCCAGCAGGCCCAGGTCGGCCGACTCGTCCTGGGTCACCGTCCACTGCCGGTGCACGCCACCGAGCCCACCGGTGGCGAACACCCGTATGCCCGCGCGCGCCGCCAGCAGGGCCGTGGCCGACACCGTGGTCGCCCCGCCGGCCCCGGCGGCCACCGCGAGCGGGAGATCACGGTGGCCCAGCTTGCGGATGCCGTCCTCGTTGGCGACCCGCTCCAACTGCTCCTTGTCCAGGCCGACCCGGGGCCGCCCGTCCAGCACGGCGATCGTCGCCGGTACCGCGCCCTCCTGCCGTACGGCCGCCTCCAGCTCCAGCGCCACCTGGAGATTGCGCGGCCGGGGCAGCCCGTGGGCGATGATCGTGGACTCCAGGGCCACCACCGGGCGGGCCGCGGCGATCGCCTCCCGTACCTCTTCGGACACCATGAGCACCACGTGCCTGCCTCCTGTCTGCCGGTTCTCCCTCATCTCTGGCGGGCCGGGCGCCGGGCCAAACCCCCTTGCGCGCCGTCACGGGTGTCGCGGAGGCTGGGGACCATGACGGACAACACGACCCGCCTCGACCACATCGTCCTGTGGGTGAGCGATCCCATCGCCGCCGCCGGTTTCTACGAGAAGACCGTGGGCCTGGAGCCCGTCAGGCTCACCGACTACTCCGTCGGCGAGGCGCCGTTCCCCTCGGTGCGGGTCAACGAGGAGACGATCCTCGATCTCATGCCGCGGGCCAAGGCGGAACGCATGCGGATGCTGCCCGGTGCCGCGGAGAGTTCGGGGCACCCCGTGAACCATGTCTGTCTGTCACTGACGGCCTCGGCCTTCGACGCCTTGCGCAGTCGGCTGGAGGAGGGTTCCGTGCCGGTGTCGGACGTCTCGCACGACTCCTTCGGGGCGCGGGGTCCGGCACGGCGCAGCTTCTACTTCCGTGACCCGGACGGCAACGTGTTCGAGGCGCGGCACTACGACTGAGCGGGGGCTCTGCGGGGCGCACCGGCACTGGTGTGGGCCGGGGGGTGTTCGCGCTGCCCGGCGCCTACGGGGTGCCTCCCCGCTCCCGGCCGCGCTCGGACGGGCCCCCATCGCCCTGGGGCGCCTCCCAGGCCCTTGGGGCACTGGGGAGGCCCGACTGCCCGCGGGAGCAGTGGGCTAGAACAAAGGTTCGGGGAGGACGCCCTCCAGGGCCAGGAGGTGGCGTTTCGTCTTCAGGCCGCCGCCGAAGCCGCCTATGCCGCCGTCGCTCTCCACGACCCGGTGGCACGGTACGACCACCGGCAGCGGGTTCGCGCCCATCGCCATGCCCACGGCCTGGGACCCGCCGGGCCGGCCGACCCGGCGGGCCAGATCGCCGTACCCGACGACCGAGCCGAACGGCACCCCGGTGGCCAGCTCCCGCAGCACCTCGCGGTTGAAGCCCGAGATCAGCGACCAGTCCAGCGGCAGCTCGAAGTCCCGCCGCTCACCCGCGAAGTACTCCTCGACCTGCCGTATCGCCTCGGCCAGCAGCGGGGAGCCGGGCTCCTCGACGGGCTCGGTGCCGAGCCGCGACGCCAGCCGCTCCAGCGCGCTGCCGCGCACCTCGTCGGTGGCGTGGAACACGACGCTGACCAGGCCCTCACGGGTCGCGGCCAGCAGCAGCGGGCCGATGCCGGTGCCGACGACGGCCCACACCACCCGCTGCTCGTACTGCCCATGGCTGTCCATGCGCACCACCGTACGGCCCGCCACTGACAACGCCCCGGGCGGACGTCTCAGCCGCGCAGCGCGTCCCGCACCACGTCGGGCGTGTTGGTGATGATCCCGTCGACCCCGAACCCGGCGACCCGCCGGGCGGCGGCCGCGTCGTTCACGGTCCAGGTGCACACCTCCAGCGGCTTGCCGCGCGCCCCCTCGAAGGCGTGCACGGCGGCGACGTAACCGGCGGAGAGGGAACCGTGCGAGGGATTGATCTGGTCGGTGAAGGCCGCGTACGCGGGCAGGTCCGACACGGACGGCGTCCCGAGGAAGCCCGTCTTCACCGCGGGCCGCAGATCGTGGACCGTCCGTACGCTGTCCGCGCTGAAGCTCTGCACGACCAGCCGGTTCCGCACGTGCGAGCGGTCCAGCCAGCCCTCGTTGCCCAGCACCTTGACGATCTGCCGCTCTATGCCGGGATACAGCTGGGGGTTCTTGATCTCCAGCAGCAGCTTCTGCCGGTGCCGCTCGACGCGGTGCACGAACTGCTCCAGCGTCGGCACGCGCGCGCCCGCGTACGCGGAGCCGAACCAGCTTCCCGCGTCCAGCCGGGCGATCTCCGCGGCGGTGAAGTCCTTCACCTTCCACGGAGCCCGGTCGGGGAAGACCTCCTCGACGTCGGTGGTGCGCCGCAGGCTGTCGTCGTGCAGGACGACGAGTTCTCCGTCCCTGGTGCGCTGGACGTCGTTCTCCACCCAGTCGACGCCGAGCGCGGCGGCCTCGTCGACGGCCTCCAGGGTGTTCTCGGGCGCGTACGCGGACGCGCCCCGGTGGGCTATCACCAAGGGCTGCGCGGAGTCCTCCGCGGCCCGCGCGGGGGAGAGCGGGAGCAGGAGGGAGGCGGTGCCCAGGAGCGCGGTGATCGAGGCGGCGACGGCGCGTGCGTGCATGCGTACTCCTCGCGTCGAACGGTCACGGTCAGTCCAACTGTGACAGCAGAGGGTCGACGCGAGGCGAGTGCCGGATGGCCGTCGATTGAACGGTGTTGCCCAAACTTCGCACACTGATGCCACACACCTGGGGCAAGGGCGTGTTTCTTTGCCCGAAAGTCGTTCGACCATTCCGGTGGGGTCATACTCTCTGCGTCATCCCTGGCCGCCGTCACGGTGCCGGGAGGGGGGTGTATCAGGACGTCACGGGACATACGGGTCGGGAGGGAGGCCGCGCATGCAAGGCACGGTCGACGGATTCAGCTACGGCCTGGTCACACCGGTGGTGGCCTTCCTCATGGCCTGTCTCGGCGGCGCCCTGGGCCTGCGCTGCACCACCAGGGCGATCAGGATGTCCAGCTCCTGGCGTCCCGGCTGGCTCGCCCTGGGGGCCGCGACCATCGGCTCCGGCATCTGGACGATGCACTTCGTCGCGATGACGGGCTTCACCGTCGAGGGCACGCCGATCCACTACGACCGGCTGATCACGTTCGCGAGCCTGGCCGTCGCCATCGTCATGGTGGGCATCGGGGTCTTCATCATCGGTTACAAGGGCGCCTCCGGAACGGCCCTGTTCACCGGGGGCACCATCACCGGCCTCGGCATCGCCTCGATGCACTATCTCGGCATGGCCGGGATGAGCCTCGACGGATACCTGGAGTACGACGTCCTCACGGTCGCCGTGTCCGTGGCCATCGCCATGGCCGCCGCCAGCGCCGCCCTGTGGGCGGCCGGACAGGTGCGGGGCTTCCTGTGGAGCGTGGGCGCCAGCGTCGTCATGGGGCTCGCGGTCACCGGGATGCACTACACCGGCATGGCCGCACTCGAGGTGCACGTCCACGGCACGGCCGAGCCCGTCGCGGGGGAGCCGGCGGCCGCCCTGCTCGGGCCGATGATGGTCGGCCCGCTCGCCTTCCTCGTCCTCGCGGGCGTCGTGGTGATCTTCGACCCGCTGATGGTCGCCGGCGGGCCCG
>NZ_NCTE01000358.1 GCF_002114215.1 Streptomyces sp. 13-12-16 | reverse complement strand
CCGGCGCGCTGCGTCCGGTCGTGGTCCGGCCGGCGCCCGGACGCACCGTGACGAGGCGGCGCCGGTCACCGCGTCCCGTGACGGCGTCGACGCCGGGGACGGGACCAGGCCCGCGCGCGGCGCGAAGATCGCGGCGGCGGCCGTCAACCAGGCCAGCGTCTGGAACATCGCCAACCTGCTGACCATGCTCCGGCTGCTCCTGGTGCCGGCGTTCGTCATGCTGATGCTCGCCGAGGGCGGATACGACCCGGCGTGGCGGTCGTTCGCCTGGGCGGCCTTCGCCGTCGCCATGATCACCGACCTGTTCGACGGCCATCTGGCGCGCACGTACGACCTCGTCACCGATTTCGGGAAGATCGCCGACCCCATCGCCGACAAGGCGATCATGGGAGCGGCGCTGATCTGCCTCTCCTCGCTGGGCGATCTCCCGTGGTGGGTCACCGGGGTCATCCTCGGCCGGGAACTCGGCGTCACCCTGCTGCGTTTTCTGGTCATTCGCTACGGCGTGATCCCGGCCAGCCGAGGGGGCAAGCTCAAGACCCTCACCCAGGGCATCGCCGTCGGTATGTACGTACTGGCGCTGACGGGGTGGCTGGCCACGCTGCGGTGGTGGGTGATGGCCGCGGCGGTCGTGCTGACCGTGGCGACCGGACTCGACTATGTGAAACAGGCCATTGTGCTGCGCAGGCAGGGAATCGCCGAGCGCGAGGCGGCGTTGGAGGAGACGGAAGCGTGAGTTCCGAGGCCACCGAAGTGGTGCGACTACTCACCGTGAACGGCGGAACGCTCGCCGTCGCGGAGTCGCTGACCGGTGGTCTGGTGGCGGCGGAGATCACCTCTGTCCCCGGGGCGTCCAAGGTCTTCCGGGGCTCGGTGACGGCGTACGCCACCGAACTCAAGCGGGAACTGCTCGGTGTGGACGCCACCCTGCTGGCGGAGCGCGGAGCGGTGGATCCGCAGGTGGCGGCCCGGATGGCGGCCGGCGTCCGCGAGGCGCTGGGGGCCGACTGGGGCATTGCCACCACCGGCGTCGCCGGTCCGGACCCCCAGGACGGGCAGGCCGTCGGCACGGTTTTCGTGGCCGTGGACGGCCCCTCGGGAACGGGAACGGGTTCCGCCCGCGGCGGAAAAGTGGAGCATCTGCGGTTGAACGGCGACCGCGCGGAAATTCGTATGGAGAGTGTACGGAGCGTACTCGCACTGCTTCTGAGGGAGCTTGCGGGCGAACAGACCGGGAATGAGCGGGCACAGGATACGGAACGGAACGGGGGGTTTTGATGTTTGCAGCCCTGAGTGAACACGACATCGCTCCCCGCACGGCCGCGGCGCAAGGCGGTACGGTGGGGCGAGAAGGATGCGGCTACGCGGTCCGAGGAGGGAGCCACCGATGATTCTGCTCCGTCGCCTGCTGGGTGACGTGCTGCGTCGGCAGCGCCAACGCCAGGGCCGTACTCTGCGCGAAGTCTCCTCGTCCGCCCGAGTCTCACTCGGCTATCTCTCCGAGGTGGAGCGGGGGCAGAAGGAGGCTTCCTCCGAGCTGCTCTCCGCCATCTGCGACGCGCTGGACGTACGGATGTCCGAGCTCATGCGGGAAGTGAGCGACGAGCTCGCTCTCGCCGAACTGGCCCAGTCTGCTGCAGCGACCCCCAGCGAGCCCGTACCCACGCCGGTTCGTCCGATGCTGGGTTCCGTTTCGGTGACCGGTGTGCCACCGGAACGGGTGACCATCAAGGCGCCCGCCGAGGCGGTGGACGTCGTCGCCGCGTGAGCGTGGTGTTCCGCGCACGCACGGTGTGAAGCTGTGGGATGCCCCGGTAGGGGCCCTTCCGGGAGATCCGGAGGGGTGCCGCCGGGGTTTTCGCATGCCTGGACCCTCCTTCCGTGCGTTTGCCGGTGTGGCGTGCGGCGGCCATCGTTGAGGGACGAGGAGGGGGGCCTGCTACGGAGGTGCGGATGTACGTCGTGAAGAGCCCGTTGTCCGACGCGAACCTGAAGACCGTGTCCGAGGCGCTGCAGGGCGCCCTGGTCGACCTGGTGGACCTCGCCCTGGTGGCCAAGCAGATCCACTGGAACGTGGTCGGGCCACGCTTCCGTTCCGTACACCTCCAGCTCGACGAGGTCGTGACGCTGGCGCGCACCCACTCCGACACCGTGGCGGAGCGCGCCGCGGCACTGGGGGTCTCGCCCGACGGGCGTGCCGCGACGGTGGCCGTCGGCAGCGGCATCGGGGTGACACCCGAGGGCTGGGTCGACGACACGGCCGCGGTGGGCGCGCTCGTGGAGGCGCTGGGCGCGGTGATCGCCCGTATGCGGGAGCGGGTCACGGCGACCGCCGAACCGGACCCGGTGAGCCAGGACATCCTGATCGCGATCACCGCGGACCTGGAGAAGCAGCACTGGATGTTCCAGGCCGAGAACGGGTGACGTGACCTCCGGGGGCCGTGGGGCCCTCGTGGAGCGGCCCGGGGGTCGTCCGGATGCGCCCGTGTGCCCTTGGTGCGTCCTGTGCGCGGGGGCGAGCGGTCCCATGGCGTCGGCGCGGGGGTGGGGGCCGTGACGACGGGGCGGGTGGTGCGCCGGGGGGCCGCCCTGGGATTGGGGGCGCTGTGGTGGTGGGCGGTGGTGC
This sequence comes from Streptomyces sp. 13-12-16, assembly GCF_002114215.1. Taxonomy (GTDB): domain Bacteria; phylum Actinomycetota; class Actinomycetes; order Streptomycetales; family Streptomycetaceae; genus Streptomyces. Next base: position 211 of record NZ_NCTE01000358.1, on the reverse strand, counting down.
GACTGCTGCTGGCGCCCGGCGCCGGGGTGATCGAAGGGGCGGTCGCGGCAGGCGGGTGGGGGCTCAGCCTGCTGCCGGTGCACTGCGTGCCCAAGGCACGGGCGGAGGGGGCGCTCGCGGAGGGGCGGTGGCGGCGGGCGTGGCGGATGAGCACCGTGCGTCGGTTCACCGACGGGGAGTGAACGGAGCCGGGCCCGGCTGGCAGGTGGGG
>NZ_NCTE01000357.1 GCF_002114215.1 Streptomyces sp. 13-12-16 | reverse complement strand
CGAGGCCGGCGTCCGCGACGCCGACGGCCGCCTGGAGTGTGCCGCGCTGCACGACCTGCCGCCCGCCGTACGCCGCCGTGTGCTGCGCCGCGCCGCCATCGAGGCCGGCGCGCCGGCCGGTTCGCTGTTCGCCCGCCACATCGAGGAAGTCGACCGGCTGATCACCGGCTGGCGCGGTCAGGGGGCCATCAATCTCCCCGGCCGGGTCGTGGCCCGCCGGCAGGGTGGCAGACTGGTGATTCGGCAGGGCTGAATCCGGACCCCACCGACCCGTACGAGTCGCGGGACGGACCGGACCGGCCGGTGGGACGACCGAAAGTGATGCGGGTGGACGCGAAAGACATGGGTGCCGACCTCGAGAAGGTACTCATCACCAAGGAAGAGATCGACGCCAAGCTGGCGGAGCTGGCCGCGAAGATCGACGCGGAGTACGCGGGCAAGGACCTGCTGATCGTCGGCGTGCTCAAGGGCGCGGTGATGGTGATGGCCGACCTCGCGCGGGCGCTGTCCACCCCCGTCACGATGGACTGGATGGCCGTGTCCTCGTACGGGGCGGGCACCCAGTCCTCCGGTGTGGTGCGGATCCTCAAGGACCTCGACACCGACATCAAGGGTCGGCACGTCCTGATCGTCGAGGACATCATCGACTCCGGACTGACCCTGTCCTGGCTGATCTCCAACCTCGGCTCGCGCGAGCCCGCCTCCCTCAAGGTGTGCACGCTGCTGCGCAAGCCCGATGCCGCCAAGGTCGCCATCGACGTGGAATGGGTCGGCTTCGACATTCCCAACGAGTTCGTCGTCGGCTACGGCCTCGACTACGCCGAGAAGTACCGCAACCTCCCGTTCGTCGGTACGCTCGCGCCTCACGTCTACGGCGGCTGAACCCCGGGGCCGGGCCCGCCGTACGTGATCGGGAACCCCGGCGGGCTCCGCGGCGTTGGAGCATGCGTGGACGCGATTGCCGGCTGTCCCCCGCAGCTTCGGGGGACAAAGCTGGGGTACCGTCCGAAGAACAGCCTTTATCAAACTCACTATGGCAGGAGGGACGGGGCGGCACCGCTCCGTATGGATGGACGTGAAGCGATACTTCCGTGGGCCGGTCATGTGGATCGTGCTGGCCGTCCTCGCCGTGGTCGTGTTGATGCAGGTCGTCGGCTCGTCCGGCGGCTACAAGACGGTGGACACCGGCGAGGTCGTCCAGGCGATCAATGAGAACAAGGTCGAGTCGGCCAAGCTGACCACCGGCGACGAGCAGATCATCAAGGTCCAGCTCAAGGACGGCGTCGAGGTCAAGGACAGCTCGAAGATCCAGGCGAGCTACATCGGCGACCAGGGCGTCACCATCGCCAGCACGCTGCAGGACAAGTTCCAGAACAACCAGATCCCGGACGGCTACACGGTTTCGCCGTCCAAGCAGAACGCGTTCGTGAGCATTCTGCTGTCCCTGCTGCCCTTCGTCCTCATCGTGGTCGTCTTCCTGTTCCTGATGAACCAGATGCAGGGCGGCGGCTCCCGCGTCATGAACTTCGGCAAGTCCAAGGCGAAGCTCATCACCAAGGACACCCCGAAGACGACGTTCGCCGACGTCGCGGGATCGGACGAGGCGGTGGAGGAGCTCCACGAGATCAAGGAGTTCCTGCAGGAGCCGGCGAAGTTCCAGGCCGTCGGGGCGAAGATCCCCAAGGGTGTCCTGCTCTACGGCCCGCCCGGTACCGGTAAGACCCTGCTCGCGCGTGCCGTCGCGGGCGAGGCCGGCGTGCCGTTCTACTCGATCTCCGGTTCCGACTTCGTCGAGATGTTCGTCGGTGTCGGTGCCTCCCGGGTCCGTGACCTGTTCGAGCAGGCCAAGGCCAACGCCCCCGCGATCGTCTTCGTCGACGAGATCGACGCGGTCGGCCGCCACCGCGGCGCCGGCCTCGGCGGTGGTCACGACGAGCGTGAGCAGACCCTGAACCAGCTCCTCGTCGAGATGGACGGCTTCGACGTCAAGGGCGGCGTGATCCTCATCGCCGCGACGAACCGGCCCGACATCCTCGACCCGGCGCTGCTGCGGCCCGGCCGCTTCGACCGCCAGATCGCGGTCGACCGCCCGGACATGCAGGGCCGCCTCGAGATCCTCAAGGTGCACCAGAAGGGCAAGCCGGTCGCCCCGGACGTCGACCTGTCGGCCGTCGCCCGCCGCACCCCCGGCATGACCGGTGCCGACCTGGCCAACGTGCTGAACGAGGCCGCGCTGCTGACCGCGCGCAGCGATCAGAAGCTGATCGACAACAAGATGCTGGACGAGGCGATCGACCGTGTGGTCGCGGGCCCGCAGAAGCGGACCCGGATCATGTCGGACAAGGAGAAGAAGATCACCGCGTACCACGAGGGCGGACACGCCCTGGTGGCGGCGGCCTCCCCGAACTCCGACCCCGTCCACAAGATCACGATCCTCTCCAGAGGCCGTGCCCTCGGCTACACGATGGTGCTCCCGGACGAGGACAAGTACTCGACCACGCGCAACGAGATGCTGGACCAGCTCGCCTACATGCTGGGCGGCCGCGCGGCCGAGGAGCTCGTCTTCCACGACCCGACCACCGGTGCCGCCAACGACATCGAGAAGGCCACCGGTGTGGCCCGTGCGATGGTCACGCAGTACGGCATGACCGAGCGGCTCGGCGCCATCAAGTTCGGCGGCGACAACTCCGAGCCGTTCCTCGGACGTGAGATGGCTCACCAGCGCGACTACTCGGAAGAGGTCGCCGCGCTGGTCGACGAAGAGGTCAAGAAGCTCATCGAGACCGCGCACAACGAGGCGTGGGAGATCCTCGTCGAGAACCGTGACGTCCTCGACAACCTGGTCCTGGCCCTCCTGGAGCGGGAGACGCTGGGCAAGGAGGAGATCGCCGAGATCTTCGCGCCGATCGTCAAGCGCCCGCCCAGGCCCGCCTGGACCGGCTCCTCCCGCCGTACGCCGTCCACCCGTCCGCCGGTCCTCTCCCCCAAGGAGCTGGCCCTGACGAACGGAGCGAACGGCGCGACGCCGGCCATCACCACCGTCAAGAGCACCGCGGCGGACCCCGCCCCGGCGCCGGAGCGGACCCCGGAGGAACGCCCCGAGAGCTGATTTCGAGGCTCCCGGTGGCCCCAACGGGCCCGGAATGGATGCCGCGCCCCCCTGGTTCTAGCCTGGGGGGCGCGGCATTTTGCGTACCCGCAGTTGAGACGCGTGCCCCTCACGCGCGAAGGCACAGGAACGAGGCACCCACATGACCGACCCCGTGACGCTGGACGGCATGGCCACCATCGGCGAGTTCGACGAGAAGCGGGCCCGGAACGCCGTACGTGAGCTTCTGATCGCCGTCGGCGAGGACCCCGACCGGGAGGGTCTGCTGGAGACACCGGCGCGGGTGGCGCGGGCGTACCGGGAGATATTCGCGGGGCTGTGGCAGAAGCCCGAGGACGTGCTGACGACGACGTTCGACCTCGGTCATGACGAGATGGTGCTGGTCAAGGACATCGAGGTGTACTCGACCTGTGAGCACCATCTGGTGCCGTTCCGGGGTGTGGCGCACGTCGGGTACATCCCGGCCACCAGCGGGAAGATCACGGGGCTGTCCAAGCTGGCCCGGCTGGTGGACGTCTATGCCCGTCGCCCGCAGGTGCAGGAACGACTCACCACGCAGATCGCGGACTCCCTGATGGAGATCCTGGAGCCGCGCGGGGTGATCGTGGTCGTGGAGTGCGAACACATGTGCATGTCGATGCGGGGCATCCGCAAGCCCGGTGCGAAGACCCTCACCTCGGCCGTGCGCGGTCAGCTGCGGGACGCGACGACGCGCAACGAGGCGATGAGCCTGATCATGGCGCGCTGACGCGCCGCACGCCGTGCGCCGACACGGGTGTGCCTGAGGCTCCGTGTCGGTGCGGGTGTGCTTCGGGCTCCGGGCCGGCGCGGGGGTGCCCGGGGCTCCGGGCCGCCGTGGGCGCGTCTTACGCCGCCGGTGCCGTGCCCGGGCCGTGGGTGTCGTCGTCCTCCGGGAGCTTGCAGACGCGCTCCAGGAAGATGGCCGCCGCTATGACGCCGATGCCCGCCAGGACCGAGAAGCCGGCGTAGATGGCCTGGTCACGGCGGGCGGGGATGTCCAGGGACTCCAGCAGGAAGACGCCCGTGCCGCCGTACATGCCGGCGACGAGCGCGGCCACCAGGGCGCTGGCCTGCCCGAACACGACCGCGCGGGCGGCCATCAGGGGGTCGACGCCCTTGGCGTCGGCCTGCCGCTCGCGCTGGGCCTTGAGGCGGGCGCGGATGGACAGCGCGGTGGCCGCGATGACCACCGCGATCAGGGCGAGGACGATGGGCGCGGCCACGGGCACGCTCGGAAGGGTCCCCAGGGAGTTCCAGAGGCGGGCGCCGGCCCAGGACAGGATCCCGGCCACGACGAAGACGCCTGCCAGCACCCTGATGCGCAGCTCTTTCACGGTGTCCCTTCGCGTTCCCCCGGACGGTGCCCCGGAATGTGGTCGTGTCGACCTTAACGGCTACTCCGGCAGCCGGAGTTCCAGGTCCGCGCGGGGCGTGACGCCCTCACGGGTGACCGCGCCGAGGAGATCGGTGACCGGGCCGCGGCCGGGCAGCTCCGCCCCGGGGTCGACGTCGTGCCAGGGGGCGAGCACGAAGGCGCGCTCGTGGGCGCGCGGGTGCGGGAGCGTGAGCCGCGGGTCGTCGGAGCGGAGATCCGCGTAGGAGACGATGTCCACGTCCAGGGTGCGCGGGCCCCAGCGCTCGTCCCGGACCCGGTGGAAGGCCTCCTCGACCGCGTGCGCCCGCTCCAGCAGGGAGGACGGGGGCAGGGTGGTCTTCAGCACCACCACCGCGTTGAAGTACGAGGGCTGGCTGCCGGGCTCGACGCCCCACGGCTCCGTCTCGTACACGGGGGAGACGGCCTTGACCCGGATGCCCGGGGTGTCCTCCAGGGCGTCCACGGCCCCCTGGAGGGTCTCCAGGCGGTTGCCGAGGTTGGCGCCGAGGGAGACCACGGCCCGTTTCGGATTGTGCAGGGTGGTGTCGGCGGCGTCGACCCGCTCGACCACGGAGGCGGGGACGGGCTGAACGGTCGGGTCGGTCTGGCCCTGGGTGGACGGCCTGGTCATACGCGGCTCCGGGTGATGGTGACGGTCACGTCGTCGAAGGGCACGGTGATCGGCGCGTCCGGCTTGTGGACGCACACCTCGACCTCCTGCACCACGTCGTGCTTCAGACAGACCTGGGCGATGTGCTCGGCGAGCGTCTCGATGAGGTTGAGCGGCTCGCCCTGGACGACCGCCACGACCTCCTCGGCCACGATGCCGTAGTGCACGGTCCTCGTCAGGTCGTCGTCGGCCGCGGCCGGCCGGGTGTCCAGGCCGAGGACGAGGTCCACGATGAAGGTCTGGCCCTCCTCGCGTTCCTTCGGGAACACACCGTGGTGCCCGCGGGCCTTCAGGCCGCGCAGCGCGACACGATCCACACGAATCACTCCTGCAGTCGTCGGTCCGGCCGGTCGGTGCCTGTGCGGACGGCACACCGGCCTGCACTCGAATCTACCCGCGGACACCGACAGCCCCGGTGGCCCGGGGGTGCGGGGGCCGGGGATTTCACCGCCCGTTTCCCCCGGGGAGGGCGGAGGCTCACGGAGTGGTGGCCGCCCCTGCCCGCCCCGTCGTGATTCCCACCACTTCCGGTGAGGGGACGACGGGCCATGAGGTCCGTCTACCCGCTCAGGCCGGAGTGTCGTCGTCCTCGGCGTCCTCGTCCTCGGCGAGGACCGGAGAGGCGTGGTGGGACCAGAGCTTCCAGCCGGACGGGGTACGCCGGAACACGTTGGTGGCGACGACGAGCTGGCCGACCAGGGGGCCGAGCTCCTCGCCGGCCTCGGGGGCGGGACCGCCGCTGAGGATGTTCTCGGTGCACGTCACCAGGGCGGTGTCGCCGGTGACGGAGACATGCGTGTCGGTGAGGAAGAACTGGATGTAATCGGTGTTCGCCATGATCAGGGCGTACGACCTGAGCACCTCGCCGCGTCCGGTGAGCACGGGCCAGCCGGGGTGCACGCAGGAGACCACGCCGGTGTCCGCGGGGTCGTGGTACGACTCGTCGACGCCGAGGTCGCCGGGGGTCAGCCAGAGCGACGCGACCTCTTCGAAGTCGCCCCTTTCGAGCGCCTCGTAGAAGGCGGTGTTGGCGGCCTCGACGTGCTCGACATCGGTGTGGGGTGCGCTCACCGGGCTCCTTCTGTGCCGTGCGCGCCGGGTTCGGGGGATGTGGCGTCCGCCGTGCGCGCCTGCGCTATGGCGCGGGTGACCCGTACGGCGTCCGCGGTGGCGCGTACCTCGTGCACGCGGACCGCCCAGGCGCCGGCCTGCGCGGCGAGGGCGGAGACGGCGGCGGTGGCCGCGTCGCGCTCCCGCGCGGG
>NZ_NCTE01000356.1 GCF_002114215.1 Streptomyces sp. 13-12-16 | reverse complement strand
CCGGGCGGGCCTGTGCCTGGCCGGCCACCCGTCGCCGCTGCTCGCCCGCCCCGGGCACCCCGCGCGGCTGCTGCCGTACGACAACAACGGCCCGGCGCTCGGGCTGCTGCCGGGCGCCCGCTGGCCGCGGATGCAGGTGGAGCTGGGCGCCGAGTGGAGCCTGATGCTCTACACCGACGGCCTGATCGAGGGCAAGGTCGGCGACACCGGGGAGCGGCTCGGCCAGGACGGCATGGTGGAGATGATCCGCCGCCAGCTCTCCGCGGGGCTGCGCGGGGAGGAGCTGCTGCGGACCGCCGTCAACGAGGTCCGGGACCTCAACGGGGGCGAGCTGACGGACGACGTGGCGGTGCTGCTGCTGGACCGGGCGGTGTGAGCGGAAGACCGCCGTCCGGGGTGTGCCGCACGGCGGACACCGGTCCGTCGTGGCCGGTCGCGCCCGCGCGCCGATACCGTCCCGCGCCCCTTCCGGGGCACGGGGCGCCTTCGGGTCAGCGGCCGCCGTTGTACGGCCCGTAGGGGCCGTCGCTGCTGGAGCCCCTGCGGGAGCGCCCGCCGCCGGACAGACCGCGGAGGGCGGGGCGGACGTCGACCATGTACACGATGGTCGCGATCAGCCCGATGATCGGCAGGAACGACAGGATGTTGAAGATCAGGTTCACCACGAAGGCGAGGGCGAGGATGATCAGCCAGAACGGCTTGGTCTTCTTGTCGGCCGCGCGGTAGGCGTCCTCACGGCGCGTGGCGGCGTCGATCAGCGCGAAGCCGCTGAACACGATCAGGGCCATGCTCAGCAGCCACATGAACCCCGCGAAGCCCTGCATCAGCACAACGTCCACCACCAGACTCGGCTCGTCCTCTACGCCGTCACCGTACCCGCAACCACCGGCCGGCTACCCGGACAACGGGCCGGGCACCGCGAGAGTGCCCGGCCCGTCCGGTTCCGTCCCGCCTACTTCGCGGGCGGAGTCGTCTTCTTCGCCGTGTTCTTGCGCGCCGGGGCCTTCTTGGCGGCGGGCTTCTTCACCGCGGCGGGCGTGTCGTCCTCGACCTCGACCGGCTCGACCGGCTCCGGCCGGGGCGCGGGCTTCGGCTCGGCCGCCGGCGGCTCGACGGCGACGGCGATGTCCTCGATGCCCTCGGCGGCGTCGCCGCGCCAGGTCCTCACGGCCTGCTCGCCGTGCTCGGCGACCTTCTCGTAGGTCTCGCGGGCCTTGACGGCGTACTCGGCGGCGATGCCGACCCCGCGCAGCGCGAGGTCCTGGGCGTTCTCGCCGAGCTTCTTCAGGTCGGTGTCGAGCGAGCCGAAGAGCTCGCCGACCTTGTTCTGGAGGTTCTCCTGCGTCTCCCGGACCCGGACGGTCGCCCGCTCCTGGACGGCCTTGGGGTCGGTGTTGCGCACGGCCTCGATACGGGCCGGGGCCTCGGCGCGCAGCTGCTCCACCAGGGCCGGCACCTTCTTGGCCTGCTGCAACGCGAGGTCGGCGGTGCCGGCGGCGAAGTAGAGCGGGGTCGGGTTGCTGAAGGTCTTGCGCAGGTCGTCGGTGATGGCCATGGTGATGGTCCTCCCGGATTCGTTTTCGGCTGAGGGTTCTGTGTGGTCCGCGGCGGGCGGCCGGTGCCCTGGTCCGGTTCAGCCGGCCGTCCGCCGCGGACTGCTGTCGCTGTCGCCGGCCGTGTCGCCCGCGGGGGCGTCGACGGCCTCGGAATCCCCGGGCGTCGCCTCACCGTCCTCGGCGCTCCCAAACCCGTTCTCCTTGCGGAACGACTCGTAGATCTGGAGCAGCACCTGCTTCTGACGCCCGGTCAGCGTGGGATCGGCGAGGACGGCGGCCCGCGTCTCGACCTCGGACCGGTCCCGCTCGGCGTCGAGGATGCCGGCCCGGACGTACAGCGTCTCGGCGGAGATCCGCAGCGCCTTGGCGACCTGCTGCAGCACCTCCGCGCTCGGCTTGCGCAGCCCGCGCTCGATCTGGCTGAGATACGGATTGGACACCCCGGCGGCGTCGGCGAGCTGCCGCAGCGACAACTGCGCACTGCGCCGCTGCTCGCGCAGGTACTCACCGAGATTGCCGACGTTGAGCGATGCCATACCCCCACCGTGCCGCACCTCGCTAACTATTGCAAGCACCTGCTTGCAATAGTGCGCCACGGCACAGGCGGATTCCGGGAAGCACCGCAACCGCGCCGGACGGGGCACTAGCGTGGGGCCCGTGATCGTATGGATCAACGGCACCCACGGCGCGGGCAAGACGACGACCGGTGCGCTCGTGCAGCGGCTGCTCCCGGACTCACGGGTGCTCGACGCCGAGAAGGTCGGCGAGACGCTCATGGACATCACTCCGGAATTGCCCCGGACGGGCAACTTCCAGCACTGGCCGCCGTGGCGGCCCCTCGTGGTCGAGACCGCCCGCCGCGTACTCGACTACACCGGCGGCACCCTGGTGATGCCCATGACCGTCCTGGTCGAGGAGTACTGGCGCGAGATCAGCACGGGCCTCGCGCGCCATGCCGTCCCGGTACGGCACTTCGTCCTCCACGCCGACCGGGAGACCCTCCGCCGACGCATCGCGGGGGACACGGTCCTCGGCCCGGACTCCCCGTTCCGTCTCGGCCACCTGGAGCCCTACGCCGAGGCGGCCCGCACCTGGCTGCACCGCGAGGCCGAGGTCATCGACACCACGCACCTCACGCCCGCCGAGGCGGCCCTGCGGATCGCGGAGGCCGTCAAGGGCTGAGCCGCCCGTTGTCAGTGCCATCGGCGAGGATCCCGGACATGACTGCGACCGCCGCCGACGCACGCAACCTCCTGGACGACGTCCGCACCAGCGCCGCCTGGATCGCCCGCGCGCTCAACGGCTCCGGGTACCGGGCGGACTTCACGCCCGCGAGCCTGCGGGACGTCGAACGCTTCATGGCCGAGCACAGCGACCACGGGGTCGCGGTGCCCGGGGGCCTCCTCGCGACGGACCTGAAGGCGCGCCTGTTCGCCCTCGGCGCCTACCTGGGCGAGACGGTCCGGCGCAGTGCCGGCGGGGTCTGGGAGACCGACGACGAGGACCCGCACAGTGAGGTGGACCTCACGCTCCGCCTCCCCGACGACTCCGTCATCTGGCCCGTCCAGCGCGTGATCAAACGCTTCCGGCACGGCCACGAGGACAGCATCGCCGGCTACGCGACGGGCCTGGGCCCGGGCCTGCGACCGTCCGCACCGACCCGCCGGCGTCACGGCCACGGCGCGGCCGGCCGGACGGCCGCGCCGGTGCAGGTGCCGGTGCAGGTGCCGGAGAAGACCGGTCAGGAATCGAGAAGCCCCGGGAGGCGGAGGGCTCCTAGCGTGAAGGGCATGACGTTCATCGACAGTGTGACGCTCGACGTGGCCGACACCGCGGCCGCACGCCGGTTCCAGACCGCCGCCTTCGGGCTGGACTCGCGGATAGGGCTGCGGGCCTCGGAGGCGGCCACGAGCGGGTTCCGCGGGTTCACGCTGGGGCTCACGGTGTCCCGGCCGGCCGACGTGGACAGCCTCATCGGCACCGCCGTGGAGGCCGGTGCCGTACCGCTGAAGCCGGCCGCGAAGTCGCTCTGGGGGTACGGCGGTGTCGTACAGGCCCCGGACGGGACGATCTGGAAGGTCGCGACCTCGTCGAAGAAGGACCGCGGCCCCGCGACCCGGCGGATCGACGAGATCGTGCTGCTGCTCGGCGTCGCGGACGTGGCCGCGAGCAAGCGGTTCTACGTCGAGCGGGGCCTCACCGTGGCGAAGAGCTTCGGCCGTACGTACGTCGAGTTCGCCGGCGGGGAGTCGAGCCCCGTCAAGCTGGCGCTGTACCGGCGCCGTGCCCTCGCCAAGGACCTCGGCGTCCCCGCGGAGGGGAGCGGATCGCACCGACTGGTGATCGGCGGCGGTACGGGTGCCTTCACCGACCCGGACGGGTTCGCCTGGGAGGCCGCGTCCCCTGCCGTCATGACACCGTGACGGAGGCTGCGCCGCGCGGATTCGAGGAGAGGCCGCGGGACACCCGCGCGAGACGCGCGAGCGACGCCGGCCACCGGGTGGCGACCCCGGGCACCCCGGGCGGTGTCCGCCCGGTCCCCCTCCCGCCCCTCCGGGACGGGACCGCGTTCCTCACCGGCATCACCGCACTCGACGCCGACACGGGCGGCGCGTCCACCACGGCAACCGGACCCGGCCCGCGCGAGCCCGACCCGCACTTCCCCGCCCGGCGGCGACCTGCCGGCGGACGGACCGCGCGGG
>NZ_NCTE01000355.1 GCF_002114215.1 Streptomyces sp. 13-12-16 | reverse complement strand
GGCTCCCGCGACCCCGAGTCGGGGGTCGACACGGGCCGCACCGCGCGGCTGCTCGCCGAACGCCTCGGCGTCCCCGTCGTCCCCGCCTACGCCTCCGCCGCCGCCCCCACCGTCCCCGACGCCGTCCGCGCCCTGGCCGCCCGGGGCCGCCACCACGTGGCCGTGGCCTCCTACTTCACGGCCCCCGGCCGCTTCGCCACGGAATGCGCGGCGGCGGCGCCGGGCATCGCCTCCGCCCCCCTCGGCACCCACCCCGCGATGGCCCACCTCCTCCTCCACCGCTACGACCGGACCGCGAGGACCCTGCCCACCGCACCTCTGGAACTGGCGCCGGCCGTCTGAGGAGGGGCGCGGGGCCGTGCCGGTGCGCGGCTCCGCCGGTCAGTCCAGGTACCCCCGCAACTGGTCCGCGAAGGCGTGGTCGCGGAGCTTGTTCAGCGTCTTGGACTCGATCTGCCGTATCCGCTCGCGGGTCACGCCGAAGAGGCGGCCTATCTCCTCCAGGGTGCGCGGACGCCCGTCGACGAGGCCGTAGCGGAGCTGGACGACCTTGCGCTCGCGTTCGCCGAGGGTGGAGAGGACCGCCTCCAGGTGCTCCCTGAGCAGCAGGAACGCGGCCGATTCGACCGGACTCGCCGCATCACCGTCCTCGATGAGGTCACCGAGCGCCACGTCCTCCTCCTCACCCACCGGCGCATGGAGGGAGACCGGCTCCTGCGCGAGCCGCAGCACCTCCCCCACCCGCTCGGCCGGCAGGTCGAGGTGCGCGGCGACCTCGCCCGGCGTCGGCTCGTACCCGCGCTCCTGGAGCATCCGCCGCTGCACCCGCACCACCCGGTTGATGAGCTCCACCACGTGCACGGGCACGCGGATGGTCCGGGCCTGGTCGGCCAGCGCACGCGACATGGCCTGGCGGATCCACCAGGTGGCGTACGTGGAGAACTTGTACCCCCGCGCGTAGTCGAACTTCTCCACCGCCCGGATCAGCCCGAGGTTCCCCTCCTGGACCAGGTCGAGCATGGTCAGCCCCCGGCCCACGTACCGCTTGGCGACGGACACGACGAGCCGCAGGTTCGCCTCGATCAGCCGCCGCTTGGCCATCCGGCCCATGACGACGAGCCGGTCCAGGTCGACGGCGAGCCGGCTGTCCAGATCGGGCGTCAGCCGCAGTTTCTCCTCGGCGAACAGCCCCGCCTCGACACGGCGGGCGAGTTCGACCTCCTCGGCGGCGGTCAGCAGCGGGATGCGCCCGATCTCGCGCAGGTACTGCCGGAACAGGTCCGAGGAGGGCCCTCCGGTCTCGGCGCGGACGGGCGCGGCCGGCTCCTCGGCGACCGGCTCCTCGACGGCCGGGGCCGACTCGGGCGGTGTACCGGGATGGTGCGCGACGCGGCTCTGCGCGGGCACGGCGACGAGGACGCCGGCGTCGGGCTGGGTGAGGATCTGGGTCTGGGTCTGCACGGGGGCGACCTCCAGGATGATCGCTGCCAGGGGGTGGGGCAGCGGTACTTCGGGAACGGAGTCGGCGGCCTCGCCGCTGTCCGTCCCGTACGCGATGAGCACAACCGCGGATGTCCGGGACCCGTCGGTGACGGATCGGCCGCGCTCCGAGGACTCAGGCACCGGGACCAGTGTGGGGTACGACACATCGTCCCCACGAGGGGCGTGCGATGACTTTTTGCGTCCGGTCGGTGACCGGCCGCTTATCCGGGCCCGTCTCCGGCCGCCCTCACAGGGCGGCCGCGCCGTGCTCCCGCAGGGCCTGGTCGTACTGCTGGAGGACCCACAACTCGTTCTGCACGGCGGCCAGTTCGCCCGGGTCGCCATGGGTGCTGAGGCGGGTGAGGCGGCTGGTGATGTCACGGATGCGGCGCTCGACCGCGCGGCGGCGGACGGTGACGAGCTGGGCGCCCGCGTAGGTCTCGTCGACCCCCTTGACGCCCCGGTGCAGCATGATCGCCTCGACGGCGAGTTCGGTGACCATGGCGCGGACGGTGTCGTCGGGGGCGGCCTCACGGACCCGGATCAGGTACTCCTGCGGGTCCTGCACGCCGTGCTCCGCGCCGCCCGCGTCCAGGATCGCCTGGCGTACGGCCGCGTAGGGCGGGGCGGTGAACTCGTCGACGCCGTACGCGTCGAAGGCCGGGGAGACCAGCTCCGGGCGCTGGAGGGCGAGCTTGAGCAGTTCGCGTTCGGTGGCGAAGACGGGGTTGCGGAGGTTGAGGGCGGGACCGCGGGGGGCGGCCTGGGCGGGGGCGTACCGCTGGTCCCCGCCGCCCCCGCGCTGCTGCTGGTCGGGGGCGGGACCCTTGCCGCCGCGCTCGCGGGCCCAGCGGGCGAGCTGGGCGACCCGCTTGACGACGAACTGGGTGTCGAGGATGCCGAGCATCCCGGCGAGCTGGACGGCGACCTCGTGCTGGGCGCCGCTGTTCTTGATCCGGGCGACGATCGGCGCGGCCTCGTCGAGGGCGGCGGCGCGGCCGGCCGGGGTGTCCAGGTCGTAGCGGACCACGATCTGGCGGAGGGCGAACTCGAAGAGCGGGGTGCGGGGTTCGGCCAGGTCGGCGACGGCCTCGTCACCCTTGGCGAGGCGCAGGTCGCAGGGGTCCATGCCGTCGGGGGCGACGGCGATGTAGGTCTCGGCGGCGAACTTCTGGTCGTCCTCGAAGGCGCGCAGGGCCGCCTTCTGGCCGGCCGCGTCGCCGTCGAAGGTGAAGATCACGCGGGCGCTGCCGTTGTCCATGAGCAGCCGGCGCAGGATCTTGATGTGGTCGCCGCCGAAGGCGGTGCCGCAGGTGGCGATGGCGGTCGTCACCCCGGCGAGGTGGCAGGCCATGACGTCGGTGTAGCCCTCGACGACGACCGCGCGGGAGGACTTCGCGATGTCCTTCTTCGCCAGGTCGATGCCGTAGAGGACCTGGGACTTCTTGTAGATCGCCGTGTCGGGGGTGTTGAGGTACTTGGGGCCGTTGTCCGCCTCGTAGAGCTTGCGGGCGCCGAAGCCGACGACGTCCCCGCCGATGTCGCGGATGGGCCACATCAGCCGGCCGCGGAAGCGGTCGATGGGGCCGCGGCGGCCCTCCTGGGCGAGTCCGGAGAGCACCAGTTCCTTGTCGCTGAAGCCCTTGCCGCGCAGGAAGCGGGTGAGGTGGTCCCAGCCCTGCGGGCTGTAGCCGACGCCGAAGTGGACGGCGGCGGCCTGGTCGAAGCCGCGGTCGGCGAGGAAGGCCCGGCCGGTGTCCGCCTCGGGGGAGGTCGCGAGCTGTTCCGCGTACCACTCGGCGGCGATCTTGTGGGCCTCGACCAGACGGATGCGCTCACCGCGCTGGTGGGTCGGGTTGTACCCGCCCTCCTCGTAGCGCAGGGTGATGCCGGCCTGCCCGGCGAGGCGCTCGACGGCCTCCGAGAAGGAGAGGTGGTCGACCTTCATCACGAACGTGATGGTGTCGCCGCCCTCCTGACAGCCGAAGCAGTGGAAGAGTCCCTTGCTCGGGCTGACCTGGAAGGACGGCGACTTCTCGTCGTGGAACGGGCAGAGCCCCTTGAGGTTCCCACCGCCCGCGTTCCGCAACTGGAGGTACTCGGACACGACGGCGTCGATCGGGACCGCGTCCCGAACCGCCTTCACGTCCTCGTCATTGATCCGTCCTGCCACGCGTGAATTCTACGGGGCCGGACCGACACCTCCGGGTGGCGCGGCGCCCCGCCAGGGGCGCGGGGCCGTGACGTGCGCGGCTCCGCCGCGCGGGCGCGGGGAACCACGACGGCGCCGCAGGCGCGCG
>NZ_NCTE01000354.1 GCF_002114215.1 Streptomyces sp. 13-12-16 | reverse complement strand
ACGGTCACCCGCCCCGACCGGCGGTGACCCGCTCCCTGTCCTGCTCCGCGGGAGTCCCTTTCCCTCCCCCGCCCGAAGACGGGGCGTGCACGGGACGCCCCGGACGGTGGGGGAGGACGACCGTTCAGCCGAGGACGGTCACCTCGACGGCGAGGTCGTTGTCGACGGTGTAGTAGGGGCGTACCGCGGACCCGCCCACCGTGACCCGCGGGTACACGAACACCGCCTTGCGGTCCGCCACGTCGTCGAGGAGGCGGCCGACCCTGGTGAGCGGCGCGTCGGCGGCGGGACGGAGGAAGACGTCCCAGATCCGGCTGCCGGAGGCCACGAGGTCCTCGCAGGCGACGGTGAAGGCGAAGCCGCCGTCCTGGGCCGGCCGTACCGGGACGCCGTGCAGGGTGTCCTTGGTGCCCCGCAACCGCAGCACCGCCCGGGCCCCTTCGGAGAGTTCGGCTCCGTGCAGACGGGCGCGGACCGTCATCGTCCCGTCGGCGATCTCCACGGGGCCCGCCTCCGCGTGGGCGGTGCGCAGCCAGGTCCGTATCGCGAGGAAGCCGTCCTTGGTGGCGTACGGCACCCGGACGGCCACCGGTGACGGCCACGCGCGCGAGCCGCCGTCGACGAGCGCCCGCAGATCCCGCGGGCCGGGGCGCAGCCGCTCCCGTCCGGCGTCCGGACCGCTCAGCAGATACGTGTCCCAGCGGCCCTCCGCGAGCCGGGGCAGCGCCTCCAGCACGGCCCGGAACTCGCCGTCGTCGCCGTGGGGTTCGAGGTCGAGGGTGCGGGTCGTCTCCTCGGGCCGGCCCTTCTTGGGGCGCAGCACCAGCAGCAGCCGGGGGTGCGTGGCCGCCGGTGGCCGCAGGCTGAAGGTGATCCGGCCGTCGGCGTCGACGGAGCAGTGGGTGCGCGGGGCCGTGTTCATCGGCGTCCCTTCCGTACGGTGCGCAGCGCGTTCGACGCGGCGGCGCGGGCGAGGTCGCGGGCGGCGTGGCCCCGGCTGACGAGGGTGTGCTGTCTTCCGCCGTGCTCCGCCGTGCCGCGCCGTCCGCCGCCGCGGGCCTCGATCGCGTCCTGGAAGAGGCGCTCGGCGTGGGCGACGACCGGACCGGGGGCGAACCGGTGCGCGTTGGCCACGGCCGCCTCGCCCATGCGGCGGCGGCGCTCGTCGTCGCGTACCAGGTCGAGGAGGGCCGCGGCGAAGGCCGCGCTGTCCCCGACCGGCACCAGCCGGCCGTCCTCGCCGTCCTTGATGATCTCGCCGGGCCCGTAGGGGCAGTCGGTGCTGACGAAGGGCAGTCCGCAGCGCATCGCCTCGACGAGGGTCATGCCGAACGGCTCGAAGTTCGAGGCGGCCACGCCGATCGAGCCCTTGACCCACTCGGCCTCCATGGGGATCGCCGCGCCCATGAGGAAGACGTTGTTCCACAGGCCGAGGCTCTCGATCAGGGCGCGCAGCCGGTCCTGTTCCTCGCCCTTGCCGTAGATGCGCAGCTGCCAGTCGGGGTGTTCGGCGGCCACCCGGGCGAACGCCTCGATGATCAGGTCGAACCGCTTGACGGGGACCAGCCGGCCGGCCGCCACCACGACCTTGGCGGTGCCGTCGGCGATGGGGAGCGTGGGGTCGGGGACGCTGTTGGGGAGGGCCTCCACCCGCACGCCGGGCAGCCGCATCTTGCGCCGGTAGGAGCCGGCGTCGGCCTCCGTGACGGTGGTGAGCACGTCGAGGCGGCGGTAGGCGCGGCGCAGCGCGGTGCGCAGCGCGGGCGGATGGTTGTCGAGGGTGAGGTGCTCCTGGCCGACGCGTACGACGCGCTCCGGGGCCTGGAGGGCGAGGTGCACGTTGAGTCCCGGCCGGGTGCCGACGACGACGTCGGCGTCGATGTCCGCCAGGCACTCGGCGATCCGTTCGTCCGTCAGTTCGCTGTACTGGTGGTGGCGGTACTCGGCGGCGGGGAACACCTTGGCGGGTCTGCCGTGCAGCGGGTGGTCCTTCTCCCTCCGCAGATCCACCAGCGCCCGCAGCCGTACCCCGGGGTGCGGAGTGAGATTGGGGTGCTCCCGGTGCCTCAGCACCGAGACGATCTCCACCTCGTGCCGTTCGGCCAGTGCGGCCGCCAGGTTGAACGTGGTGGTGATCGTGCCTCCGATCCCATAGGCGTTGTGGATCAGAAAAGAGATCTTCATAGCGGCCTAGACCGCATAAGTCGTTCAGGAGTTGTCCGCTGTTATCAGTTTGTGGCCGCGATGATCACGGTTGTTGAAGTGCCGGGTCCCGGCGCTGGATCCGCATGCCGGGGCGGCGGCGGTGGACGGTCAGGTACGTCAGGCCCTCGGGGCCGGCGGTGAGGCTCCGGGTGGAGCCGTGCGGGAGCCAGGTCAGGGTGCCCGCGGGGAGGGGGCGGGGGCCGTCGGGGGCGGTGAGGGTGCCGTGGCCGGCGAGGACCAGCAGGAGGACGTCGAGGTCGGGCTCGCGGTGGGTGTCGACCCCGTGTCCGGGTGGGATGCGTACGACGTTGGCGTCGAGTTGGCGGCCCGGCTCGGCGAGCCGCCACAGGGCGCCGGCGGACGCGTCGTCGAGGGCGGCCAGGGCGGCCGTGTCGCACAGGACCCGCGGGAGCGGAACGTCCTCGCCGAAGACGCCGCTGCTTTCTGAGGTCATGGGGTGTCACCGTCCCGGGTGCGTGGACGCGGCGGCCGTCCGCGACCGCCTTTCAAATGCGAACCTAGCATGCAGATTTGGCCGGCGCCGGTCACGGCCCGTCGTCCACCTCCCACCCGAGCGGGTACGGCTGCGGTTCGGTGGCGGGGGGCTCGCCGCCGGCCTCGTTGAACGCGGTGAGGGCGCCGACCAGCGCCGCCCGCTGGCGGGGGGCCAGCCGTTCGACGATCGCGGCGATCTCGGCGCGGCGCCGCGCGGTGACGTCCTCGACCGTGTGCCGGCCCTCGTCGGTGAGCCGCAGCAGGGTCTCCCGGCGGTTGGCGGGGTTGGTCTGCCGGTCGGCGAGGCCGGCCGCGATCAGCCGGTCGACCATGCGCATCGCGGTGGACGGGGCGACGTGGAGCAGGTCGGCGAGCGTGACCAGTTTGGTGGCGCCGCGGGTGGAGAGCACCACCAGCATCCGGAACTGCGGCAGCGTCACCCGGTCCTCGACCGCGGCCAGGGAGCGCGCGGACACCGCCACCAGCAGCCGCGAGGCGGTCAGCACCGCGTGGGTGACCGCCTCGACGTCGTCCCTGGCCCCGCCGGGGGGCTCGTCCCGATGCATGTGTCCTTTGTACCCCGCGGTGCTCGCCGCCCCCTCACCCGGTGGGCGCGGACTCCTCGCCCCGGTGGCGGTGGTAGCGCAGGAGGAGCATCGCGGCGTCGTCGCCGGGCGGTCCTCCCGCGTGCTGGACCAGGTCCTCGCGCAGGGCCTCCAGGGCCTGGTGCGCGTCGGGCTCCTTCAGCAGGTGCGTGCGCTCGCCCAGCGGGTAGAAGCGCCCGTCCCGGTCGCGGGCCTCGGTGACGCCGTCGGTGTAGAGCAGCAGCTGCTCACCCGGGACGAACGCCACCCGGTAGGGCTCCGGCCCCTCGGCGCCGTGCTCGGACAGGCCCAGCGGCAGCGCGAACGACGGCGGCTCGGGGAAGTCGGTGCCGCCGTCGCGGCGCAGCAGCATCGGGGCCGGATGGCCGTAGTTGAGGAGGACGACCTCCTGGCCGGCGCCGATCTCCGCGAGGATCGCGGTGACGAACCGCTCGCCCTCCAGCTCCCGGGCCACGCTCCGCTCCACCCGCTCGCCCAGCTTGACGAGGTCCGGCTCGTCGTAGGCGGCCTCCCGGAAGGCGCCGAGGACCACGGCGGCCGTCTCCACGGCGGCCAGCCCCTTGCCCTGCACGTCGCCGAGGATGACCCGGACGCCGTGCGGCGAGGCCACCACCTCGTAGAGGTCACCGCCGATCCGCGCCTCGGCGACGGCGGACGTGTAGGAGACGGCCACCTGCACGGGTCCCGCGGTCAGCGGCACCGGCCGCAGCAGCACCCGCTGGGCGACCTCGGCGATCGACCGCACGCTGGCCAGTTCGGCCTCTCTGCGCGAGCGCATCACCGCGGCGGCGATACCGACGCCGGTGACCCCGGCCACCGACACCATGGCGGTGTAGCCGCGGCGCGCCGGGAACAACTCGTTGTACAGGCCCAGCCCGGCACAGAGCAGCAGCGCCAGCACGCCGATCACCGCCGTACGGCGCCAGCCGCCGACCAGGCCCGCGAAGGCGGGCCCCAGCGACACCAGGGGAAGCAGTCCGACTCCCGGACCGGCCACGACATCGACGACCGCGATCACCGCCATCACCGCGAACGGCATCCAGGACAGCGCGGACCGCGCCCACCGGCTCGATGGCGGTTTCTCGTCGGTCATGTCCTGCTCCAGCGGTGTCGCGGGCACTCGGGAGCCGCCCGATTCCTCCGCAGACGCCCCTCCCCCACCTTTAGACTATGCAAAGGTCTACCGCCCCGTGCCCCTCCGGGTGGACCTTTATCCGATCGAGTCCACATCCGGGCCGCACCGTTTCGGCCCTATGTTCGGTTCCGCGGGCCGCTGTTCATTCGTTTTTGCGCTGTGCAATGATCCTGGCGGGATCCTCGAAGGGAATGAACGGACGTGACCGCGCAGAAGCCGGACGACGGCGGGACGCCAAAGGAGCGGGACGGTACGCCGTCGCTGCCCGAGGACGTCTGGCAGCGGTTCCTCACCGACAACGAGCGCGCCATCCGGGCCACCGCCCCCAAGGAGCCCTCCGCGCTGCAGCGGACACGGCCGCACACCGGCGGTGGCGCGCCGCGGGAGGACGCCGACGTCGAGGCGGTCGGTGATCTGTGGCAGCCGGACGATCCGTGGGAGGGTCCGTCCTGGCGGGAGATGGACGGGCGCGCCAGGCTGCGCCGCGTCGGCCGCGTGGCGGGCACGGCCGCCGCGATCGCCCTGGCGCTGGGCGCGTGGTCGCAGCTGTCCACCGGTGCGGGCACACCGGCCGAGGCG
>NZ_NCTE01000353.1 GCF_002114215.1 Streptomyces sp. 13-12-16 | reverse complement strand
CCCACCGTGATCGGGCCGGTCGAGCCGCCCCGGCGCGGGGCCGGGCCGCGGGGCCGGGGGCGGTCGCCGTTGTGGCCGGACGAGCCTCCTCCGCCGCCACCGCCACCGCCGCCCCCTCCTCCGGCACCCCGGAAACCGGACCGTACGTAAGCTCCGGGACATCCCGGTGACGGGCCGTGTTCGTTGTCCGGCTGGCGGACCTCGGAGGCGCGGGGCACCGGGTGCCGGATACGGTGGGAACACCATGAGCGCATCGCAGACCACCGACGTTCCCACCCTCCTTGTCAAGATCTTCGGCAAGGACCGGCCGGGCATCACGGCCGGCCTCTTCGACACCCTCGCCGCCTACTCGGTCGACGTGGTCGACATCGAGCAGGTCGTCACCCGTGGCCGCATCGTGCTCTGCGCGCTCGTGACCGAGCCGCCCAAGGGGCTGGAAGGGGATCTGCGGGCGACCGTCCACAGTTGGGCGGAGTCGATGAAGATGCAGGCGGAGATCATCTCCGGCAAGGGCGACAACCGTCCGCGCGGGCTCGGCCGCTCCCTGGTCACCGTGCTGGGACACCCCCTCACCTCGGAGGCCGCGGCGGCGATCGCCGCGCGGATCACCAAGGCCGGCGGCAACATCGACCGTATCTTCCGGCTCGCCAAGTACCCGGTGACCGCCGTGGAGTTCGCGGTGTCCGGCGTGGAGACGGAATCGCTGCGGACCGCGCTGGTGACCGACGCCGCCAGGCTCGGGGTCGACGTCGCCGTGGTCGGGGCGGGGCTGTACCGGCGGGCGCAGCGCCTGGTCGTCATGGACGTGGACTCCACCCTCATCCAGGACGAGGTGATCGAACTCTTCGCCGCGCACGCCGGCTGTGAGGACGAGGTCGCCGAGGTGACGGCGGCCGCGATGCGCGGGGAGCTGGACTTCGAGCAGTCGCTGCACGCGCGCGTGGCGCTGCTGGAGGGGCTGGACGCCTCCGTGGTGGACAAGGTCCGCAGCGAGGTGCGGCTGACGCCGGGCGCCCGCACCCTGATCCGTACGCTGAAGCGCCTCGGCTACCAAGTGGGTGTGGTCTCGGGTGGGTTCACCCAGGTCACGGATGATCTGAAGGAGCGGCTGGGGCTGGACTTCGCCCAGGCCAACACCCTGGAGATCGTCGACGGGAAGCTGACGGGCAGGGTCACCGGCGAGATCGTGGACCGGGCGGGCAAGGCCCGGCTGCTGCGCCGGTTCGCCGCCGAGGCGGGTGTGCCGCTGTCGCAGACGGTGGCGATCGGTGACGGTGCGAACGATCTCGACATGCTGAACGCGGCGGGGCTCGGTGTCGCCTTCAACGCCAAGCCGGTGGTGCGCGAGGCCGCGCACACGGCGGTGAACTTCCCCTTCCTGGACACGGTCCTGTACCTGCTCGGCGTCACCCGCGAAGAGGTCGAGGCGGCGGACACGCTCGACGTGGGCTGAGCCGCCCGTCGCCGGGGCGCGCCCCGGCGACGGGCGGGCCCGGCACCGAGAGACGTGGGGCGCCGGGCCCCTGCCGTGCCGGGTGTCACTCGGTGGGCGCCCAGTAGTCGACCAGCGTGGCGACGCCGGGCTCGAGGGACTTCCAGGAGCCGGTGAAGGACAGGACGGCGAAGGCGGCGGCCGGGTAGCCGAGCCGGTTCATGCGCTCGCGGGCGTCGCCCTCCGCCGCGCCGGCCAGGATGTCGGCGAGTCCCTGGACGCCCGGGTTGTGGCCGACCAGGAGGACGTTCTGCGCGTCGTCGGGGGTTTCGTTGAGCAGGGCGATCAGCTCGCCGGGCGAGGCATCGTAGACCCGCTCCTCGTAGACGGTCTTCGGCCGCTCGGGAAACTCGTGGACCGCGAGCTTCCAGGTCTCGCGGGTCCGGACCGCGGTGGAGCACAGGGTCAGGTCGAAGGCGATACCCGTGTCGGCGAGCTTGCGCCCGGCGACGGCGGCATCCATGCGGCCCCGCTCGGCGAGTGGGCGCTCGTGGTCGGAGACCGGGGGCCAGTCGGCTTTCGCATGCCGGAAAAGGACAATCCTGCGAGGTTCTGCGACGCTCATGTGACCCAGCTTCGCATGAAACAGGCCACGGGGCGCAGGGAGTTGACCGGCGCCTCCGGGGTGTTCAGCGGGCCATGAGCTGCTGCGCGCGCTCGACGAGGTGGGTGAGCGCGGGATCACCGACGGCCGCGTGGGCGTCGGAGGGGTTGAGGACCAGGGTGAGCAGGACGACGAAGGCGAGGGTGGGCAGGGCCAGGGCCCACCACGGCAGCCGGGTGTCGACGGCGCCCCGGGGGGCCGGGTGGGGTCGGGTGTGCGTGCGCGCCGACATGGGGCCTCCGCTCTTCGAGTGGTCCGTGGCCCGTGTCTCGCGGCCACATCTCGAAGGTACGGATTTCCGGGGGCCCAACCCATCCGGTGACCCACCCACTTGACCCTGAGCCTGGCCCCCTAGGGGATGGTAGGGCCAGCACCACCATGGGGCGTCACGGTGCGAGGACGGTCGCGATCACGCCGATGACGATGAAGATGGCGAAGAACGCGCCGAAGACGAGCAGCATCTTCTTCTGGCCGTTCTGCGGATTGGGGTCGAGGACTGGCATGCGGCAAGTCTCGCACCTCGGTCGCCTGCGGTGGGCTCGGGGGGTGGCGCGGTGTGGTGTGCGTGGCCTGACGGCCGGGGGTGGGGCCTGTCGGCCGGGGTGGGCGTCCGGCGGCCACGCAGGGCGGTCGGCGGTCATGTACGCGCAGCCGCGCGGGCTGGGTGTGGGGTGCCTGACGGCCGGGGGTGGGGCCAGGGGCCGCGCGGAGCGCCCGGCGGCCGTGGCCTCGGGTGCGGTGGCTCCGTCGGCCGGTCCGCCGGGGTGGCTTCCGGCCGTGGAGGGGCCGTTTTTTCGCCCCCGCCGCCCCTTCCCTCCCCCACTCTCGGCTTCGCTCGAGCGGGAGGTGCCCCCATCGTCCCTGGGGGCTTCGCCCCCAGACCCCTTCGCGCAGTTCCCCGCGCCCCTATGGCCCAGCCCCCCTCGCGCCCACACGGCGGAACCGCGTGTTGGTGCGGGATTGCGTGCAGGGGTGGGAGGGTGCGGGGTGGTCAGGGGGCTGTTGCCTCGTCCTCCACCGTGCGGGGGCGGCCTGCCAGGACGCCCACGATCATCTGGGGGATCATCAGGCCTGCCATCAGGGCGATCGGCAGGCCCCAGCCGCCGCTGTGCTGGTAGAGGACGCCCACCAGGAGCGGGCCGGGGATGGAGATCAGATAGCCGGTGCTCTGGGCGAAGGCCGACAGCTGGGCCACGCCCGCGCCGGTCCTGGCGCGCATCCCGACCATGGTGAGCGCCAGCGGGAAGGCGCAGTTCGCGACGCCCAGCAGCAGCGCCCAGACCCAGGCACCGGCGGCCGGCGCGAAGTACAGACCCGCGTATCCGAGGAGGCCGCTGACGCCCAGCACGAGCACGATCGGGCCCTGGTGGGGCAGCCGGGTGGCGAGGCGCGGGATGACGAAGGCCAGCGGTACGCCCATCACCATGATGACCGCGAGGAGCAGCCCGGCCGTGCCCGCGGGGACGCCCGCGTCCCGGAAGATCTGCGCCATCCAGCCCATGGTGATGTAGGCGGCGGTGGCCTGGAGCCCGAAGAAGACGGCCAGCGCCCAGGCGGTACGGCTGCGGGTGATGCGCAGCCGTACCGGCGCCCCGGCGGGAGCGTCCCGTCCGGCACGCGCCCCGCCGTGCTCCGGTTCCCGTGCCCGTACGAAGGGCAGCCACGGCAGTACGGCGGCTGCCGCCAGGGCCGCCCACAGGGCGAGGCCCGAGCGCCAGTTCCCGCCCAGCGCGTCGGTCAGCGGCACCGTCACGGCCGCCGCCGTGGCGGTGCCCAGGGCGAGGGCCATGGAGTACAGGCCGGTCATGGAGCCGACCCGGTCGGGGAACCAGCGCTTGACGATGACCGGCATCAGGACGTTGCTGACGGCGATGCCCATCAGCGCCAGCGCGCTGGTGGCCAGGAACGCCGCCGTGCCGTCCACGTACGGGCGTATCAGCAGGCCGGCTCCGATGGCGACCATGCCGGCGCAGACCACCGCGCCCGCGCCGAACCTGCGGGCCAGCCGCGGCGCCGTGACACCGAAGACGGCGAAGCACAAGGGGGGCACGGAGGTGAGCAGTCCGGCCACGCTCCCGCTCATGCCGAGCCCGTCGCGGACCTCCTCCAGCAGCGCGCCCAGGCTGGTGATGGCGGGACGGAGGTTGAGCGCGGCCAGCACGATGCCGACGACGAGCAGTCGCGTCCGCCACGCGCGCGTGGCCCCGAGCCCGGGGACGGTCCGGACTCCGGACGCGGCCGACGTGCGTGCGGTCGTGGACGTGGTCGTCCGGTTTTCCTCGCTAACCATGAAGCCCATCATAGAATCATAGGATGATTGGTTGTCCATGCCGTGGTCGCCGTACAGCGCCCCTGTCGTGCGAAGGTGTGTCATGCCGTTGAGCCATCCCCGTCGTTCGGCCCTGTCCGAGCAGGTCATCGCCGCCCTGCGCGCCCAGATCACCTCGGGCGAGTGGCCGGTCGGCGCGCGCATCCCCACCGAGCCGGAACTGGTGGAGCAGCTGGGGGTGGCCCGCAACACGGTCCGCGAGGCCGTCCGCGCGCTGGCGCACAACGGGCTGCTGGACATCCGGCAGGGCTCGGGCACGTACGTGGTGGCCACGAGCGAGCTGGCGGGCGTGATGCACCGCCGTTTCGCCGACGCCGACCCCCGGCACATCGCCGAGCTGCGCTCGACCCTGGAGTCCGCGGCGGCACGGCTGGCCGCCGAGCGGCGCACGGAGAAGGACCTCAAGCAGATCGACACCCTGCTGCTGCGCCGGGAGGAGGCCTGGGAGTCGGGTGAGGCGGAGGCGTTCGTGGCGGCGGACGCCACGTTCCACCTGGCGGTCGTGGCCGCCTCGCACAACGACGTGATGACCGCGATGTACGCGGACCTGAGCGAGGTGCTGCGGGACTGGCTGCGCGGCGACGTGGGCGAGGGCATGACCCCGGAGATGCACATGGACCACGGCCGGCTGGTGGACGCGATCCGCGCGGGTGACGCGGCGACGGCGGCCGAGGAGGCCGCCGCCTATCCGTTCGTGTGCCGGCCGGGGCTGTTCGGACCGCCCTCCGGTGACTGATCCGCGCCGGACCGGCCGCGCCGCCGAGCCGTTCGGGTGACGACGCGAGGGCCCGCACCCCGTGCGGGGTGCGGGCCCTCGGCGAGGCGTCTCCGGTCAGGCGCCGATGGCGTGCAGACCGCCGTCCACGTGGACGATCTCGCCCGTGGTCTTCGGGAACCAGTCGCTCAGCAGGGCGACGACACCCCGGCCGGCCGGCTCCGGGTCCTTCAGGTCCCACTCCAGCGGGGCGCGGGTGTCCCAGACGGAAGCCAGCTCGCCGAAGCCCGGGATGGACTTGGCGGCCATGGAGCCGATCGGGCCCGCCGAGATCAGGTTGCAGCGGATGTTCTGCTTGCCCAGGTCACGGGCCATGTAGCGGCTGGTGGCCTCCAGCGCGGCCTTGGCCGGGCCCATCCAGTCGTACTGCGGCCAGGCGTACTGCGCGTCGAAGGTGAGGCCGACGACCGAGCCGCCGTTCTGCATCAGCGGCAGGCAGGCCATGGTCAGCGACTTCAGGGAGTACGCCGAGACGTGCATGGCGGTGGCGACCGACTCGAACGGCGTGTTGAGGAAGTTGCCGCCGAGCGCGTCCTGCGGCGCGAAGCCGATGGAGTGCACGACGCCGTCGAGGCCGCCCAGCTCCTCGCCCACCACGTCGGCCAGCCGGCCCAGGTGCTCGTCGTTGGTGACGTCGAGCTCGATGACCTTGGTGGGCTTGGGGAGCTTCTTGGCGATGCGCTCGGTCAGAGTGGGCCGCGGGAACGCGGTCAGGATGATCTCGGCACCCTGCTCCTGAGCCAGCTTGGCGGTGTGGAAGGCGATGGAGGACTCCATCAGCACACCGGTGATCAGGACGCGCTTGCCCTCGAGAATTCCGCTCATGTGTGTCAGTGACCCATTCCCAGTCCGCCGTCAACGGGAATGACGGCTCCAGTGATGTACGAGGCGTCGTCCGAGGCGAGGAACCGCACCGTCGCGGCGATCTCCTCCGGCTTCGCGTACCGGCCGAGCGGCACCTGCGACACGATGTTCGCCCGCTGGTCGTCGGTGAGCACCTTGGTCATGTCGGTGTCGACGAAACCGGGCGCGACGACGTTGAAGGTGATGTTGCGCGAGCCCAGCTCACGGGCGAGGGAGCGCGCGAAGCCGACCAGGCCGGCCTTGGAGGCGGCGTAGTTCGCCTGCCCCGCGGAGCCGAGCAGTCCGACCACCGAGGAGATCAGCACGACGCGGCCCTTCTTGGCGCGCAGCATGCCGCGGTTGGCGCGCTTGACGACCCGGAAGGTGCCGGTGAGGTTGGTGTCGACGACCGAGGTGAAGTCCTCCTCGGACATGCGCATCAGGAGCTGGTCCTTGGTGACACCGGCGTTGGCCACCAGCACCTCGACGGGGCCGTGCGCCTCCTCGATCTCCTTGTAGGCCTGCTCCACCTGCTCGGGGTCGGTGATGTCGCACCGGACCGCCAGGACACCCTGCTCCGTGAGCACCCGGGGCGGCTCACCGGAACGGTACGTGATGGCGACCTTGTCGCCCGCCTCCGCGAAGGCGCCGGCAATGGCGAGGCCGATACCCCGGTTTCCACCGGTGACGAGAACCGAGCGGCTCATCGGGTCACCCTTTCAATAGCGGTCTGGTACACCGAAAACCTATCGGTACGGGGACCGATCCGAGCGATCGGCCACCCACAGCACCTTCGCACCGCCTCTGTCGGGTCCCTACAGAAAGCCGCGCCGTCCGGTCACGGGTGTGCGGAGCTCCCCCGTGCTTCCCGTGCCCGGTGACGGCGCGGGGCCGGACGCGCGGGAGCGCTCCCGCCGGGCCGGGCGGTCCGGTGGGAGCGCTCCCGGAACGCTTCGGCTCAGTACACGTGGCGGGTGTACCAGGACCGGCTGTCGAAGAAGAAGTGGTCCACGGCGAGCTTGTGCCCGCCGCTGTAGTGGGCGTACGCCACGGCCTGCTCACCTGCCTGGCCGCCGCCCAGGTCCGTGCGCAGGCAGGTGCCGGGGTCGATGAGGTAGGTGCTGAAGCCGCCCCGCAGCGGGAACTCCACGGTGATGTCCTGCGCACGGTGGTTGCAGGCCGTCAGCCCGCCGGCGGCGGCCTTGCCGTCGGCGACCGCGGCGGGAGCGGACAGGGCCGTGAGAAGACCGGCGGTCGCGGCCGCCAGGGCGGCCACACGACGCATACGCATACGCACTCCTTGAGTCGGGCTGTCCGGATGATCGTCCGGACCGGCGCTCCCGAACGTACGGCGACTCCGCGCACGGGCGGTGACGGGACCTCTGCCGGTCGGTGAACAGCCGCTGCTCCGGGGGGAGTCGGGAATCCCCGGGCACGAGTGGCGCACCGCGGCGGCCGTCCGTCACGTTCCCCGGGGGCACCCGTGGTTCACTGCTGGCGGATGAGCACATCTCGCGATGGTGAGAAGGGGAGGCCACTCGTGGCCCACGAGGTCGATCAGTCGTTCCTGGCGCTGCCGTTGCGCGCGCTCGCCGACGCCGCGCTCGCACGCGCGAGGGCGCTCGGGGCGGAGCACGCGGACTTCCGCCTGGAGCGGGTGCGCAACGCGTCCTGGCGGTTCCGGGACGCCAAGCCGGCCGGGTCGTCGGACACCACCGACCTCGGCTACGCGGTGCGCGTGGTGCACGGCGGGACCTGGGGGTTCGCGTCCGGGGTGGACCTCACCCTGGACGCCGCCGCCAAGGTCGCCTCGCAGGCCGTGGCGATGGCGAAGCTGTCCGCGCAGGTGATCCGGGCCGCCGGGTCCACCGAGAGGGTCGAGCTGGCCGACGAGCCGGTGCACTCCGAGAAGACCTGGGTGTCGTCGTACGAGACCGATCCGTTCGCGGTGCCCGACGAGGAGAAGGCCGGGTTGCTGGCCGAGTGGAGCGCGCGGCTGCTGGCGGCGAACGGGGTGGACCACGTCGACGCCTCGCTGCTCACCGTGCACGAGAACAAGTTCTACGCCGACACCGCCGGGACCGTGACCACGCAGCAGCGGGTGCGGCTGCACCCGGTGTTCACGGCCGTGTCCGTCGACGACTCCAGCGGTGAGTTCGACTCCATGCGGACCCTCGCGCCGCCCGTCGGCCGGGGCTGGGAGTACCTGACGGGCACCGGCTGGGACTGGGACGACGAGCTGGGGCGGATTCCGGAGCTGCTCGCGGAGAAGATGCGGGCGCCGAGCGTCGAGGCGGGGCTGTACGACCTGGTGGTGGACCCGTCCAACCTGTGGCTGACCATCCACGAGTCCATCGGGCACGCCACCGAGCTGGACCGGGCGCTCGGCTACGAGGCGGCGTACGCCGGGACCTCGTTCGCCACCTTCGATCTGCTGGGCAAGCTGAAGTACGGCTCCGAGCTGATGAACGTCACCGGTGACCGCACCGCCGAGCACGGGCTCGCCACCATCGGCTACGACGACGAGGGCGTCGAGGCGCAGTCCTGGGACCTGGTGAAGGACGGCACGCTGGTCGGCTACCAGCTCGACCGGCGGATCGCGAAGCTGACCGGGTTCGAGCGGTCCAACGGGTGCGCGTTCGCGGACTCCCCCGGCCATGTGCCGGTGCAGCGCATGGCCAACGTGTCGCTGCGGCCGGATCCGGCCGGGATGTCGACGGAGGACCTGATCGGGGGCGTGGACCGGGGCATCTACGTCGTCGGTGACCGGTCGTGGTCGATCGACATGCAGCGGTACAACTTCCAGTTCACCGGGCAGCGCTTCTACCGGATCGAGAACGGACGGCTCGCGGGGCAGCTGCGGGACGTCGCCTACCAGGCCACGACCACCGACTTCTGGGGTTCCATGGCAGCGGTCGGCGGCCCGCAGACGTACGTCCTGGGTGGTGCCTTCAACTGCGGCAAGGCGCAGCCGGGGCAGGTCGCGGCGGTCTCGCACGGCTGCCCGTCCGCCCTGTTCAAGGGAGTCAACATTCTGAACACCACGCAGGAGGCCGGGCGATGAGCGCCAGCACCGGGATCGGCCGGGGGTCCGGGGGTCGTCCCCCGGGAAAGCACAGCCTGAACACCACGCAGGAGGCCGGGCGATGAGCGCCAGCACCGGGACCGGCCGGGGGTCCGGGGGTCGTCCCCCGGGAAAGCACAGCCTGAACACCACGCAGGAGGCCGGGCGATGAGCGCGCGCACCAGTAAGCCGTACGAGATCGTCGAACGCGCTCTCGAACTGTCCCGGGCCGACGGCTGTGTCGTGATCGCCGACGAGGAGTCGACCGCCAATCTGCGCTGGGCGGGCAACGCGCTCACCACGAACGGTGTCACGCGCGGGCGCACGCTCACCGTGATCGCCACGGTGGACGGAGCCCAGGGCACGGCGTCCGGGGTGGTGTCCCGGTCCGCGGTGACCGTGGACGAGCTGGAGCCGCTGGTGCGGGCCGCCGAGGCCGCCGCGCGGGGCGCCGGTCCGGCCGAGGACGCGCAGCCGCTGGTCACGGGGGTGGCCCCGTCGCCCGAGTTCACGGAGGCGCCCGCCGAGACCTCCTCCGCCGTGTTCGCGGACTTCGCCCCGGCGCTGGGCGAGGCGTTCGCACGCGCGCGTGCCGGTGGCCGGGAGCTGTACGGCTTCGCCAACCACGAGCTGGTCTCCAGCTACCTCGGCACGTCGACGGGGCTGCGGCTGCGGCACGACCAGCCGAACGGGACCCTGGAGCTGAACGCCAAGTCGCCGGACCGTACGCGGTCGGCGTGGGCGGGGCGCTCCACGCGGGACTTCAAGGACGTCGACCCCGCGGCGCTCGACGCGGAGCTGGCCGTACGGCTGGGCTGGGCCGAGCGGCGTCTGGAGCTGCCCGCGGGCCGGTACGAGACGCTGCTGCCGCCGACCGCGGTGGCGGACCTGCTGATCTACCAGTTCTGGTCGGCCTCGGGGCGGGACGCGGCCGAGGGGCGCACGGTGTTCTCCAAGCCGGGCGGCGGCACCCGGGTCGGCGAGCGGCTGACCGGGCTGCCGCTGACCCTGCGCAGCGACCCGGACGAGCCGGGCCTGGAGTCGGCGCCGTTCGTGATCGCGCACTCCTCCGGCGGCGACCAGTCGGTGTTCGACAACGGGCTGCCGCTGTCGGCGACGGAGTGGATCCGCGAGGGCGAGCTGAAGCACCTGACCACCAGCCGGCACGGCGCGGGCCTGACCGGACTGCCGACGGCGCCCGGGATCGACAACCTGATCCTGGACGGGGGCGACGACCGCTCCCTGGAGGAGATGGTCGCGGCCACCGGGCGGGGGCTGCTGCTGACCTGCCTGTGGTACATCCGCGAGGTCGACCCGGCGACGCTGCTGCTCACCGGCCTGACCCGGGACGGCGTCTACCTCGTCGAGAACGGTGAGGTCACCGGCGAGGTGAACAACTTCCGGTTCAACGAGTCGCCGGTGGACCTGCTGGGCCGGGCCTCGGAGGCCGGGCGTACGGAGAAGACGCTGCCCAGGGAGTGGGGCGACTGGTTCACCAGGGCGGCGATGCCCGCGCTGCGCGTCCCCGATTTCAATATGAGCTCTGTCAGCCAGGGCGTATAACCTCGTAGGCGTTCGCAATCGGCCGTCACCCGAACGGCCGAAGATCATCGAGGAGACACGAGAACCGTGACGGACATCGTCGACGAGCTGAAGTGGCGCGGGCTGTTCGCCCAGTCCACTGACGAGGACGCTTTGCGCAAGGCGCTCGCGGACGGTCCCGTCACGTTCTATTGCGGCTTCGACCCGACCGCGCCGTCGCTGCACGTGGGACACCTGGTGCAGGTGCTCACCATGCGCCGGCTCCAGCAGGCCGGTCACCGGCCGCTGGCGCTGGTCGGCGGGGCCACGGGCCAGATCGGCGACCCGCGCCCGACCGCGGAGCGCACGCTGAACTCGCCGGAGACCGTCGCGGGCTGGGTCGAGCGGCTGCGCGGCCAGATCGAGCCGTTCCTGACCTTCGAGGGCGAGAACGCGGCCGTGATGGTCAACAACCTCGACTGGACGCAGAACCTCTCCGCGATCGAGTTCCTGCGGGACATCGGCAAGCACTTCCGCGTCAACAAGATGCTGACGAAGGACTCGGTCGCCCGGCGCCTGGAGTCCTCCGAAGGCATCAGCTACACGGAGTTCAGCTACCAGCTGCTCCAGGCGATGGACTTCCTCCAGCTCTACCGGCGCTACGGCTGCACGATGCAGCAGGGCGGCAGCGACCAGTGGGGCAACCTCACGGCCGGCCTGGACCTGCTGCACCGGCTGGAGCCGGAGGCCACCGTCCACGCCTACGCCACGCCGCTGATGACGAAGGCGGACGGCACCAAGTTCGGCAAGACCGAGGGCGGCGCCGTCTGGCTCGACCCGGAGATGACGACGCCGTACGCGTTCTACCAGTTCTGGCTGAACGTGGACGACCGGGACATCTCCGGCTACATGCGGGTCCTGTCCTTCAAGTCCCGCGAGGAGCTGGAGGAGCTGGAGCGGCAGACCGAGGAGCGTCCGCAGGCCCGTGCCGCGCAGCGCGCGCTGGCCGAGGAGCTGACGACACTGGTGCACTGCGCCGACCAGACGGCCGCCGTGATCGCCGCGTCCAAGGCCCTCTTCGGCCAGGGCGAACTGACGGAGCTGGACGACCGGACGCTGGCGGCGGCGCTCTCCGAGGTGCCGCACGTCAAGGTGGCCGAGCTGGGTCAGGTGGTCGACCTGTTCGCCGAGGTCGGTCTGGTGCCGAGCAAGTCGGCCGCGCGGCGCACGGTGAAGGAGGGCGGCGCCTACGTGAACAACGTCAAGGTCACCGCCGAGGACGCCGTCCCCGCCGAGGAGGACCTGCTGCACGGGCGCTGGCTGGTGCTGCGCCGGGGCAAGAAGAACCTGGCGGCGGTGGAGGTCACGGCCGGCTGAGCCGACGGACCGGTGCGGGGCGGTCTCCGGCGTGTGCCGGGGGCCGCCCCTTCGTCGTACGCCGTCGTCGCCGTACGCGCCGGGTCAGACCCGTTGCCGCTCGTGCTTCCTGCGCTGCATCGCGGTGTACAGCATCTCCGCGAGCAGGACGACGACGATCGCCGCGCCCAGCTGGAAGATGTGCCGGCCCCAGTCGATGCCCCGCGTCTCCTCGATCCCGAAGCCCCGCGCGATGGCGTTGCCCACGACGGCGCCGATCATGCCGCAGATGGTGGCCAGCCACAGCGGGAGGTGCTGCTTGCCGGGGATCACCGCCTTGGCGATCAGGCCGAGCACGAATCCCACGATGATCGCCCACAACCAGCCCATGACTGCCTCCTCGTACGGCTTGACGCGAGCATTACGGCCAGTGTCGGCCGAGACGCGGTACGCCGCATGTCGGACATGCCGTACGCGCCACGGAGCGGGGTGACCCACCCTCGTGGCCCGGCCGGGCGCGGCGTAACGTGGACATGTCCGGACCCGGTGTCACGGAACGGGACGGCGGCCGGTCAGGTACGGGGAAGGTCCGATGCGGGCGGATGGTGGAATGTGATGCGGAAGCAGCATGGCGGTGGCAGCGCCCAGGTGTTCCGGATCACCGGTGCCCGGACGGGCCTCCAGGAGGACGTACGGGGGCGGCAGCGCCGGTATGTGATCTCGATGGTCGTCCGTACGATCTCGGTCATCCTCGCGGCGACGCTGTGGAACGTGGAGCGGCACGTCGCGATCGTGGCGCTGGTGCTCGGGGCGGTCCTGCCGTACGTCGCGGTGGTGATCGCCAACGCCGGGCGCGAGAACGCGCCGTCCCTGCCGTCGACCTTCGTGACGGTGCCGATGAAGCCGATGATCGCGCCGTCGCGGACGAATGACGGTTCCGGGGAATCCGATGCGGAAGATGTGGCGTCGCAGACGGCGCCGGGCGCACGAACGGAGCGGCCCGAGGGGTCGTGAGGATCGGGGAGTGAGCGCGGACCGCGGAAAGCGGAAGGCACTTACCCGCCAAGCTCAAGAAAAGCTCAGATCAATCATGTTGTTCCGGTGCCGGGGGCGGGGTGACCCGTGACATACTTCGTACGCGCTCCGCATCCCCCGTCGGAGCGACGGACCGACGCCGGGCAGCTCCCCCCGTGGCTGCTCGGCGTCGCCTTTTCCGGGCGGGTTAGGGTCGGGGGTGTGATGCTCCCCGATCCCGAGACGCCGATCTGTTCCGCCAAGGGTTGCCGTGACGCCGCGGTCCACGTACTGGCGTGGAACAACCCGAAGGTCCATACGCCCGAACGGCGGAAGACGTGGCTCGCCTGCGAGGAGCACCGGGAGCACCTGTCCCAGTTCCTGGGGGTGCGGGGGTTCCTGAAGGAGGTCGTTCCCCTGGAGGAGTGGGAAGCGCGGGGCGTCTGAGCGGCATCGCCGCCCCGCTCCCCTCCAGGGGGTCGTGACTAGCCCCCGATAGCCGACATCGGCCTGTCCGGCTGGACGAAAGTCGGGTCGTCCAGGCCCGCTCCCGCCTTCTTGCCCCACATCGCCAGCTTCCAGATGCGGGCGATCTCCTCGTCCGGGGCGCCGGAGCGGAGGGCCGCGCGGAGGTCGGTCTCCTCGGTGGCGAACAGGCAGGTGCGTATCTGTCCGTCGGCCGTCAGGCGGGTGCGGTCGCAGGCCGCGCAGAAGGGCCGGGTGACGGAGGCGATGACGCCGACGCGGTGCGGGCCGCCGTCGACCAGCCAGCGCTCGGCCGGTGCGGAGCCGCGCGCCTCGTCGCCCTCGGGGGTCAGCTCGAAGCGGGTGCGCAGGGAGGCCAGGATGTCCCCGGCGGTGATCATGCCCTCGCGCTTCCAGCCGTGCTGGGCGTCCAGGGGCATCTGCTCGATGAAGCGCAGCTCGTAGCCGTGCTCCACGGCCCAGGCGAGGAGGTCGGGGGCCTCGTCGCCGTTGAGCCCCGGCATCAGGACCGAGTTGACCTTCACCGGGGTCAGGCCGGCCTCGCGGGCCGCGTGGAGGCCGTCGAGGACGTCCTGGTGGCGGTCGCGGCGGGTGAGGGTCTTGAAGACGTCCGGGCGGAGCGTGTCCAGGGAGACGTTGACCCGGTCCAGGCCCGCCTCCTTCAGGGCGGGCGCGATACGGCGGAGCCCGATACCGTTGGTGGTGAGGGACATCTGCGGACGGGGTTCCAGGGCGGCGACGCGCTCGACGATGCCGGCCAGGCCGGGACGGAGCAGCGGCTCACCGCCGGTGAAGCGGACCTCCTCGATACCGAGGGAGGTGACGGCGATGTCGACGAGGCGGACGATCTCGTCGTCGGTGAGCAGGTCGGGCTTGGCCAGCCACTGCAGGCCCTCCTCGGGCATGCAGTAGGTGCAGCGCAGATTGCACCGGTCGGTCAGCGAGACCCTCAGATCGGTGGCCACTCGGCCGTAGGTGTCGATGAGCACGTGGGCCCCCTCCCTCTACACGGATCACTCGTGCCCGGCTACCTGCGAGCCTACGTGACGCCGCCGACAACCCACAGCGACCCGATGTGACGAGGGACGAACGACCGCGTCGCAGGGACCTGCAGGCGTCCCTGCGACGCGGCCGTCGCGCGTGTGCGGATCAGTGGGCGCCGGTGCCGGTCAGGGACCGGACCTCCAGCTCCGCGTACTTCTTGGCGTCGGGCTCCTCCTTGGACAGGACGGTACCGAGCCAGCCCATCGCGAAACCGAACGGGATGGAGATGATGCCCGGGTTCTTCAGCGGGAACCAGGCGAAGTCGACGTCGGGGAACATCGCCTTGGGGTCGCCGGACACCACGGGCGAGAACAGCACCAGGCCGACGGCGACGACGAGGCCGCCGTAGATCGACCACAGCGCGCCCTGGGTGGTGAACCGCTTCCAGAACAGGCTGTACAGGATGGTCGGCAGGTTGGCGGAGGCGGCGACCGCGAAGGCCAGCGCGACCAGGCCGGCCACGTTCAGGTCGCGGGCGAGGGTGCCCAGCGCGATGGAGACGACGCCGATGAGGACGGTCGCCCAGCGGGCCGCCCGCATCTCCTCCTTCTCGGTGGCCTGTCCCTTGCGGATGACGTTGGCGTAGATGTCGTGCGCGAAGGAGGACGACGAGGCGAGGGTGAGTCCGGCGACCACGGCGAGGATCGTCGCGAAGGCGACCGCCGAGATGGTGGCGAGCAGGATCGCGCCCCAGGCCGAGTCGACGCCGCCCAGGTGCAGGGCGAGCAGCGGGGCCGCCGTGTTGCCGGACGGGTTGGATTCGATGATCTCCTCCTGGGAGATCAGCGCGGCGGCGCCGAAGCCGAGGGCGATGGTCATCAGGTAGAAGCCGCCGATGATGCCGATGGCCCAGTTCACGGACTTCCGGGCGGCCTTGGCGTTGGGCACCGTGTAGAAGCGGATCAGGATGTGCGGCAGGCCGGCGGTGCCCAGCACCAGGGCGATGCCGAGGGAGATGAAGTCCAGCTTGGTGGTGCCGTCGGCGCCGTACTGGAGGCCGGGCTCGAGGAAGGCGTCGCCCTTGCCGCTCTTCTCGGCGGCGCTGCCCAGCAGGTCGGAGATGTTGAAGTTGAACTTCAGCAGCACCAGGAAGGTGATGAGGATGGTGCCGCCGATGAGCAGCACGGCCTTGACCATCTGGACCCAGGTGGTGCCCTTCATGCCGCCGATGGAGACGTACACGATCATCAGGATGCCGACCATGGCCACGATGAGGATCTTGCCGGCGTCGGAGGTGATGCCGAGCAGCAGCGAGACGAGGATGCCCGCGCCCGCCATCTGGGCCAGCAGGTAGAAGATCGACACGACGATGGTCGAGGTGCCGGCCGCGGTGCGCACCGGGCGCTGGCGCATGCGGTAGGCGAGGACGTCGCCCATGGTGTAGCGGCCGGAGTTCCGCAGCGGCTCGGCGACCAGCAGCAGTGCCACCAGCCAGGCGACCAGGAAGCCGATCGAGTACAGGAAGCCGTCGTAGCCGAAGAGGGCGATGGCGCCCGCGATGCCGAGGAAGGAGGCGGCCGACATGTAGTCACCGGAGACCGCGAGCCCGTTCTGGAAGGCGCTGAACTGTCGTCCGCCCGCGTAGAAGTCGGCGGCGTCCTTGGTCTGCCGGCCCGCCCAGACGGTGATGCCGAGGGTCGCGAGGACGAACAGCACGAACAGGGTGATGATCAGCGCGCGGTGTTCGCTCGCCTCGCTCGCGGCGAGGGTGACGTGGGTGATCGAGGGGCTCATGCGCCGCCCTCCATACGGGTCTTGATGGCCTCGGCCTTGGGGTCGAGCTTGGCGGCGGCGTGCCGGGAGTACCACCACGCGATGAGGAACGTGGTGACGAACTGCAGGACGCCGAAGACGAAGGCGACGTTGATGTTGCCGAACAGCTTCGCGCCCATGAAGTCGCCCGCGTAGTTGGAGAGCAGGACGTACAGCAGGTACCAGATGATGAACGCGACGGTCAGCGGGAAGGCGAAGGAGCGGTAGGAGCGGCGCAGTTCACCGAACTCAGCGCTCTCCTGCACCTCGGTGAACTCCTCGGGGGTGGGGAGTTTGCGTTGTTCTGTCGAGGGGGGCGGTGCTTCGGCGGCCACGGGGTCTCCTCGCGGTGCGGTTCGGTTCGGGCGGGGACGAAAGGCGAGTGTCCTCGCGCTTCCTGCCCAAGGGCACGGCGCCACGCGAGGACCGGTTCAACTCTCCGCCGTTCTTTTCCTCCGGCGTTTTCCGAAGGTGTTCGCGGCAAAACATTGCTGGCCAGCGAGAGCGCGGGATAGCTTCACCCTGCACCACCCCGTCATGTACCTGCCCGAGCACCACCCGTGTCTCGGGCCGGTTTCGTTTCCGGATGATGTGGAGACCCCATGGCTCATCTGCGTTCCAGGCGCCGGCTCGCCCTCGCCGTGCCCGTCGTGCTGTCCCTGACCGCCTCGCTCGGTTTCCTGCCGGCGGCGGCCTCGGCGGCCCCGCGGGCGGTGCCGGCCGAGCAGGCGGCGGACGCGCCCGCCCTGGCGTACGTCGTCAACACCGAGGCG
>NZ_NCTE01000352.1 GCF_002114215.1 Streptomyces sp. 13-12-16 | reverse complement strand
CGCCACGCGGCCCGCGCCGCGCGGCCGACGGACCGCGCGTCCCACCGCACGGCGTCCCGCACCCGCGTCACCGGGGCCACTCGCCCCACGGCGTCGTCCCGACCGGTCCTCTCCCGCACCCGTGTCATGTCCCGCGTCATGCCAGAGGGCTGTCCGACAGGGAGGCCAGCAGATGCGCCGGGTCGGCGTAGACCGCGTCCGCGCCGGCCTCCTCCAGGTCGGCGCGCGGAATGCCGCCGCACAGCACGCCCACGCAGCGCACCCCGGCGCGGCTGCCCGCCCGCATGTCCCACACCGTGTCACCGACGAACACCGCCCGCTCCGCGGGCACCCCGGCCAGCTCCAGGGCGTGCTCGACGGGCTCCGGCGCGGGTTTGCCCTCCGACACGTCGTCGGCGCTCGCCGTCGCGTCGATCGCCTCGTCCGCGTCGATCGCCCGGCGCAGCGCGCTCAGCTCGGCACCGCCCGCCGAGGTGGCGAGCACCACCGTCCAGCCGTCCCGGTGCAGCCGCTTCAGCAGCCGGCCGGCGTCCGGCAGCGCGGGCAGCCGGTCGAAGTACTGCCCGTACAGCGCCTTGTGCGCCGCGCTCAGCTCGTCGTCGCGGCCGGTGTCCCGGTCCTCGCCCAGCAGATGGGCGACCAGGTCGGAGGAGGGCAGCCCCACGGCCCGGTGGACGGCGTGCATCGGCACCCGGTGCCCTGCCTGCCGGAAGGCCTCCCACCAGGCCGTCACATGCAGATGGTTGGTGTCGGCCAGAGTGCCGTCGACGTCGAACACGGCAGCCCGTTCCATACGAGATCCTTCCTTGAGGGAGGTGGTACGGGTACCACCTCAGCCGCCCGCCACTCCGACGGCACCCCGCGCTCCCGCACACGGGCGCCCCCGAGGACCTGCCGGCCCCGGCGTCCCCAGTGCCCCGAGGACCCGGGAGGTACCCCGGGACGGCCCGGCGACGCCCGTGAGGCCGCCGCGGTCGTCGCCGTCCTCGCCGGACCCGACGCCTCGTAGGTCACCGGCGCCTCCTGGGGCGTGGACGGCGGAACGTTCCGGACGGGACCGCGGGCCGGGGCGCACCTGACGAGCGACGACCGGCGGCGGCCCTGAACGGAGGCGGACCCGTACGCCGCGTTCGCACCGTTTGCGCTCTACCCTCGATGCATGACCGAAAGCGCGAGCCCGTACATGTCGCATCCGCGGATCATGGTGCTCGGGGTACAGCCCGGGACTCCGCCGTTCCGGATCGTGGAGATCGACGGACAGGTGGTCGGCGAGGCGAGAACCGTCACCGACGTGCTGCACGCCGCCGCCGCGTTCGGGATCACGGTCCACGACCTGGACGACCCGGACGTGGTCCGCTGGGTGGGCGGCGACAAGTTCACCTGGACCCTGCGCGGAGCCTCGTGGCCCCCTCAGGACCAGAAGCAGCGGCCCTAGGGGTCAGGCCTTCGGACGACGGGCGTGCACGGCCCGGCTCAGGCGGCGGCCCAGCAGCAGGTAACCGAGCAACGCCCCGCCGGTGTTCAGGATGACGTCGTCGATGTCGAAGGCGCGTCCGGTCACCAGGGCGCCCTGCGCGCACTCCACCAGCAGCATCACGACGGCCGTCAGCACCAGCACCCGCAGGAACCCGCGCGTGCGCGGGGCGACCACCGGAGCGAGCACCCCGAAGGGCACGCCGAGCAGGATGTTGCCGCCGATCTGACGCACGGCGTCACGCAGCGCGGGCTGGTCCAGATAGGCCCTCAGCGAGCGGCCCGGATGCAGATTGGTGTGGGTCAGCGCCTCCGAGGCGGGGGAGGGGTGCAGGGTGAGCCGGGCCAGGACCACGGCGAAGACGACCATGAACACGAAGGCGCACAGCATCGCCAGCAACCGCGGGAACAACGGCAGCGGGCGCCCCGGGCCGTCCTCCGCGCTACCGCGCCCGGACGGTCGCGGACGCCGGTGGAACAGGGAGCGCGGATGCGGGACGGCGCGGGCCATTCTGTCCTCCAGTCGTCAACTTCCGTACTTGGTACGCCGGTTACCCCTGGCTGTGCGGGTCACTCGCCGTAGCTGACCCGTACTTCCTCGAACCCCAGGGAGTGCAGCAGCCCTTCGAGCATCTCCGTGGTGTTGGTCTCGGCCCGGGCGGTGAGTCCGCTCTCCTCCGCCGCGTCGCCGATGTGCCGCACGGCGAGCTTCTGGACGGCCTGCTCGCTGTTGGGGTTGTCCGAGAAGAGGTCGCCGAGCCGGTCGAACAGTCCGCGCTGCTTGGACACGGCGTAGGAGCGCTCGGGGTCCAGGGCCGGCTTGCCCAGGCGGGCGTGGGGCAGCCGCAGCGTGGCGGACGTACGGTCGTCGTCGACCCGTACGTCGTCCCCGTCCAGCTTCCCGAGGTCGACGTAGGCGTCGACGGTGCCCGCGCCCACGTACAGCGTGCGGCTGCCGCGGACGGCGTCCGGCAGGAACTTCGCGTCCTTCTCCAGATCCACCACCACCTGGAAGTTGCCCGAGGCGGCGTCGTAGCGGCTGATGTCCTGGATGGACTCCAGGAGCGCGGGTCCGGAGCGGTCCTCGGTCTCCGTGCCGAACAGGTCCTTCAGGCCCGGCAGCAGGCTCAGCCGGATCCCGGCGAACAGCACGACGAGCAGCAGCACCACCGCGCCGAGCACCTTCGCCCATCCGGGTACGCGCGCGGTCGGTCCCTTCGCGGGAGTCGTCGGAGTCGTCATGGCGACGGCCCTCCTTCCTCCTGACCGAATGCCCCTCAGTCACCCGTACAGACAGGGGAATCGGGGAACGGACGACCGCACCGGGAGCACGCTGGGGCGCACGGTGGGCGTCAGGCCGCGGATCCGGTGGTCAGGCCGGTCCCGAGGTGGCCTCGGGCCGTTCCAGGGCCGCGTCCAGGGTCGGCCACGGCGGCAGCAGACGGGACGTGCCGGTGATCCGCAGCATGCGCAGGGTCAGCGGGTGGGTGCACACCAGGCGCAGCCGGCCGGGTCCGTCCGCGATCCGCTGCCGGGCCCGGTACAGCAGGCGCAGCCCGGAGAGGTCGAAGAACTCGACGTGGGTCAGGTCGATCACGATCCGGGCGTCCGGTTCGGCGGTCGCCATGTCCAGGTGCGGGACGATCTCCGCGGCCGCGGCGATGTCGATCTCACCGCGGAGTTCCAGCACCGTGTGTCCCCGGTCGTGGCGGACGCGCAGATGCCGGGTCAGCGGTGCAGGTTCGTACCGCACGACGCCATCGCCTCCAGCCTGCTCCGTGCAACGGGGGAGCGAACCGGCCCCAACACCGGTTCGCACCCTGCAAGTTACCTTCGGTCGAGTGCATTTGAGCATGTTCGATTGACATATGTCTTCGAATTGCGACCGACTTCTTTCGAACCGGTCGGTCGGTCCCGGCGAGCCTCGTCGGAGCGTGACGGGATCATCACTTCCGGCAGCGGGCGAACTTGGTCCACAGGGCTGTCGACCCGGTAAATGCCTTACAGGCGCCGCGAGTTGACCACTTCGCGACGGGTCGCTTCGCGGTGCTTACTCATGCGCGCGGTCCCCTCGCGGCCCCCGTGTCGCTTCGAAGGACGCGGATGGAACTCGCCGCTCGGCCCCGGCGGCGGGACGATCGCCACCATGCCGAAGCCGCGGCCGCGCCCCCGGCGTCGGACCGGCCCCGTCAGGCGCTGCGAGAATGTCCCGAGCCCAAGGGATCCGCGCCGTGGCCGATGGTGATCTCCTGTACCACGGAGGACGGTTGAGGCATGTGCGCATGCACGGGAACATGACTGAATCCGGCGAGTGGGGACAGGTGTCACGTACAGGGCGGGGCAGGAGCGCCCCGCGCCCGGACTCCCTCGGAGGGGACATGACCCTGGTGACGGCCGGCGTGGTGGTGCTCGACTGCGCCGAACCCGAGAAACTCGCCGAGTTCTACAAGGAGTTGCTGGACGCCCAGGACGTCGACGCCCACGTCAACCGGGTGGAGATCCGGGCCGCCGACGGTTTCCGGCTGGCACTGCGCCGCGACGTGAACGCGACCGCCCCGAGCTGGCCCCGCCCGGAGAACTCCCTCCAGGCGCACCTGGAGTTCGTGGTGGACGACCTGGACGCGGTGGAACGCCTGATCGTGGGCCTCGGCGGGCGCCCGGTGGAGACGGGCGACGCCTCGGGACCCACCGGGGAACGCGGCTACGCCGACCCGGCGGGCCACTCCTTCACCGTCCGCCGGGGCACGTCGACGGCGCCCAAGCAGGGCTGACCCGCCGCCCCGGGGGGACGGCGGGCCGGCCGTACGGCGTCTCAGTCGCGACCGCCCTTGTCCGGGACCGGCCAGGTGCCCGTGGAGCGTTCGATGGCCTTGGCGCCGGCCCGGTCCACGGCACTGCGCACCACCGCGAAGATGGCGCCCTGGATCGCCGCGGCCAGCAGGATCTCTCCCCAGCGGCGGTCCCGGTCCAGCGCGTCCGGCGCGTCGTCCTCGTGCCGGATCACCTTCCAGGTCTTCTGGAACGCCATCCCCGCCACGGTGCCGCTGGTCCAGCCCAGCGCGAAGCCGATCGGCTTGTACGCCAGGGGCAGCTTCTTCTTCGCCTTCTTGCTCTTCTTCGCCACGTGGATCTCCTAGATCGGCTGCGTGTTCTCGTCGGTGGACGGATCGTGGGGGAAGGACCGGACGGCTCAGGGGCGCCCCGGCGCCGGCACCTCCTCGCCGGCCCGCACCGGACCGGGCGGAGTGCCGTCCCCGAACGGCCGGCCGCCCAGCTCCTCCCGGTGGTGGGGCGCCGTCCAGCCGGCCAGGTCGGGACCGAGGGGCACGATGCCGGACGGATTGATGCCGGTGTGCACCTGGTAGTAGTGCCGCTTGATGTGGTCGAAGTCCACGGTGTCGCCGAAGCCGGGCGTCTGGTACAGATCGCGGGCGTACGCCCACAGCACCCGGTTCTCCGCCAGCTTCCACCGGTTGCACTTGAAGTGACCGTGGTACACCGCGTCGAACCGCACCAGCGTGGTGAACAGCCGGATGTCCGCCTCGGTGATGGTGTCGCCGACCAGGTACCGCTGCCCCTCCAGCCGCCGCGCCAGCAGCTCCAGTCGCCGGAACACCGCCGTGCACGCGGCCTCGTACTCCTCCTGGCCGGTGGCGAACCCCGCGCGGTACACGCCGTTGTTGACGTCCTGGAAGACGTCCTCCGCCACCGCGTCGATCTCGTCGCGCCGTGCCCGCGGATACAGGTCGGGCGCCCCCTCGCGGTGCAGGGCCGTCCACTCCGTCGCGAGGTCCAGGGTGATCCGCTGGTAGTCGTTGGTGACCAGCTTCCCGCTGGGCACGTCCACGACCGCCGGCACGCTCACCCCGCCCGGGTAGTCCGTCTCCCGCCGGTCGTACGCCTCGCTCAGGTACCGGATGCCGAGCACCGGGTCGCGGCCGTCCGGATCCAGGGTGAAGCGCCAGCTCCGGTCGTCCTGGACCGGGTCCGCGACGGCCAGGGAGAGCGCGTCCTCCAGCCCGAGCAGCCGCCGGGACACCAGCGCCCGGCTCGCCCACGGGCAGGCGCGGCTCACCACGAGCCGGTAGCGCCCGGCCTCCACCGGCCACCCGTCCCGCCCGTCAGCGGTGATCCGGTCCGCGAAATGGGCCTTCGACCGCTTGAACGCCTTCCTGCCGTACGCGCTGTTGCCACCGCCCCCGTCGTCGCGGCCGCCCATGATGGTCTCCTTCCCGCCGTCGGTACGTCCCTGTGACCGCGTTCCCCGTTTTCCGCCGACGGCACGGTGTGGCGTGGGCCGACCGGGGCAATCGGCCGAGGGTGAGTACTCGATCGGATCGCAGAACCCGGATCACCGTGCTGGTGGCGCTCGCCGCCAATCTGGTGATCGCCGTCGCCAAGGCCGTCGGCGGACTGGCCGCGTCCTCGCCCGCGTTGCTGTCGGAAGCCGCGCACTCGGTCGCCGACAGCCTGAACGAGGTGTTCCTGCTGGCCGCGCTGCGGCGCAGCCGACGCCCGGCCGACCGCCGTCACCCGTTCGGCTACGGCAAGGAACGCTTCTTCTGGTCGCTGCTCGCCGCCGTCGGGATCTTCGTGATGGGCGGCTGTTTCTCGTTCTACCAGGGCGTCGAGGCGCTCAGGAACGGGAGCGAGGAGGACCTGAGCGGCTATGTCGCCGGACTGGTCGTGCTCGGCGTCGCCCTGCTCGCCGAGGGCGGCTCCCTGCTGCGCGCCCTGCACCAGGTGCGCCGGCAGGGCGGTCTGGGCAGCGGACTGCGTGATCCGGCGCTGCGCACGGTGGTCGCCGAGGACGGCACCGCGGTGGTGGGCGTCACCCTGGCCATCGCGGGCATGGTGCTGCACATGACCACCGGACAGGTGGTGTGGGAGGCGTCCGCCTCGCTCGCCATCGGGGCGCTGCTGGTCTACGTCGCCTTCCGGCTCGGCCGTGACGCCCGCGACCAGCTGATCGGCGAGGCCGCCGACCCGGAGGCGAGCGACCGGATCCGGGAGCTGCTGCGGGAGCAGCCCGAGATCGACAGCGTGGAGGCGCTCTTCACGATGAAGACGGGCCTGGACACCGCCCTGGTGGCGGCCCGCGTCGACCTGGTGCCCGGGATGGACAGCGAGCGGGTGGAGGAGGTCGCCGTTCGCATCAAGCGGTCCATCGCCCGCGAGGTGCCCGAGGCGGAGCAGATCTTCCTCGACGTCACCGAACGGGGGGACCCGGAGGCGCGGGAGGCATGGGAAAGCCCCGCCGCGACGGGGGAACGCGGCGGGGCCTGAACCACGCGTGCCCGGATCCCGGAGCTTCATGCACACCGGGGCACGGGAAATTCCCCGGGGCTCAGTCCCGCTGCCCGTCCGGCTCCAGCACGAAGACCGGAATCTCGCGGTCCGTCTTCTTCTGGTAGTCGGCGTACGGGGGGAAGGCCGCGACGGCGCGTTTCCACCACTCGGCCTTCTCCTCCCCGGTCACCTCACGGGCCGTCATGTCCTGCTTGACCGGCCCGTCCTGGAGTTCGACGTGCGGGTCGGCCCTGACGTTGTGGTACCAGACCGGGTGCTTGGGCGCGCCGCCCAGCGAGGCGACCGCCGCGTAGCGCCCCTCGTGCTCGACCCGCATCAACGGGGTCTTGCGCAGCCGGCCGCTCTTCGCGCCCCGGCTGGTCAGCACGATGACGGGCCTGCCCTGCAGGGTCGTCCCCTCCGTGCCGCCGGAACTCTCGTACAACTCCACCTGTTCGCGCACCCACTGGGTCGGACTGGGCTCGTACTCGCCTTGCAGGGGCATGGCATCCATCCCGTCGTTCTCGTGTACTGCGGTCGAGTCGATCACTCCCACAACACCACCGCACGCCGGATTCATCCGAACCGGGCGTCAGGCGGGCGCCACCGCCGTCCGCAGCGCGAGCGCCGCCATCACGCCGCTCGCCACCAGCGCGGTCACCAGCCGGCCCCGGTGGCCGGTCAGCGCCCGGCCCAGCAGGGCGCCGCCGCCGGCGAGCA
>NZ_NCTE01000034.1 GCF_002114215.1 Streptomyces sp. 13-12-16 | reverse complement strand
GCGGCTGCGGCCGGTCACCGCGCACCCCGTACCTGGACTGCGCGGGCCCGGCGGGCCGGGACTGCGGGGCCGGACCGTTGAACTCGGCGCGGCGGGCGGCGCGGCGCCGGGTCTCGCAGAGCAGGCACAGGTCCGGGGCGCTCTCGTCGACCGGTCCGGTCGGGTGCTCGGCGCAGCGCGTGCTGGGCGCGGCCGTGGTGACGCTCTCCTCCAGCAGGTCCAGGGCCCGCCGCAGGTCGTCCTTCACTTCGTGCAGCCGGGCGTCCGGGGTGTCGGCGGACAGCGCCTCGCCGTGCTCCCCGAGCACGCGCAGGGCGCGGCCCAGGGCGGTGAGCTGCGCGTGGTTCATGGTTCGTCTCCGGGTCGGGTGCTCTCCAGTATCCGCCCACGGATTCCTGCTACTCCCGCGCCCTGGTGAGCGCCGCGCGCAGACGGCCGTCGGACTCCGCGAGCAGGCGGGCGGCCGTCGGGCCGTCCACGTCCGCCAGGATCACCAGGATCGCGTGCTTGACCTCGCCGTCCGTGGCGGTCAGGGCCCGCTCGACGACGTCGTCCGCCGCGCCCGTCGCCTGCGCGACGATGCGGCGGGAGCGGGCGCGCAGCTTCTCGTTGGAGG
Organism: Streptomyces sp. 13-12-16; assembly: GCF_002114215.1. Lineage (GTDB taxonomy): Bacteria > Actinomycetota > Actinomycetes > Streptomycetales > Streptomycetaceae > Streptomyces. Next base: position 17,816 of record NZ_NCTE01000034.1, on the reverse strand, counting down.
CCCGCACGTCGACCATCAGGTTCCCGTACGTCTTGCCCAGCCGGATCATCGTGATCGTGGACAGCATGTTCAGCACCAGCTTCTGCGCCGTACCGGCCTTCAGGCGCGTGGAGCCGGTGAGGAACTCCGGGCCCACGACGACCTCGATGCCGTGCTCGGCCGCCGCCGCCAGCGCGCTGCCCCGGTTGCAGGCCAGGCCCACGGTGAGGGCACCGCGCGCACGGGCGTACGCGACGGCGCCGACCGCGTACGGGGTCCGGCCGGAGGCGGAGACACCGACCACCGTGTCGTCGGCGGTCAGCTCCAGCGCGGCCAGGTCGGCCTCGGCCAGTTCGCGCGAGTCCTCGGCACCCTCCACCGAGGTGACCATGGCGTCGGGCCCGCCCGCGATGAGGCCGACGACCCGCGCCGGGTCGGTGTTGAAGGTCGGCGGACACTCGGAGGCGTCCAGCACCCCCAGCCGGCCGGCGGTACCCGCGCCCGCGTAGACCAGCCGCCCGCCCCGGGCCATCCGCTCGGCGACGGCGTCGATCGCGGCGGCGATCACCGGCACCTGCTCGCCCACGGCACCGGCCACCGTGGCGTCCTCGCCGTTCATCAGCCGCGCGATGTCGAGCGTCGGCAACCGGTCGACGTCCGCCAGCTCGGGCCGGAACGCCTCGGTGGTCAGTGTCTCCAGTTGGGCACGGAGGTCGTGGTGAGAAGTAGACATGACGGTGACTTTCCAGCTCGGGGTGGGAGAGCTCCCCCCAGGGGCGCGGGGCTGTGACATGTGCGGCTCCGCCGCGTGGGCGCGACCGGCCCAGGGCCGGCCGCGGTCGAAACACAGGACCAGACCCTAGGGGCTCTTACGAGGCACCCGGTGCCGGTGCGCCAGAGCCTCGTACGACGCGGCCAGCGAAGGTGCCGCCGACTCGTACGTCCGCTGGGCGACCCCCACGAACAGGCAGTCCACCACCAGCAACTGCCCCGTCCGGGACGACATCGCGGCCGGCCGCAACTCGCTCTCCCGGGCCGTGGACGTGGTCAGGACGTGATCGGCGTACTGCGTGACGGGACCGTCCGGGCGTCCGGTGACCGCCACCGTCGTCGCCCCGTGCTCGAAGGCGACCCGGAGCGGTTCGATGACGTCCCCGGTCGACCCGGAGTGCGTGATGGCGATCGCCACGTCCCCCGACCGCAACTGCACCGCGTTGGTGACGGCGAGGTGCGGATCGCTGTGGGCGTGCGCCATCAGGCCTATGCGCAGCAGCTTCTGGGTGAGGTCCTGGGCGACGAGCCCCGACGCGCCGACGCCGTACACATCGGTGCGGCGGGCCCCGGCCAGGGCGGTCACGGCCGCCGCGAGCTGCACGGTGTCCAGTCCGGCCGCGGTGTCGGCGAGGGTCTGCTGCTCGTCGTAGGCGAGTTTCGCCACGACGTCGGCTATGGGGTCGTCCACCGCGATGTCGGTGGTGATGGCGGGCGCGCGCCCGGACTGCTGCTGGGCGGCGAGCCCGGCCAGGGCGAGGCGCAGATCGCGGTAGCCGGGATAGCCGAGCAGGCGGGCGGTGCGTACGACGGTGGCCTCGCTGGTGCCGGTGAGTTCGGCGAGTCCGGTGACCGTGAGGGCCGCGCAGCCGGCCGGGTCGTCGGCGACGGCCTCGGCGACCCGCTGCATGGAACGGGTCATCGACGGAGCCAGCGTGCGCACCTTGGCCGCCAGGGCGGCGGGCGCGGGAGGGGAGGGCGTACCGCCGCCCGAACCGTTCCCGAAAATTTCCTTCACCTCACGGGTCACGGTGTGAAAGATATTTTCGTTCCGGTCGTGCGGTCAAGAGTGCGCACAATGGGGACATGGACCCCCACGGCGAACCCGGCGCCCCCGGACCTCACCCGGTCAGCTCCCTGGAACAAGCCTTGCACGCGGCGCGCGCCCTCGTGCTCGCCGATCTGGCCGCGCGCGAGGTCGCCGAGGCGGACGTGGTCTCCCTCGTCGAGGAGTCCGTCACGCACCGGCGCTGGTGGGTGGAACAGTGGCCGGACGGCGCCGGGTTCCTCGCCGGCCTGGTCGCCCAGGACGTGCAGGACGCCCTGCTGGAGCGGCACGGGCGCTGGCCGCTGTGTCCGGTCTGCGGCACCGGCGACCCGCACGCGCTGGACGTGGAACCGGAACTCGGCCCCGATCCGCACTGGGTGTGCCACAAGGCGGGCGTGAAGGTCGCGGCGGTGGGCCGGCTGGGCGGAGCGGTCCCCTCGTGACCGTGTACATCGACCCGCCCACCTGGCCGGGCCACGGCCGGATGTGGTCCCACCTCGTCAGCGACCTCTCCTACGAGGAACTGCACGCCTTCGCCGACCGCCTGGGCGTCCCCCGCCGCGCCTTCGAGCGCGACCACTACGACGTCCCCGCCCACCGGTACGCCGACGCGGTGCGCGCGGGAGCGGTCGAGGTCGGCAGCCGTGAGGTGGTGCGGCTGCTGCACGGGGCGGGGCTGCGGCGCCGCAAGGGCGCGGCTCAGCCGCGGAGTTCGTAGGTGGTCCGTCCCAGGTCCTCGAAGGCCGGGACGAAGCCGGCCCGGGTGGCGACCTTCCGCGAGGGCGCGTTCCCGTGGTCGATCACGGCGACCACGGCCCGTACGCCGTCCTGCTCCAGTGCCCAGCGCGACAACGTGCGCAGCGCCTCGGTGGCGTAACCGTGACCGCGGGCGTCCGCGACGAGGTCGTAGCCGATCTCCACGCGGCCGTCCCCGCCGGGGGCGGCGTGGAAGCCCATCGCACCCACCGCGCGGTCGTCGTCCCGCCGGACCAGCACGTACATGCCCCACTCCGGGTGGAACACGCCCTCCTCGTACTGCTTGACCATGATCCCGGCGCCTTCGCGGGTGCCGTCGGCGGCGGCCCCGCCGACCCACTCGTAGCCGCCGTCACCCGCCAGGGACAGGGCGGCGGCGGTCGCCGGGGTGACGCCCTCCAGGGTCAGCCGCTCCGACCGGAGCACGGGGTTGTTGCCCCACTTCCACTCGGTGACGGGTTCGCGGCCCGGCAGGTCGCCGCGCCCGGTGGCCCACAGCAGCGTCCGCCACGGCGTGGGACCCGGCTTGACCCGCGGGAAGATGCGGGTGAGGACGAAGGAGGCCAGTTCGGCGGGCGGTTCGTAGCCGATCCCCATTCCCTCGGCGATGTCGTACGTGTGCAGCAGCACCTCGGCCACGCCCATCGCGGCGAAGCCCTCACGGTTGGCGTGCCGGAAGGGGAACGGGTGGAAGGCGCGGACCGCGCGCGGGGTGGTGCGGACCGCGGCGGCGAGCAGGGCTCCGGTCGTGGTGATCACCTGGAGGGTACCGGCGTTGTCGGCGGGGTCCAGGCCGTCCTCGGTGCCGTCGATGGTGATCTCGAACGGCGTGTACGCGTCCTGCGTCCGCCCGGCGAGCTGCCCCGCGTACGCGATGAGGTCGCTCGCGATGTGCGCCGCCGTCCTCCGGCAGCTCCACTCCAGCCGCCCCGCCCTCACCTCCGTCCAGTCCCGGTCGGTGACCGCCCCCAGCGCCGCCACGCAGTCCGCGACGGCTTCCTCGACCTGTTCCGCTCCCACAGCACGCATGCGGGGCAGGCTAGGCGGGCGGCACCGCCGGGGTCGACAGCATTTCCAGCTCGCCGCGCATGTTGTAGCGGGCGGTGGCCTCCCAGTGCTCCTGGCCGTAGGGCGTGCGGAACAGCCGTGGCAGGGCGAGGAGTTGCCGCAGCACGTCCGCCCGTCCCTCGCGGAAGGCCTCGTTCGGCACGAAGTGGTACTCCTCGCGGACGGCGGCGGTGTAGGCGGCGTACGACGACGGCGACGCGGCGAGGACCGCGAGGTCGGCGTCGCACAGCACCTGCCCGTCCCGGTCGTCGTCGGCCGGATCGTGCGTGACGGTGAGCCGCACCAGCCGGGCCACCTCGGCGGTCTTCTCCGCGGACAGCCCGGCCTCGGGGAGCGCCCGCTCGGCGAGCCGGGCGGAGCGCTCCTCGTTCTCCGACCGCTCCGGCAGGTAGACCGCGTCGTGGAACCAGGCGGCGAGCCGTACGACGTCCGGGTCGTCGGCGTACTCCTCCAGCACGTCGATGCGGTCCAGGACGGCGGTCAGGTGGGTGAGCGTGTGGTAGTGCCGCTGGGGCTCCTGCCAGCGGCGCAGCAGCGCGTCGGCGTACGGCAACGGGTCCGGACCGCCACCGGACCCGCGGGTCCCTTCCAGGGTGCGGACGAAACGGGCACGCAGGGCTTCGGTGTCGGCCATACCGTCATTCTTCCCGGTGCGTGCCCGCTCCGTGGCCCTGGAAGAGCTTCCTCAAGCTGCGAGGCCCGCATCCGGGATGGCACGGGCGCGCAGAGTGCGGAAGACGACCTCCAGGGCGTCGATCTCGTCGTCGGTGAAGTGGTCGTCGATGACCCCGCGACTGCTGAAGAGGTTGTTCTCGTACAGGTCGCGGATGCCGATGAGCCCGTTGGCCGCCACGTACCGGACCATGAGGCCGACGAGGTCGATCTGGTCGGCAGAGAGGTCGTGGTCGGCGATGAAACCGGAGAAGGCCTCCTGCGCCGCCTCCCGGTCCAGACCCCCGATGCGGCGCAGGAACACACCGAGACCGCCGTCGGCCGCGCGCTTCTGCTCCAGGTCCTCGGCGGAGGCGACCCCCTCGGTGAGGAAGACCTCCTCCAGGGCGGCCAGGTCCTCGGCCGTGACCTGCTCGTTCTCGCGCAGCTTGCGGACGGCCTCCTGCTCGCGGTGGGTCTGGAGGTGGGCGCGGGCCTTCTGCTTGAAGCGCTCCTCGTCCGTGCCGACGGGCAGGCCCTTGAGCTCGACCTCAGTCAGGTCTCCGTGGTCCTCCGCTATGTCCGTGTAGACGATCTTCCGGGCGGCCGGAGCGTCGACCAGGTGGGCCAGGCCGCGCACGCGGCGCCGTACGTGCTCCAGCATCGGGACGGTCACGTTCTGCCACCACGCGTCGTCCGTGATGGCCTCCAGCAGGTCGGCCTGGTCCCGGACGACGGGGATGTTGGTCTTGCCGAGGAGGTCGTCCGCGAGTTCCTTTTCCCGCGGAGCGGAGCAGGCGGAGCCGCATCGCCTTCAGGGCGATGCGATGTTCCGGAAAAAGGGGATGGCGAGCTTGGTCATGAGATGGGCGTGCGTGCGGGGGTTGATCGCTCGTTCGGGTGAGCCGGGTGGGAATCGAAGAGGGAAGCGGGTGTCGGGGCTACGTTTGGCGACATGTCACGTTTCCGGATGTACCCGACGGGTGAGCAGGAGCGGCGGATGCTGCTGCACTGCGCGCACGCGCGGTATGTGTGGAACCTGGCCGTCGAGCAGCACGCGTGCTGGCGGCCGGGCCGTAGGTCCGCTCCCGGGTTCGCGGAGCAGTGCCGTCAGCTGACCGAGGCGCGGCGGGAGAACGCGTGGCTGGCCGTGGGGAACGCGGACGTGCAGCAGCAGGCGTTGCAGGACTTCGCCAAGGCCAGGACGGCCCGGTTTGCCTCCGGGTTCGGTGAGCCGACCTGGCGCCGGAAGCATGTGCACGAGGGCTTCCGAGTGATCGGCACCGACCGCGTTCCGGAGTCCAACCCGGACGGTTCGCCGAAGCTGAACGCCAAGGGTAAGCAGGTGATGGGCCGGTCGGTGGTGGTGCAGAGGCTGAACCGGCGGTGGGCGCGGGTGAAGGTGCCCGGCTGCGGCTGGGTGCGCTTCCGCCTCACCCGCACCGAGCTGCCGCAGGCGAAGACGTTCCGGGTCACCTTCCGCACCGGCCGGTGGCACATCGCCTTCGCCATCGTCCCCGACCCCATTCCGGCACCAGAGCCGGGTGAGGTCATCGGGATCGACCGGGGCGTGAAGATCACCGCCGCTCTGTCCGACGGCCGGAGGCTGAACTGTCCCCAGCTCACCACCCGCGAGCGCGCGCAGATCCGCAAGCACCAGCGACGGGCGGCCCGCGCCCCGAAGGGCAGCGACCGTAAGCGGGCCGAGTACGCGAAGGTGGCCAGGCTGAAGGCGCGGGAGGCGGACCGGCGCAAGGACTGGTGCGAGAAGACCAGCACCATGCTCGCCCGCACCTGCCGCCTGATCCGGTTCGAGAAACTGAACATCACGACCATGACCCGCTCGGCGAAGGGAACCGTCGAGCAGCCCGGTACGCGGGTGCGGCAGAAGGCGGGGCTGAACCGGGGCATCCTGGCGCAGGGCTGGGGTCTGCTGCGCCGCCGTACCGGTGAGAAGGCCCCCGGGCGGGTGGAGGACGTACCCGCCCCGTACACGTCGCTGCGGTGCAGTGCCTGCGGCTGGATCGAGAAGGACTCGCGCAAGAGCCAAGCCGAGTTCGCCTGCGTATCCTGCGGGTTCACCTGCAACGCCGACGAGAACGCAGCAGTGAACGTCGCGGCAGGACAGGGCGGGATCCCCCGCCCCCGGCGTGCAGCCGGTGCCGGAGGGGTGACAGCGGCTACCAGCCGTTCGAGCGCCCGTGAACCCCAACCCGTCAGGGTTGAAATCCCCCTCCCTTGAGGAGGGGGAGGATGTCAATTCACCGGAGGGCCCTGCGCCGAGCTGGTCCTCGTCGGCGCCGCCGCGGCTCAGGGGATCTACGAACTGGAGACGATCGTCGCCGTGGGGGACCGGGACCGGGGGGTCGTTCCCCCGTGCGGCCGGTGCCGGCAGGTTCTGCTCGACTACTTTCCCGGGCTCGGGGTCATAGTCGGCGAGGGCGAGGACGTCCGTACCGTTCCCATCGCCGAACTGCTGCCCGTGGGTTATGTCTGGGCCGACCACCAGGTCGACGCCCGGTAGGCCGCGCGCCTCCGCCGCACTAGCGTGGGCGGCATGACGACTCCTGCGGATGTGCGGAACGTACGAGACCCCGAACTGCCCGGCCGGCTGCTGACCGTCGAGCGGGACGCGCTGATCCCGTTGCTGCGGGGGAGGGCCGACGGGGACTTCGCGCTGCCGGTGGCGGCGTGTCCGGGATGGACGGTGCGGGACGTGCTGGCGCACTGTTCGGCCGCGTTCACCCGGGTCCTGGAGCGGCGGTTCGAGGACGGGGTGTTCTCGCCCGGGAGCAACGAGCGCGACATCGCCGAGCGGGCCGAGTGGACGAACGCCCGGGTCGTGGACGAGCTGGAGCGCGGGATGACCGAGGCCGGACCGCTGATCGCCAGGGCGGGCGGGGCGCTGGACGTGCTCGCGCTGGGCGAGTGGGTGCACGCCGGGGACGTGCGGGTCGCGTTCGGGGAGGCGGGGGCGTACGGGGGCGCGGGGCTGCCGTACGCGCTCGCCCTGCTGGGGCAGGTGACCGGCCGGAAGGGCCACCTGCCGCTGCACGCCGACCTCGACGACGCCGACGAGCCGCTGCGGCTGGGCGTCGCCACGGGGGAACGCCCCCCGGCCCGCTACATCGGGGACGGGCCGACCCTCGTACGGCTGTACGCGGGGCGTCCGGTGGACGGTGCCGCGTACGAGCTGGCCGGGGCGGAGGCGGCGGAGCTGAACATTTTCGGGGACTGAGCGGAGGGGCGGGGCAGCCCCGGGCGGGCGGTCGGGCGTAGTCTTGGATTGGACTAGACCTGTAGTCGCCGTCTGATGCCGAGGAATGGGGTCCCATGAGCAAGCGTGCAGTCCTGGAGGTGATCGCCCTCGACGTCGAGGACGCGGTGGCCGCCCAGGCCGGAGGTGCGGACCGCCTCGAGCTGGTGACCGACATGGCGGCGGACGGGCTGACGCCCTCGGTGGCGACCGTCGCGGGGATCCGGGCGGCCGTGGACATCCCGGCGCGGGTGATGCTGCGGCTGGCGGACGGGTTCGCGGCGGGGGACGTCGAGCGGCTGGTGGGTGCCGCGTACGAGATGCGCGAGGCCGGGGCCGAGGAGTTCGTGCTCGGGTTCCTCGGCCCGGACGGCGATGTGGATCTGGGGGCGGTGGAGCGGGTCGCCTGTGCGCTGGAGGGGTGCCGGTGGACGTTCCACCGGGCCATCGACCGGGCCGCCGACCGGGGGGCTCTGCGCAAGCAGCTCGACGGGGTGCCGGGGCTGGACACCTACCTGACGGCCGGGTCGGCCGATGGTGTGGACGCGGGGTTGCCCGTCCTGCTCGCGGAGGCGCGGCGGCGGGGGGAGCCGGGGTACGAGCAGCGGTTGCTGGTGGGGGGCGGGCTGGGGCTGGAGCACGTGCCGACGCTGTTGGACGCGGGGATCGATGCTTTCCACATCGGCGGGGCGGCCCGTCCCGGAGGGTGGGGCGGGCCGGTGTCGGCGGAGGCCGTTGCCGAGTGGCGGCGGGTGCTGGGGGGCTGAACGGGGCTGCGGCTGGGCGGGGGCGGGTCGCGCTGCCCGGCGCTTGCGGGGTGCCTCCCCCGCTCTCGGCTTCTCCCCCACTCTCGGCTTCTCCCCCACTCTCGGCTTCTCCCCCACTCTCGGCTTCGCTCGAGCGGGGGGACCCCCATGAGCGGGGGGACCCCCATGAGCGGGGGGACCCCCATGAGCGGGGGGACCCCCATGAGCGGGAGGTACCCCCACCGCCCACCCGTGCCGCCCCAGCGGCGCGGCTGTACGCGGGAGCGGCGGTGGGTGGCGGCCTGCGGGAGCGGGTTATGTCAGTTGCTCCGGCAGGGGCGCGCTGTGGGTGACGATCAGGCCCGAGACCGCTCGGGTGAGGGCCACGTACAGGCGGCGGAGGCCGGTGCGTTCGTCGGGTTCGGCGTCCACCACCGCGCGGGGTTCGTCCAGGAGGACGTAGTCGTACTCCAGGCCCTTCGCGAGGGAGGCCGGGACCAGGGTGAGGCGGGTCGTGCGGGTCGTCTCCTCGCCGGGGGCGACGAAGGTGATGCCCGCCGCCGTCAGCGCCTCCGCCAGTTCCGGGACGCGGATGTCCGCCGCGATCAGGCCCACCGAACCCTCGTTGCGCAGGAGTTCGCGGCAGGCGGACACCACGTCGTCCGTCCCCCCGGACCGGCGGACCTCGAAGAAGCCCGGGTTCTCGCGGATCGACGCCACCGGGGTCAGCCCCGGCGCGATGTGCGGCAGGAGCCGGGAGGCGTAGGTGATGACGTCCGTGGGGACGCGGAAACCGGCCGTCAACTCCTCGATCACCGCGTCCTGTTTGCCCAGGTGGCGCAGGGCCTCGTCCCAACTGCGCGTCGCCCAGGGCGTGGTGCCCTGGGCCAGGTCGCCGAGGACGGTCGCCGAACCGGTCGTGCAGCGCCGGCCCACCGCCCGGTACTGCATGGGGGACAGGTCCTGTGCCTCGTCGAGCACCACGTGCCCGAGCGAGTGCGTGCGCTGGATCAGGTCGGCCGCCTCGTCGATCAGCACGGCGTCCGCCGCCGACCACTTCGCCGACTTCACCGAGCGGGCGGGCTTCGCCCACAGGATCGTCTTCCGCTCCTGCTCGTCGAGCAGGCCCTCCGCGTGTTCCGCCAGGAACTCCGCGTCGCCCAGCAGCCGCAGTACCAGCTTCGCCGGGTCGACGGCCGGCCAGACCGCCTTCACCGCCGCCTTCACCGCGGCGTTGCGGGCCACCGCGTCCTGGACCCGGTCGTCCGGTGCCTCGCCCGCCCGCTCCATCTGCACCAGCACGGCGTGCGCGACGCGCTGCGGGAGGGCGTCGCGGGCCGCGCCGTAGCGGATGCCGCGGTCGAGCAACTGCCGGACGATCTCCTCCAGTTCGTACGCCGGGACCCGCCAGCGGCGTGAACCGCGCACGACGACGACCGGCTCGGTGGGCATCGTGACGTGCGCGTAGAGGGCCCTGCGCAGGACCTCCGCCATCCGGGCGTCGCCCTTGACCACGGCCGCCGGCGCGTCGTCCGTCCCGCGCACCTCCACGTGCGCCACCAGGTCGTCCACCGTGGCCTGCGCGACCGTCAGCTCGCCCAGCGCGGGCAGCACCTGCTCGATGTAGTGCAGGAAGGAGCGGTTCGGGCCGACGACCAGGGTGCCGGTGCGGGCCAGCCGCTCGCGGTGGGCGTAGAGGAGGTAGGCGACCCGGTGCAGGCCGACGGCCGTCTTCCCGGTGCCGGGTCCCCCTTGTACGCAGACGCTGCCGGAGAGGCCCGACCGTACGATCTCGTCCTGCTCCGGCTGGATCGTCGCGACGATGTCCCGCATCGGGCCGACGCGCGGACGCTCGATCTCCTGCTGGAGCAGCCTGCTGGTGGTCGCCGCCTCGGTGGGGTCGGACAGGTGCTCGTCCTCGTACGCGGTGAGGTCGCCGCCGGTGTAGCCGAAGCGGCGGCGCAGCCCGACGTCCATCGGGTCCTTCTTGGACGCCCGGTAGAACGGCTGCGACACCGGCGCACGCCAGTCGATCACCATCGGGTCGCCGTCCGCGTCGTGCACGTGCCGGCGCCCGATGTAGAAGCTTTCGCCCTCCGCGCCCTCGGCCTGTTCGGCGCCGGGGGAGTGCAGGTAGTCGAGGCGGCCGAAGAACAGCGGGGTGTCGCTGAGGTCGGCCAGCGCCTTGATGCGCTCGTCGATCTGGTGCGCCAGCGCGGCCGCGTTGACCCAGTTCGCCGTGACGTCGCTGATGTCGAGGGCCTCGACGTCCTCGCGCATGGCGCGCAGCGCGGAACGGGACGCGGCGAGGTGGGAGCGTTCGCGGGCGAGCGGGTCGTCCGCGGGGGTGGTCGCGGGACCGTCTACGGGCTCGTCTACCGGTGTGGACGCGGACAAGGGTGTGCCTCCGGGAGAACTGCTGCTGAGGTTGCTGCGAGATACCAGCCGGTTTCCGTCCGGACGGCGGCGCTCCGTGAGGGGAGGCGGGCAAGAGCGGAGATTCTAGGGCGCCGGGCCGGTGCGTTCCAAACCATTTACCGCCCGTCCCCTAGGGGCGGGGGCTCCTGCCTGAGAAGTACGGCCGGCACCGGAGTCGTACGCGGAGGGTCCGCGGACCGGTCCCTCCGGCCGATGCCCGTGCCGCGGCCGGAGGGCGACCATGGAGGCATGAGCGCAGCGACCCTCAACCCCACCACACCGCCGGTGCGGCCGACCGGCGCGACCTCGGCGCAGGGCGGTCACCCGCACCGCCTCGGCGATGCCCTGCGCGCCGTGAGGGTGTTCCTCGGCGCCGCCTTCGACGTGATCGTCCTCGGCGAGTACGGCGAGGAGGCGGGCGTCCGCCGCAGGTAGGCGGCGCCCCTCACTCGACCGTGCCCCTCACCCGACCGTGCCGTCCGAGGTCGTTCCGGGTTTCGTGTGAAGGACCTCGCGGGCCTGTTCGGCGGCGCGGGTGATCGCCTCCGAGATGAAGTCGAGGTAGCGGGCGATGTTCTCCAGGCGCGTGGCGGCCGGTGTGCCGCGCCCCATGATGTCTACGCCCTGGCGTGAGGTCTCGGCGACCTGGGCGGTGGACCGGGCGCTGGCCATCATCGACTGGTGCCAGATGTCGTCGTCGACGCCGTAGCGCTCACGGCGGCCTTCCTCGCGTTCCCGGCGGATGAGCCCTTGGCCCTCCAGGAACGTGACCGCCTTGGAGACGGACGCCGGGGAGACATCGAGGCGCTGGGCGAGTTCGGCGGCGGTGAGGCTGCCGCTGTCGGAGAGGGTCAGACAGGCCATGACCCTGGCCATCATCCTGGGCGTGCCCGACGCTATGAAGACGGTGGTGAGCGTCTCCTCGTACGCGCGCACGGCCTCCGGGTCGCGGCCGTGGTCCTCCGTGAGTGCCTTCGGCCCTCGCACCGCGGTCTGCCTGCGCCGGTGGGCGCGGCGCTCGGTGGCGCGGTGGGCCAGGTCCGCGCGGTAGGCGGTGGGTCCGCCGTTGCGCATCACCTCGCGCGTGATCGTCGAGGTGGGACGGTCCAGCCGTCTGGCGATCTCCGCGTAGGCGAGCCCGTCGGCCAGCCCCGTCGCGATCTGCTGGCGTTCCTGCTGGGTGAGCCTGCCTCCTGGCAACGCGGTCTCCTTCGTGGTCCGTGGTGGCTCCAGCATAGCGTTCACTCTCAATTCATTGCAACGAGTCGAGCTCGTTCGTTGCGTTAGATTCCAATCCGTTGCAACGATATTGCCGCTCTGAGCTGCGTAAATCAGATTACTGTGCAACGAAGTTGTTGCCACAATCATGAACGCAACGTAGCGTTTCCGGTGTCAGAAACGACAACCCGAAGGAGCGCACGATGCAGTTCGACACCCCCGCCCCCGTCTCGGTCGTCCTCGACGTCCCCGCCGGCCGCATCCGGTTCATCGCCGCCGACCGGGCCGACACCGTGGTCGAGGTCCTGCCCGCGGACGCGACGAAGAGCCGCGACACGAAGGCGGCGGAGCAGACCAGGGTCGAGTACGGCGGCGGAGTCCTGCGGATCGACGGCCCGCCGGCGAGGAACCAGATCCTCGGCCCGTCCGGATCCGTCGAGATCACCGTCCAGCTGCCCGCCGGCTCCCACGTCGAGGCGAAGGCCGCCGGCGCGGAGCTGCGGGGCGTCGGCCGGCTCGGCGACGTCGTCTTCGAGAGCGCGCAGGGCCCGGTCAAGCTCGACGAGACCGCGAGCGCCCGCCTCGCCGTCCTCGCCGGTGACGTCTCGGTCGGACGCCTGGGCGGCCCCGCCGAGATCAGCACCCAGAAGGGCGACATCCGCGTCACCGAGGCCGTGCGCGGCACGGTCACGCTGCGCACCGAGCACGGCGACATCGCCGTCGGTGCCGCCCGCGGGGTCTCCGCCTCCCTCGACGCCGGCACCGGCTACGGCCGGGTCCACAACACGCTCAGGAACGCCGACGGCGCCGCCGCCGGCCTGGCCGTCCACGCGACCACCGCCTACGGCGACATCACCGCCCGCAGCCTGTGATCACCCGCTGTCCGTAAAGGAGAACCACCATGACCGGCTTGGCCATCGCGGCGCACGGGCTGCGCAAGTCCTACGGCGACAGGACCGTCCTCGACGGCGTCGACCTGACCGTCCCGGAAGGCACGGTCTTCTCCCTGCTCGGCCCGAACGGCGCCGGCAAGACCACCGTCGTCAAGATCCTCTCCACCCTCATCACCGCGGACGCGGGCGACCTGCGCGTCGGCGGCCACGACCTCACCACCGACCCCCGGGCCGTGCGCGCCGCGATAGGCGTCACCGGTCAGTTCTCCGCCGTCGACGGCCTGATCACCGGCGAGGAGAACATGCTCCTCATGGCCGACCTGCACCACCTCCCCAAGCGCGAGGGACGGCGGGTGGCCGCCGAGCTGCTGGAGCGGTTCGACCTGGTGGAGGCCGCGAAGAAGCCCGCCTCCACCTACTCGGGCGGCATGAAGCGCCGCCTCGACATCGCCATGACCCTGGTCGGCGACCCGCGGATCATCTTCCTCGACGAACCGACCACCGGCCTCGACCCGCGCAGCCGCCACAACATGTGGCAGATCATCCGCGGGCTGGTCGCCGACGGGGTGACGGTCTTCCTCACCACCCAGTACCTGGAGGAGGCCGACGAACTCGCCCACCGCATCGCCGTACTGCACGACGGCACGATCGCCGCCGAGGGCACCGCCGAGGAACTCAAGCGGATCGTCCCCGGCGGACACGTCCGGCTCCGCTTCACCGACCCGGCCGGCTACCGGTCCGCCGCCTCCGCCCTGCGCGAGGCGACCGGGGACGACGAATCCCTCACCCTCCGGGTCCCCAGCGACGGCAGCCAGCGCGAGCTGCGCGCCGTACTCGACCGGCTCGACTCCGCCGGCGTCGAGGCGGACGAACTGACCGTGCACACCCCCGACCTCGACGACGTCTTCTTCGCCCTGACCGGCGGCGCCGCCGTCCCCGCCCAGCCCAAGGAGGCCGTCCGATGAGCAACCTCGCCCTCGCCGTGCGCGACTCGTCCACGATGCTGCGCCGCAACCTCCTGCACGCCCGGCGCTACCCGTCGCTCACCCTGAACCTGCTGCTCACGCCGATCATGCTGCTGCTGCTCTTCGTCTACATCTTCGGCGACGCGATGAGCGCCGGCCTCGGGGACGGCGGAGGCGACCGGTCCGCGTACATCGCCTACATCGTGCCCGGCCTGCTGCTGATGACCATCGGCTCCACCACGATCGGCACCGCGGTCTCCGTCTCCAACGACATGACCGAGGGCATCATCGCCCGCTTCCGCACGATGGCGATCCACCGGGGCTCGGTGCTCATCGGGCACGTCATCGGCAGCGTGCTGCAGTCGGTCGCCAGCGTGGTCCTCGTCGGCGCCGTGGGCGTGGCCATCGGCTTCCGCTCCACGGACGCCACGGCCCTGGAGTGGCTGGCGGTGTTCGGGCTGCTCGTCCTGTTCGCCCTGGCGCTCACCTGGATCGCCGTCGGCATGGGCCTGATCAGCCCGAACGCCGAGGCCGCCAGCAACAACGCGCTGCCGCTGATCCTGCTGCCACTGCTGTCCAGTGCCTTCGTCCCGGTCGAGGGGATGCCGGGCTGGTTCCAGCCGATCGCCGAGTACCAGCCCTTCACGCCCGCCATCGAGACCCTGCGCGGTCTGCTGCTGGGCACGGAGATCGGCCACAACGGATGGCTGGCCGTGGCCTGGTGCCTGGGTCTGGCGGTGCTCGGCTACTTCTGGTCGGCCGCCAAGTTCGACCAGGACCCGAAGTAGCCCTCGTGAGGGGACGAACCATGTCCCGCGCCTCGGCTCCAGGGGCGGCGTACTCCGACACCACGTCGGTGCACGCCGCCCTCGGCGTTTGAGTACGCCGACGCGTCCCGCTGAGTACCCGCGCCGGTGCGCCGGTCACCGCCCGGCCGCTTCACTGGCCGTATGAGCCACCACCACGCCGCCGCCCCCGCTCCGTCCGCCTGGCAGTACCGGGCCGAGCGGGACCCCCGCGCCTGGGTGGCGCCCACCGTCGCGACCGTGCTCGGGGCGCTGCTGGCACCCGTGGCGTTCCTGTTCGGCGGGCTGTCCGTGATGGCGACCGACAGCTGCGGCCCCGACGACTGCTCGCAGGCGCTGACCGACACCCTGACCGTGATCTTCGGAACCCTGTTCTACGGCGGCGTCCTCGCGGGCGGCGCCTGGCTGGCCTCCTGGCTGCTGCCCTGGACCCGCCGCTGGTCGGTGCCGCGGGCCTGGCTGGCGGGCCTGTCGCTGCTGCCCTGGCTGTTCGTCCTGATGCTGGTGTTCAACCTGCCCGAGGGGTGACGGGCCGGCTCAGTTCTCCGTCAGCAGCTCGTCCGCGTCCATGATCCGGTACGCGTACCCCTGCTCCGCCAGGAACCGCTGGCGGTGCGCCGCGAAGTCCTGGTCGATGGTGTCCCGGGCGACCACGGAGTAGAAGTGGGCCTGGTGCCCGTCCGCCTTGGGCCGCAGCACCCGGCCGAGCCGCTGCGCCTCCTCCTGCCGCGACCCGAAGGTGCCCGACACCTGGATGGCGACCGTCGCCTCCGGCAGGTCGATCGAGAAGTTCGCGACCTTGGACACCACCAGGACGTTGATCTCGCCCTCCCGGAACGCGTCGAACAGCTTCTCCCGCTGGGCGTTCGACGTCTCGCCCTTGATCACCGGCGCGTTCAGGTGCTCGCCCAGTTCGTCGAGCTGGTCGATGTACTGCCCGATGACGAGGATCTGCTGCCCCGCGAACCGCCGGACGATCGCCTCCGTCACCTTCTGCTTGGTCGCCGTCGTCGAACAGAAGCGGTACTTCTCCTCCTGCTCCGCCGTCGCGTACGCCAGCCGCTCGGAGTCGGTGAGGTTGACCCGGACCTCCACGCAGTCGGCCGGGGCGATGTAGCCCTGCGCCTCGATCTCCTTCCACGGCGCGTCGAACCGCTTCGGGCCGATCAGCGAGAACACGTCCGACTCGCGGCCGTCCTCGCGCACCAGGGTGGCCGTCAGGCCGAGCCGCCGCCGGGCCTGGAGATCGGCGGTGAACTTGAAGACCGGCGCGGGCAGCAGGTGCACCTCGTCGTAGAGGATCAGGCCCCAGTCCCGGGAGTCGAACAGCTCCAGGTGGGGGTAGATCCCCTTCCGCTTCGTCGTCAGCACCTGGTACGTGGCGATGGTGACGGGACGGATCTCCTTCCTCGTCCCGCTGTACTCGCCGATCTCGTCCTCGGTCAGCGAGGTCCGCTTCACCAGCTCGTGCTTCCACTGCCGGGCCGAGACGGTGTTGGTGACCAGGATCAGCGTGGTCGACTTCGCCTGCGCCATCGAACCCGCGCCGACCAGCGTCTTGCCCGCGCCGCAGGGCAGGACGACCACACCGGAGCCGCCGTGCCAGAAGTTCTCCACGGCCTGTTTCTGGTACGGGCGCAGCGCCCACCCGTCCTCGACCAGCTCGATGGGGTGCGCCTCGCCGTCCACGTACCCGGCGAGGTCCTCGGCCGGCCAGCCCAGCTTCAGCAGCGTCTGCTTGATCTGCCCGCGCTCCGAGGGGTGCACGACCACCGTGTCGGGGTCGATGCGGGCGCCGACCAGCGGCGCGATCCGCTTGGAGCGCAGCACCTCCTCCAGCACGGGCCGGTCGGTGCTGGTGAGGACGAGGCCGTGCGCCGGGTGCTTGTGCAGGCTGAGCCGGCCGTAGCGGTCCATGGTGTCGGCGATGTCGACGAGCAGCGCGTGCGGCACCGGGTAGCGGCTGTACTGCACCAGCGCGTCCACGACCTGCTCGGCGTCGTGACCGGCCGCCCGCGCGTTCCACAGGCCGAGCGGGGTCACCCGGTAGGTGTGGATGTGCTCGGGCGCCCGCTCCAGCTCGGCGAACGGCGCGATGACACGACGGCAGTCGTCGGCCTGCTCGTGGTCGACCTCGAGGAGCAGGGTCTTGTCGGACTGGACGATGAGCGGACCATTCACGCGCGGCTGCCTTTCTGCGACGGGCTCGGCACGGGCACTTCGGCCAAACCTCCAGTCTGCCCGATCGCGCGCGCTCGTGGTCCTGAGCGGACCGGGCTACGTCGGCGCGGGCAGCGTGAGGTTGTTCACCAGCGGCCCCTCGACGAGCACCCCCTCGGTGAGGAGCGGTTCCCCTCCGGCGGCCGGGATCGGCAGCGGCAGCGCGGCGGCGGCCGGGGTGAGCACCGCGACGAGCGCGAGAGCGGGGAGACAGACGGCCACCGCACGGAACATGGAAGGCACGGGACACCCTTCATTCTCTTCGGGTCGTTCTCTTCGGGCTTCTTCGGATCTCTTGCGACTTCTTCCGGCTTCTTCGGGCGACGGGGACGGGCCGGCCCCGGGGACGAGGGACCGGCCCGCCGTGAACGAGAAACGGAACGGATCAGAGGACGAGACGGGTCAGGACACTGACACGTGTCAGAAGGTCAGGCCTCCGCCGAGGTCGATCCCGACCGCGGCGGCCTCGGCGGCGAACGCTCCGAGCAGCACGGCCGTGGAGGTCAGTACGGCGGCGACGCGACGAACGGCACGCATGGGACTTCCTTTCTGTTGCGTGCGAACGGACCGCGGTGGCTTCCGGGCCCGTTCAGGACATCCGGTGGCTGCCCAACGGCCCGCCGCGGGATGCGCGAGACCCCACAACCTCGCTCATCAGGGGGAACGCCCCGGCGTGGCGTGCATGAAGTCCGCCGTACACCCGAACGGCTCAGCCCTCGTCGTCCGCCAGCTCCGCGGCCCCCGTGATCCTGTGCAGCGGATACGTACGCACCTCGTCCGCGGTGTGGTCGTACGCCGTGACGAAGCCGCCCTCGACCCGGACCGGGGCGATGACGCGCTGGCTGGCGCCACCCTCGGCGTTGACGTAGCCGATCCACAGCGCCTCGCCGGTGAGGACGGCGGCCTGCACGGTGGCGAGGGTCTCGGCGGCGGTCGTCCGCGGCAGCTCCCCGCGGCCCGGCTCGCCCCCGGCGGCCGGTTTGCGCGGGGCGGTGGAGGCCAGGTCGCCGGCGCGGACGGC
>NZ_NCTE01000351.1 GCF_002114215.1 Streptomyces sp. 13-12-16 | reverse complement strand
CGCCGCCCCGGCCCGCCCGGCCGCCGGGGACGGCTTCCTCGACCTGGTGAACTCCGTCCGGGCCGCCGCCGGTTCACCGCCGGTCGCCCATGACGCGCGGCTGGCCGGCGCGGCGCGGGAGCACGCCGGCATGATGGCGCGGGGCGGACGCCTCGGCGTCGAGGGCGTGGACGGCGTCTCCGTCCACCAGCGGGTCGTCGCCGCCGGATACCCGTACCTCACCGTCGGCGAGCACCTGGTCTCCGGGCCGCTCACGGTCGACCGGTTCGTCGACCACTGCCTGCGCCACGACGCGGCCCGCCGCACCGTGTGCGACCCCTCCTTCACCCACGCCGCCGTGGGGTCGTGCGACGGGTCCGGCGACCTCTACTGGACGGCTCTGTGGGCCAGTCCGCTCACCCCGGACGGGCTGAGCCGTACGACCGGCGAGGTCATCGAGCTCACCAACCGGGAGCGCGCCCGTGCCGGACTGCCGCCCCTGTCCCACGACCCCCTGCTGACCGCGGCCGCGCAGGCGCACAGCGCCGACATGGTGGCCCGCGACTTCTACTCCCACACCGCGCCCGACGGCGGCAGGCCCTGGGACCGGGCCGCCGCCGCGGGTTCGGCGCGGCGGACGATCGGCGAGAACATAGCGTGCGGCCAGCGCTCGGCCGCCGAGGTCGTCCAGGGCTGGATGAACAGCCCCGGTCACCGCGCCAACATCCTCAAGGCCGGCTTCACCCACATCGGCGTCGGGTTCGCGGGCGGCGGCCGGGCGGGCACGTACTGGACCCAGCTCTTCGGCGGCTGACGGCGCCGGGCCCGGTGCCCGTCCGCACACGATCCTGGCGGAGGGAGGGAGTCCGGGCGAGGATGCCCTCATGAAGGGTGACCTGTTTTCCAGTCAGCACATGGTGCAGCCGGCCACGGCCCCGGGCATGTCCGTCGAGAACGCCAAGTGCCTCCGCTACACGGTGAACGGCGAGATGCTCGCCCGGCAGGGCGCGATGGTCGCCTACCGCGGCAGCCTCCAGTTCGAGCGCAGGGGGCAGGGCGTGGGCGGCATGCTCAAACGGGCGGTGACCGGCGAGGGGCTGCCGCTGATGACGGTGCGCGGCCAGGGCGAGGCCTGGTTCGCGCACGAGGCGCAGAACTGCTTCGTCGTCGACGTCGACCCGGGCGACGAGTTCACCGTCAACGGCCGCAACGTCCTGTGCTTCGACTCCTCCCTGTCGTACCGCATCGCGACCGTGAAGGGCGCCGGCATCACCGGCGGCGGACTGTTCAACAGCGTGTTCACCGGGCACGGCCGACTGGGGCTGGTGTGCGAGGGGAATCCGCTGGTGATCCCGGTGTCGCCGCAGTACCCGGTCCACGTGGACACGGACGCGGTCGTCGGCTGGACCGCGGGCCTGGCCACCTCGCTGCACCGTTCCCAGTCGCTGGGCTCGATGCTGCGCGGCGGGTCGGGCGAGGCCGTGCAGCTGACGCTGCAGGGCGAGGGGTACGTCGTCGTCCGGCCCAGTGAGGCGACACCGCAGAAGGCCCAGCAGCACTGAGCGATGTTGACCTTGGCCGCCCCGCGGGTCAGGGTGGATGACGGCACGGATCACACCCCCCGCGCCGGAGAGGTGGCAGTCGTGATCGGGATCACCGACATCGGGACCGCGGCCGAGCGGATCGCCGGGCACGTGGTGCGGACCCCGACCGTGCCGAGCCCCGGTCTGTCGGAACTGCTCGGAGCCCCGGTCACCACGAAGCTGGAGCTGTTGCAGCGCACCGGCTCGTTCAAGGTGCGGGGCGCGGCGGCGAAGCTGCTGTCGCTGAGTGAGGCCGAGCGGGCCGCCGGGGTCGTGGCGGTGAGCGGCGGCAACCACGGGATCGCCCTCGCCGTGATGGCCGCCGCCCTCGATGTGAAGGCCACGGTGGTGATGCCGCGTTCGGCGCCCCTGCGGGCCGTGGAGACCGCGGAGTCCGCGGGCGCCTCGGTGCGGCTGACCGGCGACATGGACGGCGCGTTCGCGCTCATGTCCCGGCTCCAGCAGGAGGGGCTGACCCTGGTCCACCCCTTCGACGACCCGGTGGTGATCGCCGGCCAGGGCACGGTGGGACTGGAGTTGGCCGCGGACGCCGGTGACCTCACGGACGTCCTGGTGAGCATCGGGGGCGGCGGGCTGATCTCCGGGGTCGCGGCGGCGCTGCGCGCGCTGCGGCCCGGGGTGCGGGTCTGGGGCGTGGAGACCGAGGGCGCGCAGGCGATGTCCGAGGCGCTGGCGGCGGGCGGCCCGGTGCCGGTGGAGCTGACGTCGATCGTCTCCACGCTCAGCGCCCCGGCCGTCTCCCCGCTGACGTACGCGCATGTGTCGGAGCTGGTCACCGAGGTGCTGGTGGTGCCGGACCGGGAGGCGGTGCGGGGCTCGCTGGAGCTGGCGGACCACGCCAAGGTGTGGGCCGAGCCGGCCGCCGGCTGTCTGCTGCCCGCCGCGCGGCGGGTGCTGGAGCGGGTCGGCGAGGGGGCCCGGCTCGGTCTGGTGGTGTGCGGCGGCAACGCCACCACCGGCGACATGATCGCCTGGACGGAACACTTCGAGCTTCGCTGAGCCTGCCGTTGAACGGACCCCGCCCGCTCCCCGTACCACTGGGGACAGCGGGAGCCGGCGGTTCGACGAGGGATGGCCATGGGCAGGGCGCACGTCTCCACGGAACGGCCGGTCGCCGGGCGCTACCGGCTGGTCGAGATCATCCATCGTGAGACCAACCGCGTCCGCTGGTACGCCGACGATCTGCAGACCGGCCGCCCCTGCCTGGTCACCCAGGTCGGGCTCCCGCGGGACGCGGCCGGCGCGCACCGCGCGCCCTCCCGTGTGCTGCGGGTGACGGAGAGCGCGGCGCGCCTGTGCCCCGGCCGGATCGCCACCGTCGTCGACACCGTCGAGGAGTCCGGTTTCCTGTGGGCCGTCACCGCGTGGATCGACGGGACACCGCTCGACGAGGTCCTCGCCGAGGAGGGCACGTTCCCCCCTGTGCGGGCCGCCCGCATCGCGCTGGAACTGCTCGACGTGCTGGGGGCCGCGCACGCCGGGGGCGTCGTGCACGGTGAGCTCAGCCCCGGCCAGGTGTTCCTGCGCGAGGGCGATCCGGCCGTCGTCACCGGGTACGGCCTGGCCGGCACGACATCGGCGCCCCGGCTCACGGCACCGTCGTACGCCTCCCCGGAGCAGGCCCGTGACGAGCGGATCGGGCCCGCCGCGGACCTGTGGGCGCTGGGCGCGATCCTCTACACGATGCTGGAGGGACGTCCGCCGTTCCGGGACCGCGGGCGGCCCGAGGCCACGCTGAAGGGCGTGG
>NZ_NCTE01000350.1 GCF_002114215.1 Streptomyces sp. 13-12-16 | reverse complement strand
GGGTGCGCGGGCCGGGTCGAGGTGGGCCTCGAGGTAGGTGAGCAGGTCGTGCGGGGTGGCCCGGACGGCGCCGGCCGCCTGGAAGCCGCCCGCGTCGAAGGCGGGGACGGCTGTCCCGCCGTCCTTGCCGTGCCCGGTGGCGTCGGGTCCGCCGGTGTCCGCCCGCAGGGCCGTGTCGCCGAGACCGAGGGGCTGGAGCAGCTCTCCCGCGATCAGGTCCGGCCACGGGGTGCCGGTGGCGGCGGCCAGGGCGTGGCCGAGCACGGCGACACCGAAGTTGGAGTAGCGCCAGCGGGTGCCGGGCCGGTGCCGGGGGCGGTGGCGCAGGAAGGCGTCGACGACGCGCGCGTCGGGGTAGCGGGCGTAGGGGTTGGTGCGCAGGGCGGGCAGGGCACGGGCGTAGAAGTCGGCCGGGAGGCGGGGCAGTCCGGAGGTGTGGGTGATCAGGTGGACGAGCGTCGCCGGCGCCGGTCCGGCGGGCCGGCCGCCGTCCAGCAGGGTGTGGGCCGGTTCGCCGCCGGAGAGCCGGCCGCTGTCCATCAGGCGGGCCAGCAGCAGTCCGGTGAACGTCTTGGAGGCCGAGCCGATCTCGTAGCGGAGGGTGTCGCGCGGGTGCTCCGGGGGCGGGGCGGTGCCGCCGGTGCGTACGGTGCGACGGCCGTGCCGGGACACGGCGAAGACGGCGTCGGGCGCGTCGGCCGCGGTGACGGCGTCACCGAGGCGCTCGTACAGGCGCTCGTCGGCGCGGGACTCCGCCCGGTGGGCGGGGATCCCGTCGTCGGGCGGGAGGCCCGGCCAGGGCGTGCGGTACGTCGTCGTCATGAGGCGCGGGCCAGTTCGGTGAGGGCGCGGGAGGTGGCCAGCACGGAGGCGAGGGCGGCGACCAGTGTCGAGTGGTAGACGATGTCGAACACGGCCTGTTCGTCGCCCTCGGGCATCGTCCGGATCGCGGGCATGGCGCCGTCCGGCCGCTGGGCGGCGGCGAAGGCCCGCCAGGCGGGCTCGTCCAGGGTGGGGCGGGGCAGGCAGGCGTCGACCACGAGGAGTTCGCCGAGCAGGTCCCAGCGTTCGAGGTCCAGCCAGTCGTCGATCCAGGCGGGCAGCCAGGTGGTGAGGTAGCCGGCGAGGTCCGGGGGCAGTCCGCCGGGGTTCTCTCCCCAGTCGGTCAGGTGGAACACGCAGTGGGTGACGGCGTAGGCGGTGTGGCCCTCGACGGTCCAGGGTTCGGGGGTGCGGGCCAGCCAGGTGGGGCGCAGGGCCTCGGACTCCGGGGGCCGGGGGGTGAGTCCGAAGCGGCGCTGGAACGCGGAGAGGGCGAGCCGCCGGGTGGGGGTCGTCTCGTAGGCCTGCCAGCTGTCGAGGCGGTGGTCGAGTGCGACGGCGCGCTCCAGCTCGGGCCGGCTGTAACCGAGTTCGCGGAACGGCAGGTACACCTCGAACGGGATGGGGGAGATCGGTTCGGTGCGCTGTCCGCGCACCAGCGCGGCGCCCCCGTCCAGGGTGTCGCGCCAGGCGTGGTCGAGGAGCTGCCGGGCGAGCTGCGCCTGGCGGGAGCCCGCGACACCCTCGCGGAACAGCACCTTGCAGATCAGGGCGAGTTCGCCGACGGGTTTGAAGCGCTCCAGGAACCCCACTTCCGGGTCGGCGTCGGGCTCCAGCCGGAAGCCGTCGCGGTGCGCCCAGAGCCATTCCAGGGCGCCGGCTCCGACGGTGTGGATCAGACGGGTGTCGGTCATGCCGGGGCTCCTTGCCGGCCGTGCCGCGTTCCGGTGCCGGAGGGTGCGCCGGCCGGGCGTGCGGTGGTGAGTACGGCCGCGAAGGCGGCCAGGAGGGTGGAGTGGTAGTGGGTGGCGAAGTACCGGTCGGGATCGCGGGTTTCATCGCGGGTTTCACCGTCCCCGGCGTCGTGGCCCTCTTCCCGGATCGCGCCCGAGGGGTCCTGCACCGCCCCCAGGCGCTGCCAGGCGTCCGGCGGGACGACGTCGTCGAGGGGGCGGGGCAGGGTCGCGGCCACGGCCAGCAGCTCGCTGCTCAGGTCCCACATCCCGGCGTCCAGGCAGGTGTCCAGCCAGGGCGGCAGCCAGTCGGCCAGATAGTCGGCGAGCCCCTGTGGCGGACCGTCGTCGGCGCGTCCCCAGTCGGTGAGGTGGAAGACGACGTGGGTGAGGGCGTATCCGGCGGCGCGTTCGAAGGTCCAGGGTTCGGGCAGTCCGCCGAGCCAGGTGCGGGGCAGCGGGGCCGGGTCCTGTCCGGGCCGGTGGATGCCGCAGCGTTCCTCGGCCTTCAGGACGCCGAGGCGCCGGGTCGGGTCCTGCTCGGTGAGCCGCCAGCCCCGGGTACGGGCGACCACGGCGGCGGCCTCCTCGTAGGCGGGGTGGCGGAATCCGGCCGAGGCGAAGGCCGCGTACACCTCCAACGGGTAGGTGGCGAACGGCTCGAGACGTTGCAGCAACGAGAACATCCCGCCCTCGCGCGTCTGTCGCCAGGCGAACTCCAGCAGTGCGCCCGCCCGGGCGTGCAGCGGGTCGGCGGGGCCGGTGCGGTGGATCACGGTCGCGCAGACCCGGGCGAGTTCGCCGAGCGGTTTCCAGGTGCCGTCGACCCGGCCGTCGGCCGTCAGCGCGTCCTCGCCGAGCGCGAAGCGGGCGCGGTGGGCGGTCACCCATGTGAGGGCGTCCTCGGCGACCCGCCGGATGCCCCGGGCGCCGGGCGCGGTCACACGCGTGCTCCGGTCCGCGTCAGCCGCGCCGCCTGGACGTGGAGGACGACCTGCGGGTCCTGTCCGCCCATCAACTCCACGAAGTCCAGGCCGGATTCGAGGCCGAGGGTGTCCGGTACACCGGACAGCAGGGTGAGCCAGCGGCCGGCTCCGGCGGCCTGCCGCCAGTCCCGGCGGCGCACCGCCCGGACGAATCCGCGGGCCACGTCGACGGGCCGGCGCACGGCCGCACGGCTCACCGCGCAGTCCTCACCGGGCAGGGCGAGCGGGGCCAGTACGGCGAGTTGATGGGTGAGGGACTGCCAGCCCGCCTCGTCGAGCCAGCCGGTGTCCGGCTCGTCCGGCGGCCTCGTGGAGAAGGAGGGGTCGATCCGCCGCAGTGTGCGCGCCATGCCCCAGTGGCTCCAGCGGACGGTGGGCGCGGCGTCCGCGCGGGGCGGGTACGCCTCGACCGCCTTGCGGAACACGGCCACTTCCGCCGGGTCGGGCGGGGTGCCCAGCAGGAGGCTCGGCAGCATCGCGTCCGCGCCCAGTACCCGTACGGCGGCGAGCGCGAGGTCTCCCGCTTCCCCATCGGTTCCCGCCGGGAGGACCGCGCGGGTGTGGTCCCCGCCCCGAAGGGCGGAGACCACACCGGAGGCGAGGTCCTGCACCGCGGCCTGCAAGCGGGTCGAAGTGCCTGACTGCTCCATATCATTCGCTCCCGTCGATCCCGTTCAGCCCTTCTTCGGGCGCGGGGTCGGCGGCGACAGCAGGGCGAACCCTCCGCCGGCGGCCACGGCCAGCGCGGCGCACTCACGGCTGTCGCGGTACACACCGTCGGTCTCGGCCGGGTCGAGTGCCGCCTCTATGTCGGTGCTCCGGACTCCGGTGAGTTCCTCGATGACTTCGTCGGGACGCATGACACCATCTCCCTGAGATGTAGCGAGTACCTTCCCCTTCAGAATCACCCATAACGGACAAATCACTCCACTTCTCCCGGAATTGTTTTCGTCACTTCTTCAACAGGCCGAAGGCGCAAGGGCGTCACCAGGAGACGGCGGGCGGGCGCACACCGGACAGGAGCACGCCGCTGTGCGGGCGGGTCGGGACCCGGTGCAGCGGGATCGCGAGATTCTGCTCCGGCACCGTGTACTCCATCCGGGCGAGCCGCACCGCGAGCGCCTCCAGCACGCCGACGGTGATGCCCTCGCCGGGGCAGCGGTGGCCGGCGGCCGGGTCGCCGCCGCCCTGCGGGATCAGTTCGTCGCGCTCCACGGGCCGTTCGAGGAAGCGCCGCGGGCGGAAGGCGTACGGATCGCCCCACAGCGACTCGTCGTGGTTCTGGCCGTACACGTCGAGCACCACCAGTCCCCCGGCCGGGACCCACTCGCCCCTCCAGTACAGGTCCCGGGCGGCCAGACCGCCGAGGAACGGCACGAACGGGTAGAAGCGGCGCACCTCGTGGGCGAACGCGGCGGTGAACGGGACGTCCCCGTCCGCCAGCGGCGCCCGGTGCTCGGGCCACTTGTGCAGGGCGTGCGCGGTGAAGGCGACGAACCAGGCGACGGCGGTCGTCGGGCGGACGACGTTGAGCAGCTCCACCGCGGCCGTCTTCTCGTCGAGCGGCCCGCCGTCCGCGTCGCGGTGCCGGCACACCAGGTCGAGGACCGAGTCCTCGGGGGCGGTGACCGTGCCGGACCGCACGTCCCGCACCAGCCGGCCCAGCCGGTCCTCCTGCCGCGCGCGGGCGCGCCGGGCCCGCAGGTGGCGCGGTCCGGCGGTGGCGAAGCCGTCGACCATGGCGATCATGTCGCGGGCCGTCGCCTCGGCGTCGGCGTCGTCCAGCGGTATGCCGGCCCACCGGTGGACCCCGGTGGTGAGCACCGTGCCCGCCTCGTCGAACAGGACGACGGAGCCGCGCCGGCCCCAGGCGGGTACGGCCTCGTCCCAGGCCCCGGTCACGTGGTCGACGAGGCCGGCGATCCGGCCGGGGGCGAGCAGCGGCAGGAACAGGGACTTGCGGGCGCGGTGGGCGACGCCGTCGAGGGTGTGCACCGCCTCGTGGCCGAACAGGGTGGCGAGCACGGGTTCGGGGATGGCGCGGTGCCGGTGCACGTTCCGTTCGTCGTAGAAGAACCGCACCGCTTCGGGGCCGCGCAGGGCGAGGGCGGGCCGGCCCAGGATCCGGGTGCGGACCACGGGGCCGGGGGTGTCGCGCATCCGGTTGGGCAGCCAGGCGTAGCCCTCGGCCAGCAGCGGCAGGGTGCGGTCGAGCAGGGGGCGGCTGAGTACGTCCATCGCCGTCGGGTGCCCCGGGGGGATGGCGGGACACTCCGGGTGGGACGGGGCCACCCGTTCGGATGTGGCCGAGGCCACGTGCCGAAGGAGGTCGGTGTCATATCGGGACGGGTGGGGCGGCGGCTAGCGTTCCGTGCGGTCCTTTCACCCCAGCAGCTCGGGCGGCCCGGCAGTGCAAGCAGATCTCTCACCGGTCATCGCGGCGACGACGCAGTGGCTGACGTGTTCCTTTCCCACGCCCGGCGGGGCGTTGGCCGTCGCGCTGTGCGAGGTGCAGGCGCGGCAGGCGGTGACCGTCGCGGCGCGGCTGCGGTATCCGACGGAGATGGATGCCGCCCTGGTCGGACTGGCGGGGCCCGGGGGTTCGGGGCGGCTCGACTGGGTGACCGGGGCGGACGCGGGTGACGGGGGCGAGGGCTGGCGTACGTGGGTCGACGAGGTGGTGGCCAGTTGGGCGGTGTGTCTGCTGGCCGATCCTGAGCTGGCCGGTCTTGCGGTGAGCGCGCTCGCGGGGGGCGCTGTGCCTGCCGAATTCCGTCGGCTGGTCGCACCCGATGAGACGGATCGCCGGGCGGCGGTGTTGCTGCGGCATCCGGATCTGGTGGCTCCGGTGGCCGGTCTCCACCGGTCGGAGCTGCTGAGCCGGCTGGACCCGGACGTCACCCTGGTGGGCTGACTTCGGCGTTCGCGGGTGCCCGGTGTTGTGGCCGGGCGGGGCGGGTCGCGCTGCCCGGCGCTGCCGGGGTGCCTCCCCCACCGCCCACCCGTGCCGCTGGGGGCACCTCCCAGGCCCTTGAGGCACTGGGGGAGGCACGACTGCCCGCGGGGGCGGGGCATACGGCTGTCCGCCTCGGCGGCGCGTCCGCCCGGGGGGAGGGGAACGGAGGCCGTGGGTCACGTTCCGTCATTCACTCGATTGCACCAGGTGGCCGCGCCGGAGGCAGGGGGCGGGGTCAGGCTGGGCGGTATGAGTACCGTCATATCGCGGAAGTGGGAGCACGCCGTCGTCACCGGTGGGGCGGGGTTCGTCGGGTCCCATCTGTGTGCCGCCCTGCTCGACGCGGGCGCGGCCGTCACCTGCGTGGACGACCTCAGCACCGGCCGTCCGGAGAACATCGCCCCGCTGCTCGAACGGCCCGGGTTCACGCTCGTACGGGCCAACGTGGCGCAGGAGCTGCCGGTCGACCGGCCGACCGACCTGGTGCTGCACTTCGCCTCCCCCGCCTCCCCCGCGGACTATCTGCGGCTGCCGCTGCACACCCTGGAGACGGGCAGCCTCGGCACCCGCAACGCCCTGAAGCTCGCCCAGGACGCCGAGGCCCGCTTCGTCCTCGCCTCCACCTCGGAGGTCTACGGCGACCCCCAGCAGAATCCGCAGGACGAACGGTACTGGGGCCACGTCAACCCGGTCGGCCCGCGCAGTGTCTACGACGAGGCCAAGCGCTTCGGCGAGGCGCTGACCACCGCCCACGCGGAGACCCGCGGCACGGACACCTGCATCGTGCGGCTGTTCAACACCTACGGCCCGCGGATGCGCGGCCACGACGGCCGCGCCGTACCGACCTTCGTCCGGCAGGCCCTGGCCGGCGAACCCCTCACCGTGACCGGTGACGGACTGCAGACCCGCTCGCTGTGCTACGTCGACGACACGGTGGCCGGCGTCCTCGCGGCGGCCGCCCACGGCATGCGCGGCCCCGTCAACATCGGCAACCCCGGCGAGATCACCATGCTGGGCCTGGCCCGTCTCGTCATCGCGCTCGCGGGTTCCCGTTCGGAGGTCCGCTACATCGAACGCCCGGTGGACGACCCCGCAGTGCGCTGCCCGGACATCACGCTGGCCCGCGACAAGCTCGGCTGGGAGCCCCACGTGACCGCCGAGGAAGGACTGCGCCGCACGATCGACTGGTTCCGCGCCGAAACACGCCGCTGAGCGAAAGGCCCGCCCACCATGCGCATCCTCGGAATCAACGCCCTCTTCCACGACCCCGCGGCCGCCCTGGTGATCGACGGGCGGACCGTCGCCGCCACGGAGGAGGAGCGGTTCTCCCGGCGCAAGCACGGCAAGCGCCCGCTGCCGTTCTCCGCCTGGGAGCTGCCGGAGCAGGCCGCCGCCTGGTGTCTGAGGCGGGCCGGGCTGCGCCCGGAGGACCTCGACGCGGTCGCCTACTCCTTCGACCCGGCGCTGGCCCGCCCCGCCGACGCGATGGGCCTGGACGACCCGTGGGACCACCTGCGGCTCACCTACGCGCGGGAGGCCCCCGGCTTCCTGCGGACCGCGCTGCCCGGACTCGGCCCCGGCCTCGTCCGCTTCGTACCGCACCACATGGCGCACGCCGCCTCCGGCGCCTTCGCCGCGCCGGACGCCGGGGACTGCTCCGTGCTCGTGCTGGACGGCCGCGGCGAGCGCGCCTCGCACCTCGCCGCCCGCCGGGTGGGCGACCGGCTCGAACCCCTGCGCGCCCAGGACCTCCCCCACTCGCTCGGCCTGGTCTACGAGGAACTCACCGAGCACCTGGGCTTCCTGCGCTCCTCCGACGAGTTCAAGGTGATGGCCCTCGCCTCCCACGGCACCCCGCGCATGCTGACCGAACTGCGCCGGTACGTGTATCCGACCGGCGACGGCGGCTTCCACGCCACCGGCGTGCCCTGGCACGAACTGTGCGCACCGCGCGGCCCGGACGAGCCGTGGACCCAGGACCACGCCGATGTCGCCGCGAGCGCGCAGGCCGTACTGGAGGAGACCCTGCTGGACCTGGTCCGCTGGCTGCACGGCCGTACCCACCACACCGTGCTCGCCCTGGCCGGGGGTGTCGCCCTGAACTGCGTCGCCAACTCCCGTATCGCCCGCGAGGGCCCGTTCTCCCGGGTGTGGGTGCAGCCCGCGGCCGGGGACGCGGGGACCGCGCTCGGCGGCGCCCTGCTGCTGTCCGCCGGCGCCGGTGACGGGCCCGAGCCGATGACCGGCGCCGACCTCGGCCGGGACTGGACCGACGCGGAGCTGGCGGCGTGGCTGAAGACGGCCGCCGTCCCCTTCGAGCGACCGGCGGACATCGCCGCCACCGTGGCCCGGACACTGGCCGGCAACGGCATCGTCGCCTGGTTCCAGGGACGCAGCGAGTACGGGCCCCGGGCGCTCGGCCACCGCTCGCTGCTGGCCCATCCCGGGCACGCGGGCAACTTGGAGCGGCTCAACGACGTCAAGGGGCGCGAGCAGTTCCGGCCGGTGGCGCCGATGGTGCTCGCCGAGCGGGCCGCCGAGATCTTCGACGGGCCGCTGCCCAGCCCGTACATGCTGTTCGTGCACGATGTGGCCCCCGCCTGGCGGGACCGCGTCCCGGCCGTGGTCCATGTGGACGGCACCGCCCGCATCCAGACGGTCGACGCGGCGCGCGAGCCCCTGGTGGCGCGGATGCTGGGCGAGTTCGAGCGGCTGACCGGACTGCCCGTGGTCGTCAACACCAGCCTCAACACGGCGGGCCGGCCGATGGTGGACGACCCGCGTGACGCCCTGGAGTGCTTCGGCTCCTCCCCCGTCGACCTCCTGGCCATCGGCCCGTACGCGATCCGGCGCGGCGATCTGTTCCGCTCCGGCGACGACGGCGAGGGTTCCCGGTGACCGGGCCGGCCGCCCCGGACGGGGAGTACGCGGTGGTGGTGCCGACGCTCGGCCGGCCCGGCCTCGGCCGGTGTCTGCGGGCGCTGGCCGAGGCGGACGGGCCCGGCCCGGCGCGGGTCGTGGTGGTCGACGACCGCCCGGACACGGCCGGTGCGTCGCTGACCGCCGCCGTCCCG
>NZ_NCTE01000349.1 GCF_002114215.1 Streptomyces sp. 13-12-16 | reverse complement strand
CGGCAGGACGCCGGCGGGAGCGGATCCCCCGTCCGGACGGCCCGCCGACGGCGGCCGGACGCGGCGAAGACGGCCTGGCACGGCGACTACGGCCGGGCGCGGCGAAGGCCCGGGCCTCCCTCACGGGACCCGGGCCTTCCCTCATCCGGCCGCGTCCGTCACGCCGCGACCGGAACCTCGGGCGCCACACCGTTGGTGGCCGGCGACAGCGCCAGTTCCAGGACCTGGCGGACGTCGGTGACGGCGTGGACGTCGAGCTTGTCCAGCACCTCCGCCGGGACGTCGTCCAGGTCGGGCTCGTTGCGCTTGGGGATGATCACGGTGGTGATCCCCGCGCGGTGCGCGGCGAGCAGCTTCTGCTTCACCCCGCCGATCGGCAGCACCCGCCCGGTCAGCGAGACCTCACCGGTCATCGCCACGTCCGTGCGGACCAGCCGGCCGGAGAGCAGCGAGGCCAGGGCGGTGGTCATGGTGACGCCCGCGCTCGGGCCGTCCTTGGGCACCGCGCCCGCCGGGAAGTGGATGTGCACGCCCCGGTCCTTCAGGTCGCCGACCGGGAGCTCCAGTTCGGCGCCGTGGCTGCGCAGGAAGCTCAGCGCGATCTGCGCCGACTCCTTCATCACGTCACCGAGCTGGCCGGTCAGGGTCAGTCCCGCCGCGCCCGTCTCCGGGTCGGCCAGGGAGGCCTCCACGTAGAGGACGTCCCCGCCGGCGCCGGTCACCGCGAGCCCGGTGGCGACACCGGGGACGGCGGTACGGCGCTCGGCCGGGTCCTGGGCGGACTCGGGCACGTGGTGCGGCCGGCCGATCAGGTCCCGCAGGTCGTCCCCGGTCACGGTGAAGGGCAGCTTCCGCTCACCCAGTTCGTGCTGGGCGGCGATCTTGCGCAGCAGCCGCGCGATGGACCGCTCCAGGGTGCGCACGCCCGCCTCGCGCGTGTACTCGCCGGCCAGCTTGCGCAGCGCGCCCTCGTCGAGCGTCACCTCGTCCTCGGCCAGTCCGGCACGCTCCAGCTGGCGCGGGAGCAGGTGGTCGCGGGCGATGACGACCTTCTCGTCCTCGGTGTAGCCGTCGAGGCGGACCAGCTCCATGCGGTCGAGCAGGGCCTCCGGGATGGCCTCCAGGACGTTGGCCGTCGCGAGGAACACGACGTCGGACAGGTCGAGCTCGACCTCCAGGTAGTGGTCCCGGAAGGTGTGGTTCTGCGCCGGGTCGAGGACTTCGAGCAGGGCCGCTGCCGGGTCGCCGCGGAAGTCGGAGCCCACCTTGTCGATCTCGTCGAGGAGCACGACCGGGTTCATCGACCCGGCCTCCTTGATCGCCCGCACGATCCGGCCGGGCAGCGCGCCGACGTAGGTACGGCGGTGGCCGCGGATCTCGGCCTCGTCGCGGACGCCGCCGAGGGCGACGCGGACGAACTTGCGGCCCATCGCGTGGGCGACGGACTCGCCGAGGGACG
Source organism: Streptomyces sp. 13-12-16 (assembly GCF_002114215.1). Taxonomy (GTDB): domain Bacteria; phylum Actinomycetota; class Actinomycetes; order Streptomycetales; family Streptomycetaceae; genus Streptomyces. The sequence goes on along the minus strand of NZ_NCTE01000349.1, from coordinate 4,504 downwards.
TCTTGCCGACGCCGGGCGGGCCGACCAGGGCGAGCACGGCACCGCCGCGCCGTCCGCCGACCACGCCCAGGCCCCGGTCGCTGCGCCGCTTGCGCACCGCCAGGTACTCGGTGATCCGCTCCTTCACGTCCTGAAGGCCCGCGTGCTCGGCGTCGAGGACCGCCCGGGCGCCCTGGATGTCGTACGCGTCCTCGGTGCGCTCGCTCCACGGCATCTCCAGGACCGTGTCGAGCCAGGTGCGGATCCAGGAGCCCTCGGGCGACTGGTCGGAGGAGCGCTCCAGCTTGTCGACCTCCTTGAGCGCGGCCTCGCGGACCTTCTCGGGCAGGTCGGCGGCCTCGACGCGGGCCCGGTAGTCGTCGGACTCCTCGCCCTCCTGCTCGCCGTTGAGCTCGCGCAGCTCCTTGCGTACGGCTTCGAGCTGGCGGCGCAGCAGGAACTCGCGCTGCTGCTTGTCGACGCCCTCCTGGACGTCCTTGGCGATGGTCTCGGCGACGTCCTGCTCGGCGAGGTGGTCGCGCAGCTGCTGGGTGGCGAGCCTCAGCCGTGCCACCGGGTCGGTGGCCTCCAGCAGGGCGACCTTCTGGTCGGTGGTGAGGAACGGCGAGTAGCCGGAGTTGTCGGCGAGCGCGGAGACGTCGTCGATGGCCTGGACCCGGTCGACGACCTGCCAGGCGCCGCGCTTGCGCAGCCAGGCGGTGGCGAGCGCCTTGTACTCCTTGACCAGTTCGGTCACGTGCCCCGGCAGCGGCTCGGGCACGGTCTCGTCGATCCGCGTGCCCTCCACCCACAGCGCCGCGCCCGGCCCGGTCGTACCGGCGCCGATGCGCACGCGGCCCCGGCCGCGGATCAGGGCGCCGGGATCGCCGTCGGCCAGCCGGCCGACCTGCTCGACCGTGCCCAGCACACCGGTGCCGGCGTAGGTCCCGTCGACGCGTGGCACCAGGAGCACCTTGGGCTTTCCCGTCTCGGTGCGGGCGGCGGCCTGGGCGGCCTCCACCGCGGCTCGCACCTCGGAATCGCTCAGGTCCAGCGGAACCACCATTCCGGGCAGCACGACCTCGTCGTCGAGCGGCAGCACGGGCAGGGCGAGCGGTGTGGACTCAGCAGCCATGATCTCCCCTTCGGCAGTCAAGTTGAGCTATGCCGACTCAATGCTTGTGAGCCGCCGAATGTTCCCGGAGCCGCGTTCGCTCTGAGCGATCATCGTCCCGGGGTGCCGAAGCCCGGCCGCCGCGGAGGGGGAGCTGTCAGGATGAACGCATGTCCACCCCGTACGACATTCCCGATCCCCCCGAAGTCCTGGACCGCCGCGAGGGCCCGTACGGCGAGGTCGTGCTGCGCAGGCACGGTGACCTGCTGCAGATCATCGCCAACGGCTGCTTCCTGATGGACACCTCCGACGGCCGCTCGGAGCGGCGGCTCGTCGACGCCGCCCTGGCCGCCCTCGACACCCGCGCGGGGCACGGCCCGCACGTCCTGATCGGCGGCCTCGGGGTCGGCTTCTCGCTCGCACACGCCGCCGGGCAGCCCCACTGGGGACGGATCGCCGTGGTGGAGCGCGAACCGGCGATCATCGAATGGCACCGCGCGGGGCCGCTGTCCGGGCTCTCCGCGCGGGCCCTCGCCGACCCGCGCACGGAGATCGTCGAGGCGGACCTCGTCCGTTACCTCGATGAGACATCGGACACGTTCGACGCGCTCTGCCTCGACATCGACAACGGGCCCGACTGGACCGTCACCGAGGACAACGACGGGCTCTACTCGGCAGTCGGACTGGCCGCCTGCGCAAGGGTGTTGAGACCGGGCGGGGTACTCGCCGTGTGGTCGGCGAAGCCGTCCCCGGAATTCGAGGGAACCTTGCGGAATGCCGGGTTCCAACAGGTGCGTACCGAAGAGATCCCCGTTGCCCGGGGCGTTCCGGACGTCGTGCACCTCGGCGTCCGCCCTGGATAGCAAAGGCGCGGTGACTCCCCGTACGCTGCTGCCCTGACGCGGTCATTCAAGCGTCAATCGCAGTGATGCGCAGACGACGGATCACCCCACGGATTCCGGAAAAAGCACACCTCAGGGGCGGGCGATGGAGCAGACACAGACCTCCCACAACGGCACGGCCACGACCACTCCCGGCGCCCAGCGCCGGGTCCTGGTGGTCGAGGACGACGCGACGATCGTGGACGCCATCGCGACTCGCCTGCGCGCCGAGGGATTCCTGGTGCAAACGGCGGGCGACGGCCCGTCCGCGGTGGACACGGCGGAGGCCTGGCAGCCCGACCTGCTGATCCTCGACATCATGCTGCCCGGCTTCGACGGCCTGGAGGTCTGCCGGCGCGTGCAGGCCCAGCGGCCGGTGCCGGTGCTGATGCTCACCGCGCGTGACGACGAGACCGACATGCTGGTCGGGCTGGGCGTCGGCGCCGACGACTACATGACGAAGCCCTTCTCCATGCGGGAGCTGGCGGCCCGCGTGCACGTCCTGCTGCGCCGCATGGAGCGGGCCGCCCTCGCGGCGACGACCCCGCGCAGCGGCATCCTGCGCCTGGGCGAGCTGGAGATCGACCACGCGCAGCGCAGGGTGCGGGTGCGCAGCGAGGACGTCCATCTGACGCCCACCGAGTTCGACCTCCTGGTGTGCCTGGCGAACACCCCCCGCGCGGTGCTCTCCCGTGAGCAGCTGCTGGCCGAGGTGTGGGACTGGGCGGACGCCTCCGGCACCCGCACGGTCGACAGCCACATCAAGGCGCTGCGCCGGAAGATCGGCGCCGAGCGCATCCGCACCGTGCACGGCGTGGGCTACGCCCTGGAGACGCCGACGCCATGAGCGACGGTCCGGCCGGACGCAGAAGCCCCGGGGCGCGGCAGCCCTGGGGCGGTGTACGCCCGTTCTCGATCAAGACCAAGCTGGGTGCGCTGGTCGTCGTCTCGGTCCTGATCACCACGGGACTGTCGGTGATAGCCGTGCACACCAAGACGGAGCTGCGCTTCATCACGATCTTCTCGATGATCGCGACGCTGCTCATCACGCAGTTCGTGGCGCACTCGCTCACCGCGCCGCTGGACGACATGAACGCCGTGGCCCGTTCCATCTCGCACGGCGACTACACCCGCCGGGTGCGCGAGAACCGCTGGGACGAGCTCGGCGACCTGGCCCGGACGATCAACGTCATGGCCGACGAGCTGGAGGCCCAGGACCGCCAGCGCAAGGAGCTGGTCGCCAACGTCTCGCACGAGCTGCGCACGCCCATCGCGGGCCTGCGCGCGGTGCTGGAGAACATCGTCGACGGCATCACCCAGGCCGACCCCGAGACGATGCGCACGGCCCTGAAGCAGACCGAACGGCTGGGCCGCCTCGTGGAGACGCTCCTCGACCTGTCCCGCCTGGACAACGGCGTGGTGCCGCTGAGGAAGCGGCGGTTCGAGGTGTGGCCGTACCTGTCCGGGGTGCTGAAGGAGGCCAACATGGTCTCAACGGCCCGCGCGGGCATGGCCTCCGGATCGGGCAGCCACACCCGTACGGACGTCCATCTGCACCTCGACGTCTCGCCCCTGGAGCTCGTCGCGCACGCCGACCCCGAGCGCATCCACCAGGTCGTCGCCAACCTCATCGACAACGCGGTCAAGCACAGCCCGCCGCACGGCCGGGTGACGGTCCGGGCACGGCCCGGGGACCAGCCGGAGTCGCTGGAGCTGGAGGTGGTGGACGAGGGACCCGGCATTCCGCGGACCGAGTGGCACCGCGTCTTCGAGCGGTTCAACCGGGGCAGCGTCAACCGGCCGCACGGTCCGGGCAGCGACGGAGGCACCGGTCTCGGCCTGGCGATCGCCCGCTGGGCCGTCGATCTGCACGGCGGCCGGATCGGAGTGGCCGAATCCGAGCGGGGCTGCCGGATTCTCATCACTCTTCCGGGAGCATCATCCGTACCAAGTTGACGTAAAGTTCGAAGCGGAGCCGCAAGATCCACCGGCGTTCGTCCTGACGGACACGTGTGATCAGGCAGAGGCCCGCGCGAGCTGCGCGCCGGGGCCCGTCCGAGCGATCCCTGAAGCGGCCCGGAGAAGCGGAACCAGGGTTGTTTCCCGCCATTTCCCGCGCCGAAACACCCGCCGCGATGTGACTTACACGACGATGGACGGGCCCGGCCTGACCTTCTCGCTCTTGGGGGCGTAGCCTTTATTTCCGCTGTCCATCATCTTGCGAAGCGGAAGAGGGCGGTTGACGCCGTGTCGCCACAGTCCCCCAGTAACTCGAGCATCTCGACCGACACCGACCAAGCGGGCAAGAACCCCGCTGCGGCCTTCGGTGCCAACGAATGGCTCGTCGACGAGATCTACCAGCAGTACCTCCAGGACCCGAACTCGGTGGACCGAGCCTGGTGGGACTTCTTCGCCGACTACAAGCCGGGCGCGCCTGCGACCTCGGCTCCGGCGGGTACCGCGGCCGCGGGGGCCGCGGGAACCACCACCCCGGCCCAGCCGGCCGCTCCGGCCCGGCCCGCCGCGCCCG
>NZ_NCTE01000348.1 GCF_002114215.1 Streptomyces sp. 13-12-16 | reverse complement strand
GCACCGCCGCGCCGCGGACGCGGGAGCCGGCGAGCGGGTGCCGGCCCGCACCGGGACCGCCCGTCGGGAGGACGAGGGACCCACCGGGTCCTGGCATCCGCCTTCGGGGCCGCGGCCACGTCCGTGTGGTCCGTGCGTCCCCGGTGGGTGAGGGCCGGGCCTCGTGGGCGGTCGGACGTGCCCCCGGTGGCGGACGGTCCGGTCGGCCCGGTGCGACGTCAGCAGGTCGCGCGGCGCCCCGGCGGGGTGAAGACGTGGAGGTCCAGGATGTCCGGCAGGGGCGCCACACCAGGACCGCCTGCGCGGACCCACGCGACGATGTCCTCGGTCGCGTCCGGGTCGTTGACCAGTCCGAGCCAGACGGGCCGGGCGCCGGCCGCGCGGCCTTCGGCGGAGGGCTGTACGACGACGACGTTGGCCTGGTCGCAGACGTCGAGGCAGTCGGAGACGCGTACCGGTGCCGCGGCACGCAGGCGTTCGGTCTGGGCCTCGTGGTCGACGCCGGTCACCTTGGGGCTGCCGCAGCAGCAGTCGCGGCACACGACGACGCGGCACGGCACGGGGCCGGTGGCCGTCGCGGGCCTCTTGTCGTCCGTCGTTCGTCCGGTCGGCGTTGCGGGCACGCGGTGCCGTCCCTCTCTCCGGGGAGATCCGCCCCGGTGGTCCGTCGAGGAGGCGACCGCGTGAGTCTCCTGGCTCTCGGGTCGATGCTCGTCCCGGCCTTCCCACCCGCTGCCGGGCAGTGGCCTGTCGGGACTCGCTCGCCGATCACAGTGGCGGGACCGCGCCGGATTCACACCGGCTTCCTCGTTCCGCCGTCGCCCTGTCGCCGTCCATCGTCCCATCCCGGGAGGCCGGGCCGGCCGTCAGTCCGTCTCCTGGGCGTGGGGGGCCGTCGCGGGCGGGTGGACCGGGCGGTCCCGTCCGCCGTCACGGCCGGACACCGCCACGACGACCAGCCCGACGACGACGGCCCCGACCGCGACCCGTCCCGCCACCCGCACCCACCACCCCGGCCGGGCCGCGTTCCCGCCGGGGGAGCCCAGCCGTTCGGCCCGCCGGGCAGGTTTCAGCAGGCGGAGCAACAGCAGTGCGGCGACCGGGAGTTGCAGCAGCCACAGGACGGTGCGCGGCCACTCCCCGTACCAGACGTTGGTCCCGTACAGCAGCGTGTGCCACACGCTCAGCACGTACACGACGATCACGAAACGGTGCAGCCGGCGCCAGGTGCCTGCTCCGATGCGGTGCCGGACGTAGAACAACAGCCCCAGCGGGATCGCCAGGTACAGGGCACCCTGTCCGAGCGGGATGGCGATCCGGCCGGTGCCGGAGTCGTACCAGCCGGGAACGAAGCTGTCGGCGAAGGCCACCCACAGCCGTTCCGCCCAGTCCACCTTCGTCTCGTAGCGGACGAGTTCCGCCGCGAACATCAGCGCGTGGGCGAACATCAGTGCCGTCGTCGTCAGGCTCGTGGTGCGGTGCCAGCGCTCCAGCGCCTGCCGGGAGACCGGCAGCCGGGCGGGGCGCGGCCCCGACAGCAGCAGACCGAGCATCACCGTGCCCCACGCCCACAGCAGCCCCGACCAGCCGAACGCCTGGCTGAGCAGGTACATCCAGTAGGTGCCGGGGTCGTCCATGAACGGCATGACCGCGACGGTGTCCGAAGCACCCGATTCCATGCGCGCCCACAGGAGGGCGAACACGAGCGCCGTGACCACCACCGCCGCGCCGGCGTCGGGCAGGGCGGACCGCAGATCGCCGCGCAGCGCGACGCGGTCGCCGGGAGGCCGTCGCCGCCCGGGCGGGGTCACCGCCCCGTCTTCGTCCGGCCTCACGTCCGACGTCATCAGGGGCCTCCCGGGCACGGGCCACCGCGGCAACGGTGCGCATGTGTCGTGAGGCAACAAGTCTGGCTGATGAGGGAGTGATCCCCAGAGGCGTTATCCGGCCAGAGCCACCACGAAGACCGCCCAGGGCATCCGGGCACATCGGCGTCCGCGCCGGACCCCGCACTCCCCGTGGCCCGCTCCACGCACCTCCTGATCCGGGACCAGGGCGCGCCCGGGACGTTCCCGCGTGTGACCTTCGCTGCCGCAAGGCCGGTACTGCCGACAGCGACACCTCAGCACCGCCGCTGATCCCGTCGCGGCACGGAGGCGAATACATCGGCAACGAACTCCGATGACTCACCTCGGAGCCGTTCCACCTCCCCCAGCCTCATACCGGGGGGATGCCCACCACCAGCCGAGATCACTCGACGTGACGAAGTACTGCTGGCTCGAGGCCGAGGGTGCCGCTGGAGGACTCGACGATCGGTGCGCCGGGCGCGAGCTCACCGCGGCGCCGCGCCTCGCGGATCATGTGCAGGCCGGGCCGGTCCTTGATACCGCCCGGACTGGCGCCTTCCAGCTCGGCGTGGAAGCCCCGCCCCTGTGGGGCGAACGGCTCGTCGACCCACAGGACCGGAGTGTTGCCCACCAGGTGGGCCGGGCGGCGGGCGATGGGGAACATCGCTTCGCGCCGCCGTCGCGGCGACAGCACTCTTCGTAGCCATCGCCTCCTGCACGGATGACGAACCCGGGCTTGCGCCCACGATCTCCGCGCCACTCAGTACGCCGAGTCGGACGCCGCCGCCCACGACCTCCCGGCCTCCGTCACCGACGGCAAGTGCCCCCGAGGATCCGGTCGAGGCCGAGGAGGAGATCCGCGCCGCCTGGGCCCGCTTCTTCAGTCCCGAGACCTCTGTGGAGGACAAGGCGGAGGTCGCAGGGAACGGCGGCGATCACCAGCTCATGCTCGAGGCACTCGCCGAGGATCCGCAGAGCCGGCTGCTGCGGGTACGGATCGGCTCGGTGACCTTCACCTCCGACCTGAACGCGCGAGTCGGCTACACCCTCTTCCCCGACGGCCGGAAGACCGGACCGGACCGCCCGGGGGCGCCCGTACGACAGGACGGCACCTGGAAGGTCTCAGCGGAGACCGTGTGCTCCCTGACGCAGTACGGCGAGGGTGTCCCCCGGGCTCCGATCTGCTGACATCGCCGAGGCAGTGGCCTCCCGCGACGAGGCCGACCGGACCCGCTGCCGCCACCGCGTCTCCTGCACGTAGCAGAGCAGGGCCGCACATCACCGTGACCGCGCACCTCGAAGCCCGCGCCCGACGAAGTCGTCCAATGGATCAACGCGGTTGTGCGCCGTGGCGTCGCCACTCGCACCGTGCACCAGCCGTCGGCCGAGGCGGCTGTCCGGCGGCCGGAACTCGACCACGAGGAGCCGTCCGCCGGGGTGCAGGACACGATGCATCTCGCGCAGCACCACGGGCCCGAGGTCTTCCCCGACCCGGCGCACATGAACCGCTTCCATCGGCCGGCGACGGCGCTGCGGTCACTCCTGCCGCCGGAGCGGGCCGGGGTGGCGGACTGCTGGCGAAAAGGCCGCTTCAGGAAGATCCGGGTGTGCCTGTGTGGATGCCGCGTGCCCCGGCACACGGTGGCCATGTACCGGGGTGACTGGCGGACAGGCGCCCTGCGACGACTCAGCCAGTGGCCTTGCGCCAGGCCGACTCGCGCAGCAGCCGCAGGCCGTTGAGGCCGACGATGACGGTGGAGCCCTCGTGCCCGGCGACGCCCAGTGGCAGCGGCAGATGGCCGACGAGGTCCCAGACGACCAGGCCGGCGATGAAGACTCCGGCGATGACGAGGTTCTGCACGACGAGCTTGCGGGCCTGGCGGGACAGGGAGATCACGGCGGGCACGGTGGCCAGTTCGTCCCGGACGATCACCGCGTCGGCGGTCTCCAGCGCCAGGTCGGAGCCCACCCGGCCCATGGCGACGCCGGTGTGGGCGGCGGCCAGCGCGGGCGCGTCGTTGACACCGTCACCGACGACCATGACCTTGCGCCCGCTGGTCTCCAGTTCCCGGACGGCACCCACCTTGTCCTCGGGCAGCAGCCCGGCCCGCACGTCCTCGATGCCGGCCTCGGCGGCGAGACGGGCGGCGGCGCGCGGGTTGTCACCGGTCAGCAGCAGCGGCGTGGTCCCGGTGAGGGAGACGAGCGAGGTCATGGTCGCGGCCGCGTCCGGACGCAGCCGGTCGGCGATGCCCAGCACACCGACCGGTGCACCGTCGAGGGTGACGAGGACGGCGGTCCGGCCCCCCTCCTCCAGCTCACCGGACAGGGCCTTCACGTGGGCCGAGGCGGCGTCGTCGGCCTCGCGCAGCAGCCGGGCCGGGGCACCGGCCTCGACCATGCGTCCGTCGAGCGTGGCCTTCACTCCGACACCGGGCGTGGAGCCGAAGTCCACCACCGGCTTGATCCCGAGTCCCCGCTCGCGCGCCGCGGTGACGATCGCCCCGGCCAGCGGGTGCTCGCTGGGGGCCTCCGCCGCGGCAGCGAGCAGGAGCAGCTCTTCGTCGTCCAGGCCCGTGCCCGGGAACGGGCGGACGTCCGTGACGCGCGGGGTGCCCTCGGTCAGGGTGCCCGTCTTGTCCAGCGCGACCGCGTCGACCTGGCCCAGCCGTTCCATGACCACGGCCGACTTGACCAGCACTCCGTGGCGTCCGGCGTTGGCGATGGCCGACAGCAGGGGCGGCATGGTGGCCAGCACGACCGCGCACGGAGAGGCCACGATCATGAACGTCATGGCCCGCAGCAGGGAGTCGGTGAGGTCCGCGCCGAAGGCGAGCGGGACGAGGAACACGGCGAGGGTCGCGGCCACCATGCCCAGCGAATAGCGCTGTTCGACCTTCTCGATGAACAGCTGGGTCGGCGCCTTGGTCTCGGAGGCCTCCTGCACCATCCGCACGATCCGGGCGATCACCGAGTCGGAGGCGTCCCGTTCGACCCGTACGCGCAGCGCGCCGGTGCCGTTGAGGGTGCCGGCGAAGACCTCGTCGCCCTTCTCCTTCACCACCGGCAGGGGTTCACCGGTGATGGTGGCCTGGTCGACCTCGCTCACCCCGTCCAGGACACGGCCGTCGGCGCCGACGCGCTCGCCGGGCCGCACCAGGACGGTGTCGCCGACCGTCAGGTCCTCGACGGGGACAGTCGTTTCACTGCCGTCGACCTCGATGCGGGTCGCGGTCGCGGGCGCCAGGTCGAGCAGGCCGCGCACCGAGTCGGCGGTGCGGGCGGTGGCCAGCGCCTCCAGGGCTCCCGAGGTGGCGAAGATGACGATCAGCAGGGCGCCGTCCATCACCTGTCCGATCGCTGCCGCGCCCAGCGCAGCGACGACCATCAGCAGGTCGACGTCGAGCGTCTTCTCCTTCAGTGCCCGCAGACCCGCCCATCCGGGCTCCCAGCCGCCGGTCGCGTAGGACAGCGCGTACAGCGGGCCCCATGCCCAGGCCTGCGCCCCGGCCAGCTGGAGCGGCAGCGCGAGCAGGAAGAGGATCGTGGCCGCGGCTGCCCAGCGCGCCTCGGGCAGGGCAAGAACCCGCGTCCTGTACCGGGAGACGTCTGCGGTGCGCGCGGGCGCGGGACGGTCGGCCGTGGGCGGGTGGAGGGTGGAGGTCATCGGAGCAGACAGTCCTTCACGACGGCATGACGAAGAGGCGGCAGCCCGTACATCCGGCAGCCACTCACATTCACCATACAGGAGCACATGAATACTCATTCATGCATTCATGGGAGGGCCTTCGTAGGATGGTGCCCATGGGCCATGGAGCTGACGTCAAGACCACCGCCACCGCACGCGAACGCCTGGAGACCGTGGGCGCCGCCGACGTGGCCACGACCCTTCAGGCCCTGGCCACCCCGTCCCGGCTGCGCATCCTGACCCGCCTCCAGGAGGGCCCCTGCGCCGCCACCGAACTCGCCGACGCCGTCGGCATGGAACAGTCGGCCTGCTCCCACCAGCTGCGCCTGCTGCGCAACCTCGGCCTGGTCACCGGGGAGCGCCGGGGCCGCTCGGTCATCTACGCCCTCTACGACAACCACGTCGCCGAACTGCTGGAGCAGGCCCTCTACCATGTCGAGCACCTGCGCCTCGGCCTGCGGGACACGCCGACCACGGCGGCCGTGAACGGGACGGCCTGAGCACGAGATCGCACCCCCTCGGGCGCGACGGCCCGCAACGCACCCTCCCGCACGCCCCGTCCCACTGCCCGGGCCCCGGCAAGGCGCCGCTCGGCCCGGACGACGGCTGGTGACAGTTCGCCCGCACCAGGCCCTGGCCATGAAGAAGGCGACAGGAGGCGCCGGCCGGGCGAACCGGCCGACCTGAAGAAGGCCTGTCGCCGAATACCCTCCCGCTCGCAATGGCGGGAACCGGCCACTGCACACGTCGCTCAAGACGGCGCGACCACGGAAACCCCCGAGCAGGCCCGTCGAGGAGTCACCGAGAAGCGACCCTCCGCGCTCGAGGCGGTCAGCACCTGTTCTGAAAATGATTGTCATCGTGCTACGGTCATTGCGCGATCAACCATTGGCCAGTTCTTTACCCGGAGTGTCCCGTGCGCGTCCCCGCTCGCCTCTTCCCCCTCCCTGCGACCGCCGCGGCCTCCGTCCTGCTCGCCGGATGCTTCTCCTCGACCGGTTCCGGTGATGCCGACGCCGAGGGCAAGCGGATCCGCATCGCGATGATGCAGCCCCCTCGCTCGGGCCTGTCCCCGCTCTCCGACGACGCGTTCAAGCTGTCGCGCTGGTCGACCGCCGAGACTCTGGTGAAGCTGGACCGCAGGGGCGACGCACGGCCCGCGCTGGCGACCGGGTGGGAGCAGTCCGGGAAGACCTGGACCTTCACGATCCGCGACGGCGTCACCTTCCATGACGGCACGAAGCTGACCGCCGAGGCCGTCGTCAACTCCCTCACCAGGGCCGCCACTTCCTCCCCCAAGCCCCGCATTCTCGACGGCGTGGAACTGACCGCGAAGGCCGAAGCCTCCGACACGGTCGCCGTCACCACCGCCACCGAGGACCCGCTGGTCCCGCAGCGGCTCAGCTCTCCGCAGCTGTCGATCCTCGCGGTGAAGGCCTACGAGGGGAGGACGGTCGACCCGGTCGGCGCCGGCACCGGTCCCTTCGAGCTGACCGACGTCAACGGCACCTCCTCCGCCTCCCTCGACCGCTTCGAGGACTACTGGGGCGAGAGGGCCAAGGCCCCCGGCATCGACGTACGGTTCGTACCGGACGGCACCGCCCGTGCCGCCGCGCTGCGCAGCGGCGAGGCCGACATCGTCGAGGCGGTGCCGGTGTCGCAGGCCGCCGTGCTGGACCAGGACCTGATCACCGAAGTCCCGATGCCGCGCACCAACACCCTTTGCCTCAACACGGAGAAGGGCGTCTTCGAGGACGCCTCGATGCGCGCGGCGGCCCGGGAGGCCATCGACGCCGAGCCGATCGTGAAGGGCGTGTACGAGGGCCGCGCCGATGTCGCCGAAGGGCTGCTCGGCCCTGCCCTGCCGTGGGCGGCCGAGCTGCGCGAGCCGGTGTCCCGGGTGAAGGCGGGCAAGCCGTCCGGGCAGACCGTCACCATCGGCACCTTCACCGACCGGGCCGAGCTGCCCGAGGTCGCCGCCGCCCTGCAACAGCAGCTGCAGGAGGCCGGGTTCGAGGTGAAGCTGGACGTCCGCGAGTACGCGAACATCGAGTCCGACGCGCTGGCGGGCGGGTTCGACGCGTTCATCCTCTCCCGCGCCACCGTCCTCGACTCCGGCGACCCGGCCGCGTACCTGTACAGCGACTTCGCCTCCGACGGCTCCTTCAACATCTCCCAACTCGCCGACGCGAGCGTGGACAAGGCATTGAAGAAGGCCGGCGAGAGGCCGGCCGGTGACTCGCGCCGCACGGCGGCCGTCGCCGCCGAGGCCGCCGTCCTCGCCACCGACGCGGCCGTCCCGATGCTGCACGAACGGGTCATCCAGGGTGACGCCGCCGGCGTGGTCGGCGCCGCCCATGACCCGCGCGAGCGGGAACTGGTCACGGCGGACACCTACGTCAAGTGAGACCCGGTCCGGCGGGAGTGACCCGCGTCGTCTGTCTGATCGCCGTCCTGGCGGCCGTCGGGCTGTTGCCCTGGCTGTCCGGCAGGGACCCGGCACTGACCGTGCTGCGCGCCCGCTCCGCCGAGCAGGAGCCGACGCGGGAGGCCCTGGACGCCGTACGGCGGGACCTCGGCCTGGAGGCCGGCCCCCTGTCCCTGCTGGGGACATGGGTGTCCGGCCTGCTCCACGGCGATCTCGGCACCTCCTGGGTGTCGGGGGCCGAGGTCCTGCCCTCCGTGGTCACGGGGCTCCAGGTGTCGTTGGCCCTGATGGCCAGCTCGTCGGGTGTGGCGCTCCTGTTGGCGTCCGCGCTGGTCGCGCCCGTGCTGGTACGGGGGCGGGGGTCGGCCGGGGCAGTCGCCGCGATGCTGGCCGCCGTACCGGAGTTCCTGCTGGCGACCGTCGCGCTGCTCGCCGGCGGGGTCTGGCTGGGATGGCTGCCGACGTCCGGCTGGCAGGGCGCCGAGAACATGGTGCTGCCCGCCGTCGCCCTCGGCGTCCCCGCGGGCGGCCTGCTGGGGCGGCTGGTCGCGGACGCGGTGCCCGCCGTGCTCGGCGAGCGGTGGGTGGAGCTGTGGAGGGGCGCCGGGGTGAGCCGGGGCCGGATCGCGG
>NZ_NCTE01000347.1 GCF_002114215.1 Streptomyces sp. 13-12-16 | reverse complement strand
GCGTGGCCGCGGAGCGGCTGGGGGTGACGGCCGAGACCGTCAAGGCGTACCTGCGGTCGGCGATGCGGAAGCTGGGGGTGCGGACCCGGGGACAGGCCGTGGTCGCGGCCCGCCGGGCGGGGTGGTTGCCGTAGGTTTGCGGTGTCTTCCCGATACGGGTATTACCAGCGGTACGACTTTGGATTTCACCGCCGCCCGGTCCGCTGTAATTTGCCTCACTGCACGGTCCGTCCGGAATTAAGGAGCCTGTTGCCTAATATTGGCCAGGACACGCCACACGGAGGGGAGCGGTGACCGTGCGACGGGACTTCAAGGAGCCTGGCAGGAGCCGCCCCGACCTGGTCATAGGCCGGGAGGAGCTGTACGCGCAGGCGCGGGAGCAGCTCGCCCGTGGGGGCAGCGTGCTGCTGCACGGCCCCGCGGGAATAGGAAAGTCGACCGTGCTGCGGGCACTCGCGGCGGAAAACGCCGGCGCGACGGGGACGGTGTTGCGCTGCTCCGCCACGGAGTCCGAATCCCATCTTCCGTTCCTGGCGCTGGCCGATCTGTTCGGTCTGGTCCTCGACAAGGTGTCCGCCCGGCTGCCCGCCGCCCAGCGCACCGCCCTGGAGTCGGCGCTCACCGGGCGCGGTGAGTCCACCCTCCAGCGGGACGGCCTCGCGCTGCGTCTCGCGGTGCTGTCCATGCTGCGGGCGCTGGCCGCCGAGGGGCCGGTCCTCGTCGTCGCCGACGACCTCCAGTGGCTGGATTCCGCCAGTGCCGAGCTCCTCGGCTTCGCCGCCCGGCGGCTCGGCGACAGCCCGGTGCGGATGCTGTTCGCGGTGCGCACGGACGGCGAGGAGTACGACCGTCATCTGCGCGCCTGCCCGCCGGACACGCTCGCGGTGCGGCTGGGCCCGTTCTCCCGGACCCAGGTGTCCGCGCTCCTCGACCACCGCGGCTACACCGCCCTGTCCCGCTCCACGGCCCGGGACATCCACCGCACCAGCGGCGGCAACCCGCTGTTCGCCCTCGAACTGGGCCGCGCCCTCGCCGAGAGCCCCACCCGGCCCAGACCGGGCGAGCCGCTGCCGGTGCCGACCTCGCTGCGGGCCCTGGTGCTGAGCCGCCTGGAGATGCTGTCGGACGAGGCGCGCCGCACGCTGCTGGTGGCCAGCGCGGG
>NZ_NCTE01000346.1 GCF_002114215.1 Streptomyces sp. 13-12-16 | reverse complement strand
AGCGGGATCCCGGCCGCCCGTGCCACCAGCTCGCAGGCCGCGTACGTGGCGTCCGCGTCGGCCGCCGTCGTGCGCCGCCCCGACCGCTCGCCGATCGCGGCGAGCAGCGTCCGGTCGGCCCGGGCACGCACCGCCTCACCGGCCGCGATGCCTTCCGCCGTCCGCGTCTCGTGCGTCTGTTCGAGCTGCTCGATCCACCGGTCCAGCGTGGTCATCAGCCGGTACTGCTGGTCGACCATGCTCTGCCACAGCGCCGGATCCATCAGCAGATCGGCGGCGGCCTCGGCCCCGTACAGCGAGCCGTACTGCACACTGCCCGGCGGGACCTGCATCCAGAACACGTCGTCGTCGCCGGGCGCGGTGGCCCGCTCCGTGGCCATCGGCGCCTGGAACAGCACCGCCAGACCACGGCCCACCCCGAGCGCGAGCGCGTACTCCAGCGGGCTCGTCGTCGGCGGTACGTACTGCGGGTTGCCGTAACCGTCGTACGACCAGGTCTGGGTGCTCGCCGGCTGGTACAGCTCGCGCAGGGCGATGCGGTGCACCACGCAGTCCCGCAGCGGACGCGCCACCAGCGTGTGCGCCGGACCGGCCACCGGGCCCAGCACCAGCGAGCCCGCCTCCAGCCGGCCCAGATGGTGCCAGTGCCCCTGCTGCCCGGCGTCCACCGCGAACAGGTCCACGGCACCGGACGCGATCAGCCACAGCACCTGCGGCCCCTCCAGGTCCAGCCGCCCGGACCCGGAGCAGTCGACCGGTGTGCCCAGCGACCCGAGCGCGCCCAGGACGAGGTCGCCGCCCTGACTCTCGTGCACGGCTGTCATCTCAACGCTCCCTGACCAGCGCCGCGTACGCGCCGCCGCGCGCCACCAGCTCCTCGTGCCGTCCGCGCTCCACGACCGTGCCGTGGTCCAGGACGACGATCTCGTCACTGTCGCGCACCGTGCTCAGCCGGTGCGCGATCACCACACAGGCACAGCCGCGCCGGCGCAGGTTGTCCATCACCACCAGCTCGGTCTCCGCGTCCAGCGCGCTGGTCACCTCGTCGAGGACCAGGATGCTCGGCCGGCGCACCAGCGCCCGCGCGATCTCCAGGCGCTGGCGCTGACCGCCGGAGAAGTTCCGGCCGTCCTGCTCGACCGGGCTGTGGATGCCGCCCGGCCGGCGCAGGATCACGTCGTACAGCGCCGCGTCCTTCAGCGCCTCCACCACCGCCTCGTCCGGGACCGACGGGTCCCACAGCGCCACGTTGTCACGGACGGTGCCCTCGAAGAGGAACACCTCCTGGTCGACGAAGGAGACGGAGGCGGCCAGCGCCCCGCGCGGAATGTCCTCGATGCGCTGCCCGTCGATCCGGATCACGCCCTCCCACGGCGCGTACAGCCCCGAGATCAGCCGGGACACCGTCGACTTGCCGCTGCCCGAACCGCCCACCAGCGCCACCTGCTGCCCGGGGCCCACGGTCAGGTCGAAGCCGGTCAGCAGCGGCTTGTCCAGCGGGTTGTAGCCGAAGGCGAGGTTCTGCAGCTCGACGTGGCCTTGCAGTCGGCGGGTCGACTCGCCGGTGCCGGGACGGCCGTAGAGCGGGTCCGCCCGGAAGTTCTCCACGTCCTTCAGCCGGGCCACGTCCGCGGCGAAGTCCTGGATCCGGCCCGCGACGCCGTTGAGCCGGGTCAGCGGGGCGGTGAAGCGGGCGACCAGCGCCTGGAAGGCGACCAGCAGACCGACCGAGATGTGCCCCTCGACCGCCCGCATGCCACCGATCCACAGGATCAGCGCGCTGTTGAGGGTGGCGAGCGTCGGCGCGACGACGCCGAGCCAGGCGCTCGGCACCCCGAGCCGCTGCTGCTCCTCCAGCGTGGTGGCGTGCTGCCCGGCCCACTTGCGGAAGTAGCCGTCCTCCCCGCCGGTCGCCTTCAGCGTCTCGATCAACTGCAGACCGGTGTACGCCGTGTTGGTGAGCCGCGCGCTGTCCGCCCGCAGCTTCGCCGTACGGGTCGCGCGCAGCCGGATCACGATCCGCATCGCCACGATGTTCAGCAGCGCCACCCCGATGCCCACGAACGTGAGCTGCGGGTCGTACGTGTACAGCAGCACCGCGTACAGCACGACCACCACCGCGTCCACGCCCGCCGCCGACAGGTCGCGGGCCAGCGTCTCGGCCACCGCGTCGTTGGACTGCAGCCGCTGCACCAGGTCGGCCGGGCTGCGCTGGGCGAAGAACGTCACCGGCAGCCGCAGCAGATGACGCAGGAAGCGGGCGCTGGACAGGGTGGAGGAGATCAGCCGGCCGCGCAGCAGGTTGCCCTGCTGCAACCAGGTCAGCACCAGCGTGAGCAGCACGCACGCGCCCATGGACGTGAACAGCACGCCCAGCATGGAGGTCCGGCCGCCGATCAGGAACTCGTCGATGAAGGTACGGCTCAGTCCCGGCACCGCCGCGCCGACCGCCACCAGCAGCAGGCTCGACAGCACCACGGCGGGCATGGTGCCCGCCGTACCGCGCAGCCGGGCCGGCATCGCGCCGAGCACGCCCGGCTTGCGCCCGCCCCGGGTGAAGTCCTCGCCGGGCTCCATCACCAGCACGACACCGGTGAAGCTGCCGTCGAACTCCTCCAGGGGGACGAACCGCCGCCCCTTGCCGGGGTCGTTGATGAACACCCCGCGGCGGCCGAACCGGCGGCCCATGCCGTCGTAGACGACGTAGTGGTTGAACTCCCAGAACAGGACGGCCGGTGCCGTCACCTCGGCGAGGGCGGCCAGGTCCATCTGCATGCCCTTGGCGGTCAGTCCGTAACCGCGGGCCGCCTTCAGCAGGTTGCTGGCGCGCGAGCCGTCCCGCGAGACGCCGCAGGCGATGCGCAGCTCCTCCAGCGGGACATGGCGGCCGTAGTGGCCGAGCACCATCGCGAGCGAGGCGGCACCGCACTCCACGGCCTCCATCTGGAGCACGGTGGGCGTACGGACGCTCTTCGCCCGGGACTTGGGCACCTTGCGCTTCGGCGGGGCGGCACGGCGTCTGCCGCGGGTCTCCTGGGCGGTGGTCACGGGAGCAGCCAATCGACGGGACGCTGATCGGCCAGCCGGATCGAACCCGTGGCCAGGGTCATCGAGGTCAGCTCGAACGGCGGACCGTCCGCCGACGACCACGCGTAGCCGCTTTCCGTGCCGGAGGACTCCTCCAGCTCGACGGTGACGGCCACCGGCCTGCCCTTCTTCGTGAACTGCTCGCCGAGCTGGGCGTCCCCGAGGAACGCGGCGATCTGCTGGGCGGACTGTGCCGAACGGCCCACCGACTTCACCTCGCCGCGCAGCACGCCGTACTCCTGGCTCGGCACCGACTGCACCGTCAGGTCGACGGAGGCGTGCGCGGGGATGCCGGCGGCGCTCTCGGCGGGGACGTACACCGTGGCCCGCAGCGGGGCCTCGGCGCGGGCGACCTTCTCCACGGCGGCGACGTTCGCACCGGTGGGGATGATCTGCCCGGTGCCGGCGGCGAGCGCGGTGACGCGGCCCGCGTCGAGGGTGCGGACGACCTCGTCGCCCCGCTCGGTGCGGACCTTCAGGACGGGGGAGCCGGCGGGCAGCCGCTCGCCCTCCTTCGCGAGGACGGCGGTGACCTGGCCGGCGACGGGGCTCTGCAGGACGTAACTGCCCTGCCCGTACGTGAGGACGGCGGGCGCGCCGACCGTGGAGGACACCGAGCCGGTCAGCGCCCACACCGAGGCGGCCGCCATCGCGACCACCGTCACGGACAGCACCAGCCAGCCCTGTGGACGCGCGAAGCGCACCGGCAGGTCGAGCTCCTCCGGTGACTGGAGCCTGGCGAGGGCCTGTTGACGGAACTGCACGGGTCTTCCCTCACCTGGGTGAACTGTGCGACGTGACGCGTGGACCGTGGAGGCACCGCGAAGTCCCGGAGCCGGCGGGCGGCTCCGGGACTCGGCGGCACGAAGGCGCGATCAGAGACCGGCGACCAGGTTCGTGACCGGGGCGGTGTTCAGGCCGGTGACACCCTCGACGGTGCCGACGGCCGTGTCGACCAGGCCGGAGACCGGGGCGATGCCGTCCACCGCGCCCGTGAGGGTGTTCACGGCGTTCACGGACAGACCGCCGGAGACGTTGTCGAGGTCGGCGTCGGAGATCTCGGCGGTCTCGACCTGGGGGGTGGAGTTCATGATGGAACTTCCCTTCGTATGGATATTTCACAAGGGGGAGCGGCCCCTCCGGTGACGGATGAAGGCCGCGACCGCGGGCGCCGGACGTCCCGTCGCCGGGAGCCCGAAGCGGCCTTGCGGTGCGATGGATCAAAGCACGCGGCGGGCGCGGCCTTCCAATCAATCAAACGTCTCACCAGGCAATTCGTGCTCCACGGGGGTACAGGCGTGCAGACGCGGGCACGGCTCGGCGGCGACTTCTTCACATGCCCCACCGCATCGACCCGTCCGGCCACTTGCGCCCCGGTGACCGGAATCCGGCACACCGGTCCCAAAGGCGTGGCCCGGTCCGCCGGCCTGTGGACGAATCCCGGCTCCGGTGACCGGGTTGGGCATTCGATGTGCAGATTCGCTGAAGCCGGGATTCCGCTACGCGATCGCGACCGACCGCTCACGGCCGGTCGCCGAGCGTGATCGACCGGACGGGATTGAACGCCCCCCGCGGCCCGTGCGTACCAACAGCCGTCCGGGCGCCCCACAGTTGCCGAACACCGGCGCGACTCCGGTCCCCCCCAGGAGGTCGAGAAGTTTGAGTCACAAGCGAATTCCGAAGCGCAAGGCCGCGATGGCGGTGGGCGGTGTGGTGGCGCTCGGCGCCGCCGCGTTCCTGCTCCCCCACGCGAACGCGTCCCAGGACGGCGCGTCGGACGGCGCCGCGGCGCCGAAGACCCTGAAGGCGGGCGATGCCTCGGATCTCGCCTCGCGGCTCGCCGGGCTCCTCGGCGACGCGTTCGCCGGCTCCTACTACGACGGCGACAACAAGCAACTCGTCGTCAACGTCGTACCGGGCGACGACAACAACGTGATCGTGCAGGCCGAGAAGGCGGGCGCGGCCGTCCGTGAGGTCGACAACAGCATGACCGAACTGGAGGCCGGGGCGCGGACGCTGAAGTCGGAGGCGACCATCCCGGGCACCTCCTGGGCCGTCGACCCGCGCACCAACAAGATCCTCGTCACCGCGGACAGCACGGTGACCGGCGACAAGTGGAACAGACTGGAGTCCACCGTCGAGAGCCTCGGCTCCGGCATGGCGACCATCAAGAAGTCCGCGGGCACGTTCAGGACCTTCGCCTCCGGCGGCGACGCCATCTTCTCGGGCGGGGCGCGCTGCTCGCTCGGCTTCAACGTCACCGCGGGCGACGGCTCCCCGGCGTTCCTGACGGCCGGTCACTGCGGTGTCGCGGCCGAGCAGTGGTCCGACGCGCAGGGCGGGCAGCCGATCGCCACGGTCGACCGGTCGGTCTTCCCCGGCGAGGGCGACTTCGCGCTCGTCCGGTACGACGATCCCGCGACCGTCGCGCCGAGCGAGGTCGACCTCGGCGACCAGACCCTCCCCATATCCCGGGCCGCGGAGGCCACCGTCGGCCAGGAGGTGTTCCGGATGGGCAGCACCACCGGGCTCGCCGACGGCCAGGTGCTCGGCCTGAACGCCACCGTGAACTATCCGGAGGGCACGGTCACCGGTCTCATCCAGACGAACGTCTGCGCCGAGCCCGGCGACAGCGGCGGCTCGATGTTCACCCGGGACGGCCTCGCCGTCGGCCTGACCTCGGGCGGCAGCGGCGACTGCGCCTCGGGCGGCGAGACGTTCTTCCAGCCGGTCACCACGGCCCTGGCGGCGGTCGGCGCGACCCTCGGCGACGCGGGCGCCGCCGGCGAGGGGGCCGGTGGCCAGGAGGTCGGCGGAGAGGAGGCCGGGACGGGGGACCAGTCCGGTGACGGGGCCGGCGCGGGGGCCGGTGACGCCGCGGAGCAGGGTGCCCAGGACGGTTCCGGCCCGACCGGGACGCACTGACGCGCCCTCGCTCCGAGCACGGCCCCGGTCCCGGCACCGCTATGCGGGTGCCGGGACCGGGGTCCGTCAGGCCGTCGGGGGTCACCCCAGCCGTTCCGCCCCGGGTCCCCGGGGCCTTTCCCGCCCCCGCCGCCCCTTCCCTTCCCGTTCCCGGGGGCTTCGACCCCGGACCCCCTTCGCGCCCGCGCGGCGGAGCCGCACATCGGCACAGTCCCGCGCCCCTTTACGCCCGCGCGGCGGAGCCGCACATCAGCACGGCCTCGCGTTACGGGGCCGGGTCAGTCGTCAGGCAGGGCCCGCAGGAGGAGCAGGGCGATGTCGTCCAGCCGGTTCTCCGCGTCCGCGCCGTGCCGGACCAGGGCGTCGGCGAGATCGTCCAGGGGCAGGTCGCCGAGGTCGGTGAGGCGGCGGCACAGGTCGGCGACGGAGTCCTCGAAGTCGGTGCCGGGGGATTCCACCAGGCCGTCCGTGTAGAGGACGAGCAGCGAACCGGGGGAGAGGTCGACCTCGGTCGACGGGTACGCCGCCGAGCCGTCGATGCCCAGCAGCGGGCCCCCGGCCAGGTCCAGCACCCGCACCCGCCCGTCCGGTCTGCGCAGCAGCGGCGGCGGATGACCCGCGCGGGACATCACGGCCCGCCCGTGCGCGGGATCGAGCCGCAGGTACAGACAGCTGGCGAACAGGTCCGCACCCAGTTCCAGCAACAGCCGGTTGGTGCTGCGCATCACCTCCTCGGGCGCCTGCCCGACGGTCGTGTACGCGCGCACCGCGGTGCGGACCTGTCCCATCAGCCCGGCCGCCGTCACGTTGTGCCCCTGTACGTCCCCGATCACCGCCGCCGCCATCCCCTGCGTCGGCACCAGGTCGTAGAAGTCGCCCCCGATCTCCATGCCCTGGGTGGCCGGCAGATAGCGGGCCGCCGCCTCGATCCCCGCCAGCGACGGCAGCGTGTGCGGCAGCAGCGCCTCCTGCAGCCCGTGCGCGAGCCGGTGCTTGGCGTCGTAGAGCATGGCCCGCTCCAGTGCCTGGGCGATCAGCCCCGCCAGATTGGTCAGCACCGCCCGCTCCTCCGTCGTGAAGTGGTGCGGCGCCGCGTACGACAGCACGCACGTCCCCACCGGGCGCCCCGAGGCGATCAGCGGCAGATACGCCCACGCCGCGAACTCGGACGGGTTCGCCAGCAGCGCCGGATACAGGCGCTCGATCTCCTCCCGGCTCTCGAAGAAGGCGGGCACACCGGAGCGCAGCACCTGGCTGCCGGGGGTCGGCTCCGACAGCGGCATCCCGTCGAACCGCTCCACCACCCGCGCGTCCGCGTACCCCTGGTGCCCCAGCACGCGCAGCCTGCCCGCCCGGGACCCGAGGATCACCAGCCCCCGGCCGCCCACCGCCGGGACGATCTCGGCCGCGACCAGCCGCACCACGTCCTCCACCCCGACCGTCTCGGTCAGCGCACCCGCCAGGCTCAGCACCTGGGTGATGGTGACCAGCCGCGGCTGCTCCTGCCCGGACCGCGGTGCCGCGCGGTTCATCTCCGTCACCGCGCGCGCCCGGCTGATCCGCACACTGAGTCCGGTGGTACTCGGATACAGCCGGAACGACAGCCACTCGTCCGGAGGGCGCAGCGCGACGAACGAGGTGACCTGCTGGCTGAACAGCGCGGCCCGGTACCGGTCCTCGTACACGGGATCGTTCAGCCACGGCACCGACGCCCACATCTGGGCACCGAGCAGCCGGTTCGCCGGAACGTCCAGCAGCTCCGCGGCGGCGGCGTTGGCGAAGCCGACCCGCCCGTGCAGATCGAGCGAGCACAGGCCGTACGGCAGCCGGGACACCATCCGTGCCGCCTCCACCGTGCCGAGCGTGCCGGCCATGCCGCCCACCAGCGGCGCCGCCAGCAGATCCGGTTCCGGTGCCAGCGGCAGGCTCTGCTCGGCGGCCCGCTCCAGCCGCACCGCGAGCCGGTCGCAGGCGGCGGTCAGATGATCACGCTCCCAGTCGGACAGTTCCCGCGGATGCGTGCCGGGCCAGGTCACGAAGACCGCGCCGTACGCCCTCGTCCCCGTCGCCACCGGCAGCGCGGCCAGCGAGAAGGGGTACGGCAGCACCACGGCGATCCGGGGATAGTGCCGGGCCATCTCCTCCTCGCCGCCCACCCACACCAGCCGCCGTTCGCGCACCGCGTCGGAGACCGGGATCGGCGCACTCAGCCCCACCCGTTCCCACGGGGCCGCGAAGGCGCGGGGCAGCCCAGCCATCACCGCCATCTCCAGCACCGGATGGTCCGGTGAGAGCAGGTACACGGCCCCGGAGTGGGCGTGCACCTCGTCCATCATCGAGGCCAGCGTCAGGGACAGCAGCGGACGGCCGACCGGCGCCCGCCCGCCCGCCGGCGTCCGCGCGGACGACTGCCCCTCGGACACGCCGACCACCTCCTCGCACGGCCGCGCCACCGGTCCCGGGACCCAATCTCCCCCCTGCCGGACCGTCGCGCACAACGAGCGACGGGGAGGGGGCGTACGCCCCACGGGGTCACGCCCCCTCCGTATACCCCGGATCCCGGCCCGTAGGGCCGCCCGGGGCGTTCCGCGCCCCGGGCACTCCGGGGCAGCCGAACGCGCACAGGGGCTGCGCGGGTGTCCCATAAGCGCTGTAATGGCCAACGTGGTCGGTGAGGGCGCTGCGGGACGCAGCACGAGAACGCTGCGTGCGGAAGGTGCCCTGACGGCGATCGCGGTCGACCCCGAGTCACCCGACCGGGTGCGCAGGATCCTGGAGCAGGCCCTCGTCTTCGCCGGTGCCGCGTTCGCCGCCGTGTACACGGTCGGCGCGGACGGAGAGCTGCTGTGCCTGGCGGAGTCCGCCGGGGTGCCGCGCACCCTGTGCGGGGTGCGGGACAGCTACCCCGTCGCCGGGCACGCCCCGGTGGCCGAGGCCCACCGCGGGCGGCCGGTGTGGCTGGGCCCGGACGACCTCGCCGCGCAGGCGCAGTCACGGCGCGTGCCCAGCCGTGACTTCTTCCTGGCGGCGCTGCCCCTGCGCGGCGACGGCGGCG
>NZ_NCTE01000345.1 GCF_002114215.1 Streptomyces sp. 13-12-16 | reverse complement strand
CCGCCGGCGAGCCGGCGTCGGCCGACGCCGCGGACCCGGCCTGCGCGGAGGCGGTCCAGCACCACGTCCTGGCCCAGCTGCTGCGGCTGCGCTCGTACCCGTGCGTCGAGCGGCGGCTGGCCGCGGGCCGGCTCCGGCTGCGCGGCTGGTACTACGAGGTGCACACCGGAGCCGTACGCGAACACCGCGCGGACACCGACGCCTTCGAGGCGCTGTGAGTACGGCCGTGTCCAGGTTCCCTCATCTGCGGCAGGACTTCGCCGCCTCGCTCGTCGTCTTCCTCGTCGCGCTCCCGCTGTGCGTGGGCGTCGCCGTCGCCTCCGGTGTCCCGGCCGAACTCGGCCTGGTCACCGGCATCGTGGGCGGGCTGGTCACCGGTCTGCTGCCGGGCAGCAGCCTGCAGGTGTCCGGTCCGGCCGCCGGGCTGACCGTGCTGGTCTTCGAGGCCGTCGACACCTACGGGCTGCCCGCGCTCGGCGTGATCGTGCTGGCCGCCGGGCTGCTCCAGCTCGCCATGGGTGCGCTGCGGCTCGGGCGCTGGTTCCGCGCGATATCGATCTCGGTGGTCGAGGGCATGCTGGCCGGCATCGGTCTCGTCCTCATCGCGGGCCAGCTGTACGCGGCGGCCGGGCTGACGGCGCCCGCCTCCGGCGTCGACAAGATCCTCGGTCTGCCCGGGGCGGCCGCGGACGCGCTCGGCAGCACCGAGGCGCTCGCCTCGCTCGCGGTCGGCGCGGGCACCGTCGCCGTGATGGTGCTGTGGCGCCGGATGCCGGGGCCGGCCGGGGTCGTACCGGGTGCGCTGGCGGCGGTCCTGCTGGCGACGGCGGTCACCCTGGCGTTCGGCGTACCCGTCGCGACGGTCGAGGTGCGGGGCCTGGTCGACGCCGTCCAGCCGCCCGGCGCGGACGCCTTCGGCTCACTGGGCGCCGGCGTCCTCGGCACGATCGTCGCGTTCACCCTGATCGCCTCCGCCGAGAGCCTGTTCAGCGCCGCCGCGGTGGACCGGCTGCACGACGGTCCGCGCACCCGGTACGACAAGGAGCTGATGGCGCAGGGCGCGGGCAACACGGTCTGCGGGGTCCTCGGCGCGCTGCCGATGACCGCGGTGATCGTGCGCAGCTCGGCCAACGTCCGGGCGGGCGCCAGGACCAAGGCGTCCCGGGTGCTGCACGGCGTATGGCTGCTGCTGTTCGCCGCGCTGCTGCCGTCCGCGCTGGCACTGATCCCGCTGCCCGCGCTGGCCGGCATCCTGGTCCACGCCGGCTGGAAGCTGATCCCGTTCCGCGCCCTGGCCGCACTCTGGCGGAGCCACCGGGGCGAGGCGCTGATCCTGCTGGTCACCGCCGTGTCGATCGTCACGGTGAACATGTTCGAGGGCGTACTGATCGGTCTGGCCCTGTCGGTCGTCAAGACGGCCTGGGAGGCCTCGCAGGCGAAGCTGGAGGTCGTGGACAAGGGCGCGGGCCCCATCCAGGTGCACCTGTCGGGCAACGCGACCTTCCTGCGCCTCCCGAAGATCCTGGACACCCTGGAGTCCCTCCCCCAGGACCGCCCCGTCGAACTGGACCTCACCGCCCTCCACCACGTGGACCACGCCTGCCACACGGCCCTGGAGAACTGGTCCGCCCGCCACAGCACCCCGGGCACACCCCCGGTGAAACTCACGGAGACACCGGGAACACCGGCCACGGCGCCCTCCTAGGGGCGCGGGACTGTGAGGAAAGGGGCGGCGGGGACGGAAAACCCCGCCGCCCAATCCCCGGCCCCGGCTCCCGCCATGGCCCCACACCGACCACCGGGCATATCGTTGCGAATGCAGCCAGAAGCACACAGACCTCTGAACGGGAGGTCATCATGGTCGAGGAACTGCTCACCGCGGCCGCCGGCACCGCCGCGGCCGCCACCGCCTACCTCCTCGCGGCGGCCCGGGTCGTCAAACAGTACGAACGCGGAGTCGTCCTCCGCCTCGGCCGTCTGCACGGCACCCCGCGCCCGCCCGGCTTCACCCTCGTCGTCCCCGGCGTGGACCGCATGCACAAGGTCAACCTCCAGATCGTCACGATGCCCATCCCCGCCCAGGAGGGCATCACCCGCGACAACGTCACCGTCCGGGTCGACGCGGTCGTCTACTTCAAGGTCGTCGACGCGCCGGCGGCCGTCATCAACGTCGAGGACTACCGCTTCGCCGTCTCCCAGATGGCCCAGACCTCACTGAGGTCGATCATCGGCAAGAGCGACCTCGACGACCTGCTGTCCAACCGCGAGAAGCTGAACCAGGGCCTGGAGCTGATGATCGACAGCCCCGCGATCGGCTGGGGCGTGCAGATCGACCGCGTCGAGATCAAGGACGTCTCCCTGCCCGACACGATGAAGCGCTCCATGGCCCGCCAGGCCGAGGCCGACCGCGAACGCCGGGCCCGCGTCATCAACGCCGACGCCGAACTCCAGGCGTCCAGGAAGCTCGCCGAGGCGGCCCAGGAGATGTCGGAGACCCCCTCCGCCCTCCAGCTCCGCCTGCTGCAGACCATCGTCGCCGTCGCCGCCGAGAAGAACTCCACCCTCGTCCTGCCCTTCCCGGTCGAACTCCTCCGCTTCCTCGAACGCGCCCAGCAGCCCCAGCCCCAGCCCCAGCCCGTGCCGGGCCACCCGGCGGCGCCCCGCCCGGAGCCCGACGGCCCGCGCCCCGGGCCGTGACACGAGCTACGCGCGTGGTTCCCGTGACCCGCACCAGGTGATAGACACGGCGGGGTCACAGTTCCTGTCCGCCAGCAGGAAGGTTTCCCCATGTCAGAAACCGGGTCCACCACCGAGTCCACGACCGGCTCCCCCGCGACACGACGTCAGATGCTCGCCCGTTCCGGCGCCCTCGGCATCGGCATAGCCTTCACCGGCGCCCTCTCCGAACTCTTCACCGGCACCGCCGCCGCCCGGGACCTCGGCCACAACGGCTACGGCCCCCTGGTCCCCGACCCCGACGGGCTGCTCGACCTGCCGAAGGGCTTCCGCTACCGGGTCCTCTCCCGCGAGGGCGACCCGCTGCGCTCCGGCGAGGGCCCGGTCCCCTCCAACCACGACGGCATGGCCGCCTTCGCCGGCCGCCACGGCCGTACCCACCTGGTCCGCAACCACGAGAACCGCGCCGACGGCAGAGTCCCCGTCCCGGTGGTCGACGGCCTGACCTACGACCCGGAGGGCAAGGGCGGCTGTACGGCACTCACCCTGGACCACCACGGCCTGGTGCTGTCGGAACGGGTCGCGATCGCCGGTACGGCGGTGAACTGCGCCGGCGGACCGACCCCCTGGAACACCTGGCTGACCTGCGAGGAGACCGAGGACAAGGCCGGCACCAACGGCTACGCCAAGGACCACGGCTACATCTTCGAGGTCGACGGCGCCGACCCGCGCCGCACGGGCGCCGTACCGCTGACCGCGATGGGCCGCTTCCAGCACGAGGCGATCGCCGTGGACCCGGGGCGGGGCGTGGTCTACGAGACCGAGGACGCCTTCGAACGGCCCTTCGGCCTCTTCTACCGCTTCCTGCCGGCGAAACCACTCGGCGGCACGGGTTCGCTGCGCGCGGGCGGCCGGCTCCAGGCGATGCGGGTGCCCGGGGTGCCCGACCTGTCCTCGATCCAGGACATCGGTGCCCGCTTCGACCACATCGAGTGGGTGGACGTACCGGACCCGCAGGCCGCTCACACACCCATCCGCCACCAGGACTTCGGCCCGCGGGGCATCACCCACGCGCAGAAGCTGGAGGGCTGCTACTGGGGCGGACGCTCGGTCTACTTCGTGTCGTCCTTCGCCCGCAGCGCCGAGGGTTCGGCGGCCGACCACTACGGCCAGATCTGGCGCTACGACCCGGACCGGCGCCGCCTCACCCTGGTGATCGTCTTCGGCCCGGACACCGACGTCCGGCTCCCCGGCGAGTCGCCGGACAACATCTGTCTCGCGCCCAGCGGCGGCCTGATGGTGTGCGAGGACGGCGGAGGCGCCCAGCACGTCTACGGCGTCACCCGCCGGGGTGAGGTCTACGCGATGGCGCGCGGACGCCAGAACATCGGAACCGCCGAGGAACCGGAGTGGGGCGAGTTCGCCGGGGTCACCTTCTCCCCGGACGGCCGCACGATGTACGTCAACTGCTACACGCCCGGCACGACGTTCGCCGTGACGGGCCCGTGGCGCGGGTAGCCGCTCACGGCCGGGGCGGAGGGCGGTGCGCCCTCCGCCCCGGCTGAACCCGGCGGACCTGGGTACTCGGCCCCCCATGACGGAGAATCAGCAGGTCAGCGGCTCGTACTGGCTCCAGACCGCACCGGGCGGCCGGCACCCCGCACTGGCCGGGGACCTCGATGTCGACGTGGCCGTGATCGGCGCGGGCATCGCCGGCCTGTGCACCGCCCGGGAGCTGGCGCGGGCCGGGAAGAGCGTCGCGGTGCTGGAGGCCGGACGGGTCGCGGCCGGCGTCACCGGACACACCACGGCCAAGGTCACCGCCCTGCACACGCTGGTCTACGACAAGCTGCGCCGCACCCGGGGCAGCGAGGGCGCGCGGCTGTACGCCCGTTCGCAGTCCGAGGCGATCGAGCACACCGCCCGGGTCGTGGAGGAGCTCGGCGTCGACTGCGAGTGGGAGCGCCGCAGCGCGTACACCTACGTCCGTGACGCGGACCGGGTGGAGGAACTGCGCGCGGAGGCCGGGGCGGCGCGGGAGGCGGGCCTGCCGGCCTCCTTCGTGACGGAGACCGGTCTGCCGTTCCCGGTGGCGGGCGCCGTCGAGGTGAGGGACCAGGTGCAGTTCCACCCGCGCAAGTACCTGCTGGCCCTCGCGGACGACATCGTCGCGCACGGCGGGCGCATCCACGAGGACACCACCGTCCTCGGCCTGGAGGAGGGCACGCCGTGCCGTCTGTCGACGGCGGACGGGGCGACGGTGACGGCCCGGGACGTCGTGGTCGCCACCCACTACCCGGTCTTCGACCGGGCGCTGCTGTTCACCCGCCTCTCCCCGCGCCGCGAACTGGTCGTCGCCGGGCCGCTCCCGGCCGGCCGGGATCCGGGCGGGATGTACATCACCCCGGAGGAGAACACCCGCTCGGTGCGCACGGCCCCCTACGGCGAGGACGGCACCCGCCGCTTCCTGGTGGTCACCGGTGAGCACTTCACGCCGGGCACGGGCGACACGCGGGCCCTCTTCGACCGTCTCTCCGCGTGGGCCCGCACGCACTTCCCCGACGTGGAGCTCACCCACTCCTGGGCCACGCAGGACAACGATCCCACCGACACCGTGCCGCTGGTCGGCCCGCTGCACCCGGGCGCCCGGCACACCTACGTCGCCACCGGTTTCGGCGGCTGGGGCATGAGCGGCGGCATGATGGCGGGCCTGCTGCTCACCGCGCAGATCACCGGCCGGGAGTGCGCGTGGAGCGGGCTGTACGACCCGCGCCGGCTGGCCTCCGCGGTACGTGAGGCGCCGTCCTTCCTCAAGCACCAGGCGCAGGTGGCCCGGCACTTCGTCGGCGACCGGCTGCGCCCGGCCCCGCCGGCGGAGGCGCTGCCGCCGGGCGAGGGCGCCGTGGTCCGCACGGAGGGCGGCCGGCTC
>NZ_NCTE01000344.1:9552-14437 GCF_002114215.1 Streptomyces sp. 13-12-16 | reverse complement strand
CGCAGGGTCATGGTCTCGTCGACCGCCCCCGGGGCGCCGGGCTCCTCCGCGGACGGAGCGGGCGCCCCCGCCGCACCGGCGGTCTCCGCCGACCCGTCCGGCGTACTCCGCCCGGCCCCGCCGTCCAGCTCGACGTACGGCCGTATGCGCAGCGGATCGAAGTCCTCGGCGGCGGCCGCCTCCGCCGTGCGGGCGTCGCGCAGGGCGTCGGACGCACGGATGGTGCAGGCGCACGACGGCGTGTTGTCGCTGTTCCTGGGCGCACCGCACTCCGGGCACGGGTTTCCGTTCGGCTGTTCCACGTGTTCGTCCCTCCCCTCGCGAACTCCAGAGATTATGCAGATCTTCTTCACAGCCCCGTCCGCGCGCCCCCGGAATCCGGACTTCCGGGAGGACTCAACAGGCCATAACAGGACACACCGATCACGATGGACGGTGGAACCAGTTCTCTGTGGAGGTCTTCATGGCCGGGGACGCGCGCCGTACGACGCCGAAGGGGAACAACGCGGGGCCCGCGCCCGGCGCCGGACCACCGGGCCGTGACGCGGGCGGCCGTGACGCCGGCGACCGGGAGCACGTGTCCGGGAACGTCGTGGTCTCGATCGGCGCCCTGCTGCTCGGCCTGCTGCTCGCCGCCCTCGACCAGACCATCGTCGCCACCGCGCTGCCCACCATCGTCAGCGAACTGGGCGGCCTGGAGCACCTGTCCTGGGTGGTCACCGCGTATCTGCTGGCCTCCACCGCCGCGACCCCGCTGTGGGGCAAGCTCGGCGACCAGTACGGGCGCAAGAGGCTCTTCCAGGTCGCCATCGTGATCTTCCTGGTGGGGTCCGCGCTGTGCGGGGCGGCGCAGGACATGCCCCAGCTGATCGCCTTCCGCGCGCTCCAGGGCCTGGGCGGCGGCGGGCTGATCGTGCTGTCGATGGCGATCGTCGGCGACCTCGTCCCACCGCGCGAACGCGGCCGCTACCAGGGCCTGTTCGGGGCGGTGTTCGGCACGACGAGCGTCCTCGGACCCCTGCTCGGCGGACTGTTCACCCAGCACCTGAGCTGGCGCTGGGTGTTCTACATCAACCTGCCCGTCGGGATCGTCGCCCTCGCCGTGATCGCGACGGTGCTGCACATCCCGCGCCGGCGGACCAAGCACGTCATCGACTACCTCGGCACCTTCCTCATCGCCTCCGTCGCCACCTGCCTGGTGCTGGTCGCCTCCCTCGGCGGCACCACCTGGGAGTGGGCCTCGCCGCAGATCACCGGGCTCGCGGTGCTCGGCGCGCTCCTCGCCGTGGCCTTCGTGGCCGTGGAGCGGCGGGCCGCCGAACCGGTGCTGCCGCTGAAGCTGTTCCGGGTGCGCACCTTCACGCTCTCCGCCGTGATCAGCTTCATCATCGGCTTCGCCATGTTCGGCGCGATGACCTATCTGCCGACCTTCCTCCAGGTGGTCCACGGCATCACCCCCACCATGTCCGGCGTGCACATGCTGCCGATGGTGGCCGGCATGCTGCTGTCCTCCACCGGTTCCGGGCAGATCGTCAGCCGCACCGGCCGCTGGAAGGTGTTCCCGATCGCCGGCACCGCCGTCACCACCCTCGGACTGCTGCTGCTCCACCGGCTCGACACGGGCAGCTCCACCGCCGAGATGAGCGCGTACTTCTTCGTCCTCGGCTTCGGACTCGGCCTGGTGATGCAGGTCCTGGTGCTGATCGTGCAGAACGCCGTCCCCTACGAGGACCTCGGCGTCGCCACCTCCGGCGCGACCTTCTTCCGCTCCATCGGCGCCTCGTTCGGCGTCGCCATCTTCGGCACGATCTTCGCGAGCCGCCTCGGCGACGAGCTCACCGACGCCTTCCGGGGAGCGCGCCTCCCGCCCGGCGTCTCCGCCGACTCCCTGGAGGCCGACCCGCGCGGCATCGCCGCCCTCCCGCCCGCCCTGCGCCCGCCGGCGCTCGACGCGTACGCCACCGCCATCACCGACGTCTTCCTGTACGCCGTGCCCGTCGCCCTCCTCGGATTCGTGCTGGCCTGGTTCCTCAAGGAGGACCGGCTGCGGGCCTCGGTCACCGCGCCCGACGTCACCGAGACGCTCGCCAGCAACCCCGTGGAGCGGTCCTCGTACGACGAGGTGTGCCGCGCGCTGTCGGTGCTCGGCACCCGCGAGGGACGCCGCGAGATCTACCGGAAGATCACCGACCGCGCGGGCTACGACCTGCTGCCCGCGACGAGCTGGATGCTGCTGCGCATCAGGAAGCACGGTTCGGTGGAACCGGCCCGGCTCGCCGAACGCAGCCCCGTCCCGCTGAACGTCGTCCTCGAGGCCGCCCGCCAGGCCGAGATCCGGCACCTCGCCGTGCGCCGGGGCGTCGACATGGTGCTCACCGACGAGGGGCGCGAGGTGACGGAGCGGCTGGCGCGGGCCCGCGAGGAGTCGCTGGCCGAGCTGCTCGGCGACTGGTGGGGGCCGGACCGCCCGACCGACCTGGTGCGGCTGGTGCACGAACTGAACGACGAGCTGTGCGGCTCCCGGAGCGAACGCCCGCACGACGAACGGGCGGTGACCCGGACCGGCTGAGGCGCGCCCCCGGTCCGGTCCCCCGGCCAGGCTCCTCAGCCCAGTTCCTTGGCGAACCAGTGCTCGGCGTACGGATCGGCGTTGTGCGGCCCGGTCTCCGCGTAGCCGAGCCGGGCGTACAGCGCCCGCGCCTCGACGAGGTCCCCGCGCGTGTCCAGGACCATCCGGGTGGCGCCCGAGGCACGGGCCGCGTCCTCGGCGGCCCGCACCAGCAGCGCCGCCCCGCCCCTGCCCCGCATCCCCGCGTACAGGAACACCCGGGTCAGCTCGGCCGTCGTACCGGCCGGCAGCCGGACGCCCGCGCTGCCGGCCGGCTCACCCGCGTACCGCGCGACCAGCAGCAGGCCCTCCGGCGGTGCGAGATCGGCCCCCGACACGGCGGCGATCTCCCGCTCCAGTTCCTCGGGGCCGGTCCGCCGCCCCTCGTGCAGCAGGTACCAGCGGTCGCTGACCTCCGTGTAGTACGCCCGCCACAGCGCGGCGGCGACGGGGGAGTCGTACGGTTCCGGGGCCACGGTCCACACCATGCCCGCATTCTCGGCGGACCCTCCGGCCGGCCCGCAAGCGAATAAGCCGTGGCGGACCGTGACGGCCCCGAACTGTTTGTGCGTGAACCTTCGGGCAACCCGGAAGACGAACCGGCTCGCGAGGAGTGCCGGTTGGGCCGATAACCCGGAAGGCATCCATGTCCACTGGCCTGATCATTGCGTTGATCGTGATTGTCGCGGTCGCCGTCGTCGCGGCCGTATTGATTTCGCGCGCCCGCGGCCCGCGGCACGGCGCCGGTCTGAAGCGGCGCTTCGGACCCGAGTACGACCGTGCCGTCGCCCGGCACGACGGGGACGCCAAGGCCGCCGAGCGAGAGCTCGCCGAGCGCGTGGAGCGCCACGGCGACCTGCGCGTACGGCCGTTGGAGCCCACCGAGCGGGAGAGGTACGAGGTGCGCTGGACGGCGGTCCAGGAGCGGTTCGTCGACGCGCCGCAGGAAGCGGTCGCCGAGGCGGACCGGCTGATCGCCGAACTCGCCGCCGACCGCGGCTTCCCCGCCGACGGGCACTACGAGGACCAGCTCGCCGCGCTGTCCGTGCACCACGCCCACCACGTCGAGGGCTACCGGCGCGTGCACCGGGTGGCGCAGGCCCGCGCGCACGACGGTGGCGCGGGCACCGAGGAGATGCGCGAGGCCCTCGTCGAGGCCCGCGCGCTGTTCGAGGAACTGGTGCGGCCGTCCCGGCACGAGGCCGGACGCCACCGCGCCGGTGTGGACGGCGACCGTACGTCCCCGGCCGCCGGCCGCGGCCACCGCACACCGTCCTTGTTCCACCGGCACCAGGCGAAGGAGAGCTGACCGATGACCGACGCGACCCGACGCCCCGGCGACACCCCGCCTGTCGAGGGGCACCGCACCACACCCGGCGTCCGGAGCGACGCCTCGGCCCCCGATGTCCGCAGCGACGCCCCGGACCCGGGCGCCCACGGCTTCGGCACCCGTGAGGGTGCCGGCCGTACGACCCCCGGTCCCCTGGGCGAGGCCTCGGCTCCCGGTGCCGGGCGCGATGCCCCGGACGCGGGTGTACGCGGCTTCGGCACCGGCGAGGAAACCGGCCGCACCGTCCCCGGCGGCGGGAACCCGCCCCCCGCCGCACACCCGAAGCCCGACGCCACCGCCCCCGCCGGCACCGGCGCGCATCACGACGCCGATCGGATCTCCGCGGGCACCGGTACGCACCACGACGTCGACCGGACCCCCGCGAACACGGGCACCGGCACGCACCACGACGCCGACCGGAGCTCCGTCGCCCGTCTCCTCCGGCTCGACGACACCGACAAGCTCACGGCGCAGTTGCAGCACGCCGTGGCCGGTTTCGTCGACGCGCCGCGGGACGCCGTGCAGGAGGCCGATCGCGCGCTGGAGGAGCTCACCGCGCGCTTCACGGACGCGGTGACCGAGCGGCGCCGCACCCTGCGGCGGTCCTGGCAGACCGACGGCGCCGAGGCGAACGGCACCGCGTCCGCGACCGACACCGAGCAACTGCGGCTCGCCCTGCGGGACTACCGCGAGCTGGCGGAACGGCTGCTACACGCCTGAGCCGCCCGGTCCGTCCGACCCGCCCGCCGCCGCCCGGCGCTCCCGCCACCGCCGTACGACGTCCTCGACGTCGTACGGCTTCCGGCCCAGCGGGGGGCCGGGCGGCGGCTTGAACATCATGTCGCCGATCTTCGCGTTGATCTCCGTGAGGATCTTCCGCACGATCCGCTCCGAGGGCGCCGCGAGGGCCGCCTCCAGCGCGTCCTCGGCCTCCTTGCGCAGGGCCA
>NZ_NCTE01000344.1:0-9353 GCF_002114215.1 Streptomyces sp. 13-12-16 | reverse complement strand
CTTCCCCCCCCCCGCCAGCCGCTCGAACTCGCCCCGGGCCTCCGCGTCGCGGATCTGCTTGTCGACCCAGCTTTCGAAGCTAACACCAGGTGGCTTTCGCTCGGTCATGAGGCCATTGTGCCGGACGCCGCCGAGCCGGGCGTTTTATCATTCGGCGGCAGCGGGGCCGGGCCTCTCCGGTCCGCCAGGACGTCTCAGGAGGAGCCCACGTGCTCGAACTCACCATGGCCGCGGTGTCCGCGGCGGAAGCGGGCGCCACGGCCGGCATGCTCATGGCCGACGCGCCCAGCGAGCCGGGCACCGTGCTGCGGGTGGGCCGGGACAAGTCCCTGTGCCGGCTCTCCACGCCGGACGACTGGCTGTTCGTCTCGCGGGTCCACCTGGAGTTCCAGTGCGCGCCGGACGGGACCTGGCAGCTCACCTGGCTGCGCGGCTCGCTGCCCGAGCCGTCCTCCGAGGTGCGGCTGACCGTCAGCGGGTACGAGCACCCGGTCGCCTACGGCGGCACCGTCGCGCTGCCCCGGGGCGGCAGCGGCGAGGTCGTCGTCCAGGACCGCACCGCCCCGCGCAGCGTCAACGTGGGCTTCTACCACGAGGTGTAGGGCACGGCGCTCAGGCCAGCACCCGGGCCAGCGCGAAGCCGTCGTAGTCCTTGGCGCCGACCGTCTGGACCGCCGTACCGCTCAGCCGGGGATGGCTGCCGATCAGGTCGAGGGCGGCGCGGGTGCCCAGCACGTCCGGGTCGGTGTTGTCCGGGTCGGCCACCCGGCCGCCGCGCACCACGTTGTCGAGGACGATCAGGCTGCCCGTGCTGGTCAGCCGGAGCGCCCACTCCAGGTAGTGCGGGTTGTTCACCTTGTCGGCGTCGATGAAGACCACGTCGAACGGCGGGGGGTTCTCGTCGGCCAGCCGGGGCAGCGACTCCAGCGCCGCGCCCACCCGCACCTCGACCTGCTTGTCGAGTCCCGCGCGGGCGATGTTGCGGACGGCGACCTCGGCGTGGCCGGGGTCGTACTCCAGGGAGATCAGCCGCCCGTCGGCGGGGAGGGCGCGGCCCAGCCAGATGGTGCTGTAGCCGCCGAGGGTGCCGATCTCCAGGATGTTCCTGGCCCCCTGGAGCTGGGCGAGGAGCTGGAGCAGCTTGCCCTGCAGGGCCGAGACGGCGATCGGCGGGAGCCCTGCGGCGTCGCTGTCGCGCAGGGCCGCCGCCAGGGCGTCGTCGTCGGGGGCGTCGGGCAGGAGGCGGCCGGTGAAGTAGTCGTCCACCTTCTGCCAGAGCTGCGACTCGCTCATGCACCTGTACCTTCCGTACGGCTGGTTAGTCTGTCTAACTAGTGCCGCTAACGAAGATACGCCGCGCCTCCGCCGCCCGTCAGGCGTTCTCCCGGTGTGTCCCGGCCGCCTCGGCCTCCAGCGACGGCGCCGACCCCGGCAGCGGGCGGCCCGCCGACTCGGCCATGCGCCACACCGCGAAACCGCCGATCACGGCCGCCGCCATCATGTAGTAGGCGGGCATCATCATGTCGCCGGTCGCGCCGATCAGGGCCGTGACCACCAGCGGGGTGGTGCCGCCGAACAGGGACACCGAGACGTTGAAGCCGATCGACAGCGAGCCGTAGCGCACCCGGGTCGGGAACAGCGCGGGCAGCGCGGACGGCATGGCGGCGGTGAAGCAGACCAGCAGCAGGCCGAGCGCGCCCATGCCGGCGGCGACCGCGAGCAGGCCGCCGTCGCGGATCAGCAGCAGCGCCGGCACGGACAGCACCAGGAACCCGGCGCAGCCGGCCGCGATCACCGGACGGCGGCCGACCCGGTCGGTCAGCGCGCCGGCGAACGGCTGGACGATCATCATCAGCACCATCACGCCGAGCACGACGACCAGGCCGTGCGTGGCGTCGTACCCCAGCTCACTGGTGAGGTAGCTCGGCATGTACGACAGCAGCATGTAGTCGGTGACGTTGAAGACCAGCACCAGGCCCACGCACAGCAGCAGCGCGCGCCACTGGCCGGTCACCATCTCCCGCAGCGGCACCTTGGGGCGCTCGCTTTCGGCCTTTTCGACCTCGGCCGCGAACGCCGGGGTCTCCTCCAGGCGCATCCGCAGGTAGAGGCCGATGATGCCCATCGGGCCCGCGATCAGGAACGGGATCCGCCAGCCCCAGGACAGCAGGTCCTCGGAGGAGAGCAGCGCCGTCATCAGGGTGACCAGGCCCGCGCCGCCGATGTACCCGGCGAGGGTGCCGAACTCCAGCCAGCTGCCGAGGAAGCCGCGCCGCTTGTCGGGGGCGTACTCGGCGATGAAGGTGGACGCGCCGGCGTACTCGCCGCCGGTGGAGAAGCCCTGCACCAGACGGGCCGCCAGCAGCAGGATCGGGGCGCCGACGCCGATCGCGGCGTAGGACGGGATGAGGCCGATGGCGAAGGTGCCCGCCGCCATCATGATCATGGTGAGGGCGAGGACCTTCTGCCGCCCCACGCGGTCGCCGAGCGGGCCGAAGACCATGCCGCCGAGGGGGCGGACCAGGAAGGCCGCGGCGAAGGCGCCGAAGGTGGACAGCAGCTGGGCGGTGGGGTTGCCCGAGGGGAAGAAGACCTTGCCCAGCGTGACCGCGATGTAGCTGTAGACACCGAAGTCGAACCATTCCATCGCGTTGCCGAGAGCGGCCGCCTTCACGGCGCGCCGGACGAGCGCGGGGTCGGTGACGGTGGGGGCGGGGGTGTGCGCGGCACCGGCCTGCTGCGAGGCCTTCCGCGCGGACGGGGGAGCGGCGACCGTGGCAGTCGTCAAAACTTCGCTCGCCTACCTTTCGACGGGGACAGGGGCGGGTCCGCGCGGCGGCGCTGTCGGGCGGTCCGAAGGGAACGACGATAGGCGCACTTGGCCCCTCTACGGGCGGTATGCGAATAGCTGCATACTGCACACGAATGGGGTGTACGCAGGGGCGCAGCCACGCGCCGGGGCGCGCCGCCCGATGGCTCGTTGTGACCCTTCTCGCGTCATTCACGGGCAA
This sequence comes from Streptomyces sp. 13-12-16, assembly GCF_002114215.1. Lineage (GTDB taxonomy): Bacteria > Actinomycetota > Actinomycetes > Streptomycetales > Streptomycetaceae > Streptomyces. The sequence continues at coordinate 6,342 of NZ_NCTE01000344.1, read as the reverse complement.
AGCGGCCCCTCGCGGACTATCGTCATCCGGACAAAAGTGAGAATGCCGTCAGGCGGGGCCGCGGTCTCCCGCGTCCCTGTCCAGGGGTGGCGCGAGCCTCACCGGGTTCGCGGAGCGGATCCCCACGCACGGGACGCGCGGAGCGAAACGGGGCGGGAGGCCGACGAGGCGTGGCGAACGCGGGGCACGGTGGGCGACCGGCGGAGACTCTCGGGGCGACAGCCACCGGCGGCACCCGGGCACGGCTGCGCGCCGCGCGCCTGGCCCTGTGGCTGCTGGCCGCGGTCCTCGCCGCACGCCAGGTCGCCGCCGTCCTCACCACACCGAGCGGGGAACGGCTGACCGCCCTGGAGACCTGGGTGGGCCCCGAGGGCGTCCTGCACGTCAGCGGCTCCCTCTACGACTCCACCCGGTTCACCGGCACCCCCTTCGGCGGGTTGGCCCTCAAACCCCTCACCCGCCCCGCCGAACAGGCCCTCGGCTGGGGCTGGACCTTCGGCACCCTGCTCCTGGTCGTCGCCCTCGGACTGATCGCCGCCCGCGCCCTGCCCCAGCCGGTCGGCCGCCGCACCGCGATCCTCGCCGGGCCCGTCGCCATCAGCCTGCTCATGCTGTCCCTGCCGGTGCGCAGCACCCTCTGGCTCGGCCAGACCAGCATCATCCCGGTCCTGCTCGTCCTGCTGGGCTGCTTCGTCGCGCGGGGACAGCGCGTCAGCGGCGTACTGATCGGCGTCGCCGCCGCCCTCCAGCCCACCCTCCTCCTCTTCACCCCGCTGCTGTGGTTCACCGGCCGCCGCCGGGCCGCCACCGCCACGGGCGTCACCTTCACCGCGGCCACCGCGCTCGCCTGGGCCGCGATGCCGCACGACTCCCACACCTACTGGGTGCACCACCTGGCGGGCACCGGCCTCGGCGGCCCCGCCGACGACCTCGCCAACCAGTCCCTGCACGGCGCCCTGCTCCGCCTCGGCCTCCGGGGCCCGCTGGAGATCGGCCTCTTCCTGCTGCTCGGCGCCGCGGTCGTGACCTTCGCCCTGCGCCGCGCGGTGCGCTACGCCCACGACGGCCAGCTCCTGCTCGCGGTCGCCGTCACCGGCTGCGCCGCCATCGCCGTCTCCCCCACCGCATGGCAGCACCAGCTCCTGTGGGTGCTGCTCACCGTGGTCGGCCGGATCGGCGTACGCGCCCGCGACCGGCTGGTGTGGCCCGTCGCCGTCGTCCTGGTGATGACGCTGCCGGCGAAGGCGCTGCTGCCGAACATGGCGCTCCTGCACCCGCTGCGCGACAACACCGTCCTCCTGGCGGCCCTGGCCGCCGCCACCGCGGCCCCCTTCCTCTCCCGCGGCTCGCCGTACTTCCGCGCACCGGTCCCGACCCCGTACGCCCCGCCCGTCCCGGCCCGCTTCGCCTTCGTCCCGCTGCTGCCGTTCCTGCGCCGGGTGCTCATCCGCCCGAACCTCCTGCTCGAGCTCCTGCTGATCCGCGTCACCTACGCCGGGTACGCCCAGGTCCGCCTCGCCGCGACCGGCGGCAGCAACTCGGCGGGCCGCGCCCGCGCCGAGGAACACGGACAGCAGATCCTCGACCTCGAACGCCTGCTCCACATGGACATCGAGCACGCCGTCAACCACGCCGTGGCGGGGATCGGCTGGCTGCGGGAGTCCTTCGACTTCTACTACACGTCGTTCCACTTCGCCGTCCCGCTGGCCGTCCTCGGCCTGCTCTACTGGCGCCGCCCCGTCGACTACCGCTGGGCCCGCGCGAGCCTGGGCTTCACCACCCTCCTCGCCCTGGTCGGCTTCTGGCTCTACCCGCTCGCCCCGCCCCGCCTGATGCCCGGCCTCGGCATCATCGACACGGTCCACGGCGTCCAGGACTTCACCCGGCCCGACTACGGCACCCTCACCCACCTCACCAACCAGTACGCGGCGATGCCGTCGCTGCACTTCGGCTGGTCCCTGTGGTGCGGACTGGTGATCGCGGTCATCGCGCCGAAGCCGTGGACGAAGGCCCTCGGCCTCCTCCACCCCCTGCTCACGGCCTGCGCGATCGTCACCACCGGCAACCACTGGATCCTGGACGCGGCCGGCGGCGCGGTCGTCGTCGTCGTCGGCTTCGGCCTGACGTACCTCCTCCAGGGCCCGCGCGCCCGTACGGCCGTGGCCGTCGCCGAACCCGGCGGTGAGCCGTCGGCGCCGGCGAAGGAGGCGGCGGAGAGGAACCCGCCGTAGAGGAGTGGAGGAACCGGTGCCCCTCCGAGTCGGATTCGAAGCCCTCGTCCGTCCTCGGTTGAGCGCGAACGGGGCCCCACGCGGCCACGGCTGCGGTGTCAGTCGGCTGAAGTATCGTTCCCGCCACCGTGCACCGACCGTGAGGACCAAGAGAATTGACCGGCCTGCCCGCCTTCCCGCTGCCCTTTCACGCCTCCCGTTCCCTGTGGAACGGAGCGTTCGCGACACCCCGGACGCTGCGGGAACTCGAGATGATGCGGTGCAGCGCGCACATCCGGGCGAAGCCGGGGTGGTCCGACAAGATGAACGACGCCGACATCGTCGCCCGGTGGACGCGGGAAGCGGTCGCCCAGGGCCTCACCGAAGCGCAGGTCCGCTACGTGCTCGCCGAACTCCGGTACTACGCCGCGCTGCGGGACGAACGAACCGGTGCCGAGGTGTCCGCCGTCGACGGGGTGTGGCAGTCGGACACCCTGATCGACGACAGGCTCGGGTCCCGGTTGCGTGAGGCGGTCCGGGTTCTGGAGCAGGTCCCCGAAGCGGAGCGGGACTGGCATCCCGGATCCGACGGCCAGGTACTGGACCTGGTGCACCCCTCGCTGTTCTGCCTGGTGAGAGAGGTGAGCGGGGGGCCCGAGCGGGCTTGGCGGAACCCGACGGACCATTACTCGAAGCACGAGTTCTCGGAGAGGTTCCAGTGGCTGCCCACGGACGTCGACGTCAGTGACGACGGCGCCGTCGCCTTCCGTTCGTACGTCAACAACGTCCACCCCGAGACCCATCGTGAACTGGCCTCCGTCCTGCCGGACCTGTTCGCGCGCTTCCTCCCCCTGTGGGAGAACGTGCTCACCGACCTGCGCCGTCCGAGGCCCCCGCGGATCGAGGTCGATCCCTACGACTGGTACGACTCGGAGCCGCAGTACCCGGACAAGTCCTCCTACAGCGACGACGAGGCCTACGCGGAAGCCCTCCGCGCGTGTGAACAGGCCCGGGACGACTGGTGGGAGAACCGCCGCCCGGTCGTCCCGGACGCCCCGGACTCCACCCCGCCCGAGCCGCCCGGCGACGCCGACCGGGTCGACCTGCGCGGCCGCCGCCTCCAGGTCATCGTCAAGCTCGCCACCCTTCACCTCACCCCGGACAAGCCCGAGTACCCGGGCGGTTCCTGGCACGTCGAGGGGATGCTGAACGAGCGGATCGTCTCGACCGGCATCCACTACTGGGACAGCGAGAACATCACCGGGAGCCGGCTGAGTTTCCGGGCGGCACTCGACGACCCGGAGTACGAGCAGAACGACGACAACGGCATGCGTGAGGTCTACGGCCTGGAGAACGAGGACGCGCTGAACCAGGTGCTGGGATCGGCCTCGACGCCGGCGGGCCGCTGCCTGGCGTTCCCGAACGTCCTGCAGCACCGCGTCGACCCGTTCCGCCTCGCGGACCCCACCCGCCCCGGACACCGCAAGATCCTCGCGTTCTTCCTGGTCGACCCGTCGGAGACGATCGTCTCGACCTCCGACGTGCCGCCGCAGCAACCGTGGTCCGACACCTCGACCATGACGCTGGAACAGGCCAAGGAGTACCGCGAACAGCTCATGCGGGAACGCAAGTTCTTCGTCGACGAACACAACGAGCAGCTCTACGAACGGGAATTCTCCCTCTGCGAGCACTGAGGACCGGGGCGGAACGACGGAGGCGGCGGCCCCGGGGATCGTGGGGCCGCCGCCTCCGGTATGGGGGGTGCGGTGCTGTCAGTACCAGTGGTTGGCCTGCCAGAAGGACCAGGCGTCACAGGCGCTGCCGTAGCGGTCCTTCATGTAGTCCAGGCCCCACTTGATCTGGGTGGCGGGGTTGGTCCTCCAGTCGGAGCCGGCCGAGGCCATCTTGGAGGCGGGCAGGGCCTGGACCAGGCCGTAGGCGCCGCTGGAGGCGTTGGTGGCGGTGGGGTTCCAGCTGCTCTCGTGCTGGACGATCTTCGAGAAGCACTGGAACTCGGCCGAGTCGCCGATCATCTTCTTCGCGGTCGCCTGGGCCGAGGAGGCGCTGGTCGTGGTCGCGGCCTGGGCGGGCGCGGCGGCGATCAGGGTGCCGCAGGCGGCGGCCGCGAGGGCGGCGCCGGCGAGGGCCTTCTTCGGGGCGGCGACGGTGCGGAGGAGGGAAGCGGCGGACACAGGCGGCCTTTCGGTCGGGAGCTGGGAGGTCGCCGTGTGCCCGGTGCCGTACGGCGGGGCATGTGTCGGCGCCGCGACCCGTGAGGGACGTCGGCGCCCGGCGACCGCTCCACGGAAACAAATCCCGGGATTGCCCGCAAAGGTCCCTTTTACTAAGCGCGGTCGCAGTGGGGACGGGGCGCGGGGGCGTTCGCGGCGGTACCCGCGGGATGTCCGGCTACGGCCCTGCCTCGTATGTGACCCCGGTCATGTGGGGCCCTTCACCCACTCGTTCACGGGGCGCGAGCGGCTGCTCACCGAGGGGTCTCCTCGAATGTGACCGGCGTCTCGAAGGCCGCCCGGCGGGTGGCGCGGCGCAGGGCCTTCAGGACCGGGGTGCCGAGGGTGAGGGTCAGGGCGACCGTGACCAGGGCCCTGCCCAGGTCCCAGCCGAGGGACGTGGCCAGGCAGTACGCCAGGAAGCGGGCCAGGTTGGCGGCGAGCGGCGCGTCGGGGGAGAAGGAGATGTTCGAGGCCAGGGCGGACATGAAGGGCCAGCCCGCCATGTTCATCACCGTGCCGTAGGCGAAGGCCGCCAGGAAGCCGTACACCGCGAGCAGGCAGAGCTCCGCGCGCCCGCGCAGGCGGTCGGCGCCCGGCAGCAGGGCCGCGCCCATCGTGAACCAGCCCATCGACAGCATCTGGAACGGCAGCCAGGGGCCGACCCCGCCGGTGAGCAGGGCGGACGCGAACATCGTCACCGAGCCGAGGACGAAGCCGAAACCCGGGCCGAGGACCCGGCCGCTGAGGACCATGAGGAAGAACATGGGCTCCAGGCCGGCCGTGCCCGCGCCGATGGGGCGCAGGGCCGCGCCCGTCGCAGCGAGGACGCCGAGCATCGCCACCGACTTAGGGCCCAGGCCCGATTCCGAGATCGTCGCCGCCACCACCGCCACCAGCAGGACGAGGAGGCCCGCGAAGAGCCACGGCGCGTCCTGGGCGTGGGCGTTCACGGAGGAGTCGGGCGGGGCGAGGAAGGGCCAGCCGACGCCCGCCACGCCCACCGCGCTCACCAGGGCGAGGGCCGCCCACGAACGGGGGCCCAGACGGACGGCCCGGGTCTGGCGCTGCACGTGCGTGCTTCCGGCGGCGGTCATCGCAGCGCCTCCCGGACCTGGGAGACCGTGAGCCAGCGCTGCGGGGCGAGGATCTTCGCCACCTGCGGGGCGAAGGACGGGGAGGTCACGACCACCTCCGCCGCCGGGCCGTCCGCGATCACCTCGCCCTCGGCGAGCAGGACCACCCGGTGGGCGAGTTCCGCCGCCAGTTCCACGTCGTGCGTGGCCATGACGATCGCGTGGCCCTCGGCGGCCAGTCCGCGCAGGATCGTCACCAGGCGGGCCTTCGCCGCGTAGTCCAGGCCGCGGGTCGGCTCGTCGAGGAGGAGCAGGGGCGGGCGGGCGGTCAGGACGACCGCCAGGGCGAGGGTCAGGCGCTGGCCCTCGGACAGGTCGCGGGGATGGGTGTCGTCGGCCACCGAGGGGAGCAGCTCCGTCAGCAGGGCGCGGCAGGTGCCCGGCTCGGCGCCCGCGTCCTCGTCGGCGGCCGCGCACTCCGCCGCGACCGTGTCGGCGTACAGGAGGTCGCGGGGTTCCTGGGGGACCAGGCCGACGCGGCGGACCAGGTCGCGGGGGCGGGTGCGGTGGGGGACCGCGTCGCCGGTGCGGACCGAGCCCGAGGAGGGGGCGACCAGGCCCACGAGCGCGCTGAGCAGCGTCGACTTTCCGGCGCCGTTGCGGCCCATGAGGGCGATCGTCTCGCCGGGGGCGACGGTCAGGTCGACCTCGCGCAGGGCCTGGACGCGGTCGCGGCGGACGGCCAGGGAGCGGACCTCGGCCACCCGGACGGGGGCGGGTGTGTCGGGCTTCCTGCGCGGGAACAGGCGCCTGGCGGTGGGGGCG